>JBBAVO010000435.1:0-2100 GCA_040397635.1 Pirellulales bacterium
AGGCCGACACCTATGGCGACTACCGCAAGGTGCTCGAGCGGAAGGACATCGACGTCGTCAGCATCGTCACCACCGACCCCTGGCACGTGAAGATTGCGATCGAGGCGCTGCAGGCGGGCAAGCACGTCTTCTGCCAGAAGCCGCTGTCGCTGACGCTCGAGGAGAACCAACTCGCCTGGGCCGCCGCTGAAAAATTTCCGAAGCTGCAGTTCTTCATCGGCACGCAGCAGCGGGCTCAGAAGGACCAGTTCTGCCGCGCGGTGAATCTGGTTCACAAGGGCCTGCTCGGTGACATCCAGCGGGTGACGGCAGGGATCGGCTCGAGCCCGGTCGGCGGGCCGTTTCCGATCGAGAATGTGCCCGGCGGTCTCGACTGGGACATGTGGCTCGGACAGGCTCCCAAGGTGCCCTTCCGCAACCGTCGCTGCCACTATGAATTTCGCTGGTGGTACGAGTATTCGGGCGGCAAGTTCACCGACTGGGGCGCCCACCACGTTGACATCGCCCAGTGGGCGCTCAAGGAAGATGCCAAGGGGAAGGGGCCGATCGAGATCAACGGTGTCGATGCCAAGCATCCGGTGCCATTCAAGGACGGCTATCCGCTCGTTGACGACTGCTACAACACCGCCTACGACTTTTCCGTGCCATGCAAGTTCTCCAGCGGCACGGAACTGATCGTCACCAGCCGGGGCGACAACGGCATCCTCTTCGAGGGCACGAAGGGGCGGCTGTTCGTGAACCGTTCCAAGATCACAGGCACGCCGATCGAGGAGGGCTGGGACAAGGAGAAGTTCGGTGACGACGACTTGAAGGCCCTCTACAAGGGCAAGCCGTTCGAGCGGCACAAGCAGAACTTCTACCGCTGCATCCGCGAGGGCGGCCTGCCAGTGTCAGACGTCTACAGCCACATCATCGCGATGAACACCTGCCACCTGGCGGCGATCGCAGCCCGGCTGGGCCGGACGATCAAGTGGGACCCGGTCGCGGAGAAGATCGTCGGCGACGACCAGGCGGCGGCGTTCGCCTCCCGAAAGCCCCGCGAAGGCTATGAAATCCCGCGGGTGTGAGCCTGTGAGTCGGCGAGCCCGCTGCTGATCGCGTCGGGCGGAATTCCGAGTGCCGTGGCCACTGCGGCGGCCACGGTCGCCGGGTCCGCCGGAGGCTCGACCGCAATCACGGTGCGACCGCTTCGGGCCACAAGGTCGGCGGTAGTGGTGTCGCCATCGACGAGCACGATCGTGCCAGCGTTGGCAACTGTGTCGATGAGGGCTTCGACGACCGCGAGCGGTGACACACCGGCTGCCGCATCAGCACGCGACGCCAGAGCGGCCTGGAGTCGGTCGATCACGAGCACGTCGCAGCTGTCGAAGGGAAATCCCCTCGTGGCGAGCGACTGCCAGTCGAGTTCGCAGACGGCGGCGCCAATGTCGGGCGAGACGAGCAGGTCCCGTGCGGCATCGGCGGTGACGTTCGGCTCTGCGGAACATTGCCAGCCGGCTAGCCACTTGCCCGTCCCGCAGGTGAGCCCCGGCGCTCTGCCTGCGGCCAGCAGGATCCGCTCCAGCATCCTCGCGGTGAGCGTGGACGCGGCGGTGGCGTCTGCTCCGGGCCGTGATCCCACGATTGCTGCGATGGGGATCCGGCCGGGGGCGCTGGTTGTGAAAAGCAGATCCACGATCGCCTCGCCGACCGGTTGGCCGGGACCCTGCGAGGGACGTGCATGGATCATCAACTGCGGCCCAGCGTTGACCTCACAGACCGCCGCACCCTGCTCTCGCGGCGAGCGGTCGATGTCTCGGGCGACCAGGTCAATTCCGGCAATGTCGAGGCCCACGGCCCGCGCCGCCCGCACGGCGATCGCGGCGATCTCGGGATGCACGCTCGCCGTCACGTCGAGGCCGTGCGTACCGATCTGCCTCACGAGCACACGGCGGCCGTCCGCGGGGACGGTCTCCGGCGTCACGCCCTCCTGGTCGAGTTGTGCCAGCACGGTGGCATCGAGATCGACCGTCTTGTTCGGCATCGCCGCGGAGCGACCGCGACGTGGATCGGAGTTGATCTGGAGATCGATCAGTTCGGCGATCGAGTGGTGGCCATCGC
>JBBAVO010000436.1:0-2098 GCA_040397635.1 Pirellulales bacterium
TATGTCGATACGTCGGTGTTTGGTGGCTGTGAGGACGTGGAGTTCCTCGACCATTCCCGACGCCTTGTGAGCGCCATGGCGAAGGGTGAATACGCGATGGTGATCTCGGAGGTGACGCTGGTTGAACTGGAAAAAGCCCCGGTGCCGGTTCGTGCGCACTTGGAGCGGATCCCTGAGTCGCTCATCGAGGTGTTGTCGCTCGATGCCGAAGCCGAGGCGCTTGCAGCCGAATACATCCGCGACGGCGCCGTGGGAAAGAACCAACGGGCCGATGCCCTTCATATCGCCATTGCGACGGCGGCTCGGGTTGACGTACTCGTGAGCTGGAACTTCAAGCACATCGTCAACCTGCGGCGCATTCACGCCTTCAACGCGGTAAACTTGAAGCAGGGGTATCCGGTCCTCGAAATTCGAAATCCTCGTGAGGTGATCGGCGATGAGTGAGATACAGAAGCAGCAGGAGACGGCGGTCGAGCAGATGCGCCGGGTTCGTGACCAGCTCAACCGCGAGATCGAAGCAGCGAGCGGGCCAGACTTGCTTGATCGCGTTCACGGTCATAGGTACGTAAACCCGCTTTTGCAGCGATTGGCTTCGAAGGCCGTGAGCAAGGCCGAGGTGTTTGGGGCTGTACCCGGTAATCGCTGATTGCCGGCGGCCTCTACGATCTGGCCCACCAACCGTCCGCCCTTCTGTCCCCCAACGCATCCGTTCGATGCCTTCATGCCCCCCGCCGACTGCCCACCCATGCACATGTCCGCACAGCGCAGCGGTTATCGTTGCGCGGCGTTCACCATCGTCGAACTGCTCGTCGTGGTCGCGATCATCGGCACGCTCGCAGGATTGCTGCTACCCGCGATTCAGGCATCACGTGCTGCCGCCGCGCGGAACCAGTGCATGAGCAACCTCAAACAGATCGGAATCGCGTGCCAGAACTATCACGAGGCCAGAGGGAAACTGCCGCGATATCGACGCTGCCCCGACCTGAACACGACCGCTGATCCGCTGACTGGCCAGAAGCCCGACGTCGACTGCAACTCGCTGACGAGCGCGACGACCTATACCGGCCCGAACGAGGACTGGTGGGCACCCTATGACAATCGCCCCAGCTCGAACGTCTGCAAAACGGTCGATGACGGGTATCGGCGAGGCATCCTCTGGCCGTACATCGAGCAGAACCTGGCGATCTTCTCGTGTCCTCAGGGCTATGACATCGACCCGAAGAGCGTCACCTACGGGCAGAAATTCCAGTGCAGCTACGGTATGAATTACGTCACGAATGGCCCCAACGGCCGTACGCTTCCGACTATTTCATCCGGCAACGGCACCTCCAAGGTCATTATCGTCTGGGACCATGGCCGTACGCCCGGGTGTGTCAACTCCAAGATTGCTGCACCGAGAGGCCCGTGGAAGCAGCTCGACGGCACCTACGTGCTGGACGCAGACACGACCCACTACCCCGCCCGACGTCATCAGGGCGTTTTCATGGCTCTGTTCTGCGACGGCCACGTGGACGCTCTCCAGCAGACGGAACTGCTCGATAGCATGTTCAAGTGGTCGGGTGAGTAGAAGAGATCGCTCAATTCAACCCCGACTCCCGTACGACTCTCCGCACCCGTCCGCCAGCGCGATCCGGCTCTCGGGAATTCACAACCGGCCCGGTCAGCCGACAGGTACCGACGAAGAAGACATCCGAGTCGTGGTCGTTCAGCCATGTGACCAGCGAGTTGAACATGCGGGCCGACGCGGCGGTGTTTTCGGGGGCGGTAGGTAACAGTTCACCTAACAGCGCCCCTTCCGGCCCGCCTCCGCCGCCCACTGAGAATCGCCCTCAACCCAAGCGGCGGCAGGTAGTTATCCCCAAGCGTGAATCAAGTGAGGCTGCTGGGACTCGAACCCAGGACCAACGGATTAAAAGTCCGATGCTCTACCGACTGAGCTACAGCCTCGGGAACAATCCTACCGAAGCCGGAAACGGGAGCAACGGGGGAGATGTTCCGCAGGCTGCGGAAAAGCCGCAGGGAACAAACGAGGCCATCAAAAAAGCGGCCAAAGAAATGCCCGAGAGAGGACTTGAACCTCCACCCAGTTACCTGGACA
>JBBAVO010000437.1:0-2082 GCA_040397635.1 Pirellulales bacterium
GCCGCCAGCAGCATCGTCGCGGCGTGAATGTCAACGATCGCTTCCAGGTCCTGGCAATAGCCACCACCGCAGACGATGGCTACCGGTGTTGCGGCAGCTGTGGCTGCTGCCAGGACCATGCGATCGCGCTCCAGCAATCCGGCCTTCGTCAGCCCCAGCCGGCCGAGCCGATCTCCTTCGTAGGGATCGGCCCCGGCGATGTAGAGCAGAATGTCCGCCTGGGCACGGTCGAACGACTCCACAAGGGCCGCCGACAGGGCCCGCAGGTACTCGTCGTCGCCGGTGCCATCCTCGAGCGCGACATCAAGCGAACTGGGATATTTCCGCAGTGGAAAGTTGCGGGCACCGTGCATCGACATGGTGAACACGGTCGGGTCGTCGGCAAAGATCTCCGCCGTGCCATTGCCCTGATGGACGTCGCAGTCAAGGATCAGCACCCGCTCGACGGCCCCTCGGGCCTGCATTTCCCGGGCCGCCACGGCCGTGTCGTTGAACACGCAGAAGCCCTCGCCCCAGTCGGTGCCGGCGTGGTGCGTGCCTCCGGCGAGGCTCGCGGCGATGCCATCCTCGAGGGCTGCGGCCGCCGCATCGACTGCCGCTCCCGTGCTCCGCAGCGAACGTTCGACCAGTTCGCGGCTCCACGGGAAACCGATCCGCCGCACCTCGTCCCGCGAGAGCGTGCCCGCCATGACCCGGCCGAGATAGTCCCGCGTGTGCACGCGGACCAGTTCGTCATCGGTGGCGGCATGAGGCTCGATGAATTCAAGCGGCTCCCCTGCCCTCGCGTGCTGCTCCAGCCGCTGTCGCAGGAGCATGTACTTGTCGATCGGAAAGCGGTGGCCATCCGGCAGAGGCAGAAGATAACGGTCGCAGGGAAAGACTCGCATGCCAGGGGATTGTATGGCCTCGCCAGTTTCTGGCAGGTGCTCCCCGCTGCAGCACTCGCTGCCCTGTTTCTGTGCAGAACGCGACCGAGGCCCCATGAACGGGAATTTTCTTGTTGCTGTTTTTCTCGCGGAAAACGCCCCTTTTCATCGGGGACCCATGAGCCGACCGGGTAAATGGCACGCAACGTGCAACGTTCGTCCCGTCAGTCGAGAGTCAGTCGTGCAACTGCTGAACGCCCGGCACCAGCTCGCACGCCTGTCCGCCTTCGTGGAGCACACCGCTCATGCATCGCCTTCCCAATCCGCCGAAGCTGCCGGTGACCGCCCCTGCCGAGACCAGATCGCGTGGCGGCATGAGGGTCGCGAAGACACGCCTGGGAGTGATGCTCCTCGCCCTGCTGGCTGCATACGGATCAGCCGCCGCCGAGAGCCGGGCCGACGACGCCGCAGTCTCGGTCGCCACTGAAACCACCGCCCACCCCGCGGCCACGGGAAACATCATCGTCGTCGGCACGAGCCCTTCGCGTGCCGCGATCATCCGCGAGCATGCGGAGACGATCCGGCGAGAGGCCTTTTCCCAACTCCTCGGTGAAACGCATCCCAAGCCGTGGCTGGTTCGCTGTGAGATTCATATGCATACCTCTGCCGACTCGTTTGAGAAGGCGGTGGGCGGCTCACCTGCCGAGGCCCGTGGGGCGACCTCGCTCGATTTTGCAGGGGACCGCGTGGTCGCCCGCAGGATCGACGTCATGGGCGACGGCCCGGAGATCGTTCCCGATGCCATCGATCACGAACTGGTCCACGTCGTGCTCGCCGACCATTTTGTTCATGCCGCTCCGCCCCGCTGGGCCGACGAGGGACTGGCACTGCTGTTCGACACCCAGGAGAAGCAACAGGGGCACGAGGCCGATTTTCAGGACGCCAGACGGCGCGGGCTCGTCTGGTCAGCCGCTGATCTGTTCTCACTCGAGAATTACCCTGCCGACTCTGCGCGGCAGCGAATCTTCTACGGCCAGAGCGCCGCGGTTGTCCGCTGGCTGATCGCCCGCCGCGATGCAGCCACGTTCATCCGGTTCCTTGACGATGCGGCTCAAGTCGGCATGGAGGCCGCACTCGACCGCCACTATGCAATCACTTCGTTGGCTTCCGTCTCATCCGCCTGGAAGGAGGTGGCTCCCATCAACACCCTTGGTCT
>JBBAVO010000438.1:0-2079 GCA_040397635.1 Pirellulales bacterium
GCGTTGCGGCGTTTGCCCAGTCGGCCTATAGTCCCGCCCCCGCGCGGCGGTTCCGCGCGCATGCCCTCGGCTGGACTCCACCATGACCGCGCCCCTGACACTCCCGCTTGATGAACGAAGCTCCCAGTTAGCGCCCTCCGACGCCGACGTGCTCGACCACGGCCGCGAGATTCTCCGCGCCGAGGGGAATGCCGTCCTGCGGATGGCCGGCGCACTCGATGGAGCGTTCTGCCGCGCTGTGCGGATGATCGCGGGCTGCAGCGGCAAGGTTGTCGTCACGGGGATCGGGAAGGCGGGCCTCGTCGCCCAGAAGATCTCGGCCACGCTCGCCTCCACAGGCACGCCCAGCCACTTCCTCCATCCGGCCGAGGCGATGCACGGTGACCTCGGAGTGCTGCGGCGCGACGACATCGTGCTCGGACTGTCGCAGTCGGGCGAGACGGAGGAGATCACACGGCTCCTGCCGCACCTCGCAGCCGCAGGTGTGAAGATCATCGCGCTCACCGGCAGGGCCGACAGCACGCTCGGACGTGCGGCGGCGGTCGTGGTGGCTACCGGCCCTGTCCGCGAGGCATGCGTGCTCGGCCTGGCCCCCAGCACGAGCACGTCGATCCTGCTGGCGCTCGGCGATAGCCTGGCGCTGGTCACGAGCAGCCTGCGGCGGTTTACCCATGAGGACTTCGCGGCCCGGCATCCCGGGGGCAGCCTGGGGAGACAATTGATGCGGGTTGACGACGCGATGCGGCCGCTGGCGCAGTGCCGGACGGCCCGGCCGGATGAGACGGTGCGGAACGTGTTCTCGCAGCCTTTGCCCTCGCGGCGGACCGGCGCCGTGATGATCATCGACGATGCCGGCATGCTGGCGGGCATCTTCACTGACAGCGATCTGGCCAGACTCTTCGAACACCGCAACGACGCCGCCATCGATGGACCGATCCATGGCGTGATGACGAGTCGGCCCACGACGGTGACGGCGGGCCTGCGGCTCCGCGACGCCGTGGCGGTGCTCGAGTCGCGGCGGCTGAGCGAACTGCCGGTGGTTGATGCCGACGGCCGTCCTCTCGGCCTGCTCGACATCGTCGATCTCGTCGGCCTCGTGCCCTCCGAACCGGCCACTGTGATCACGGGCGACACGACTGGTGACACAATTGACGACACCCTGCCACTGCCCGGCACCGCAGCCGCCTGAGCCGACGAGGCTTCCCCTGCAGATACGTGGAAACGTCTTTTTCGCTCCGAAATGAACCCTATGACATCAGCCGCCGATCTCGACCGACGTCTGGCCGGAGTGCAGCTCTTGCTGCTCGACTGCGACGGCGTGCTGACCGATGGCGGCGTCACATGGAGCGACGATGGCGTGGAACTGAAGACGTTCCACATCCGCGACGGCCTGGGAATCCGTGGCTGGCAGCGGGCCGGCGGGCGAACAGGCATCATCACGGGCCGTTCGAGCCGCATCGTGGAGCGGCGCGCCGCGGAACTTGGCATCGAGTTTGTGCGGCAGGGAGTCGCAGACAAGCTCACCGTGGCCGAAGCGATCATCGAAGAATGCGGGCTGTCGTGGGAGCAGACGGCGTTCATGGGCGACGATCTGCCCGATCTCCCGGTGGTCTCCCGGTGCGGAGTGGGGGCGGCGGTCGCCGATGCCTGTGAAGAATTGCGGGCCGCTGCCGTGGTCGTCACCAGCCTGCCGGGCGGTCGGGGCGCGGTTCGCGAACTGATCGAGCGGATGCTCCGGGCCCGGGGTGGTTGGGAGAGCATCGTCAGCGGATACACCGCGGCTCGCGCGGGCATCGACGAAAGCATGAACCTTGGGAGGGCCTAGCGGCGTCTTTCGCCAGCGGACCACTTCATGGAACATCGCCTCGGACGCACAGTGCGGGTGTTTCTCATCGTCCTCGCGGCGGCCGGCTTCCACCGGCTCACCGTGGTGCCGTTGGTGGAGCCGCGCGTGCACGACGAGCAACAGGCGCTCGAACTGTCTCCGGAACAGGCCGCCGCGATCCGGGCCCGGGCCGACCGCCGACTGGCGGCACTGGGCGACATCTTTCCGGCAGGTTCGTGGGAACGCGAGGATCC
>JBBAVO010000439.1:0-2071 GCA_040397635.1 Pirellulales bacterium
GGCGTCGAGCCGGGCGTCGAGCCGATCGCCTCCTGATCGACGAGGATCACCTTGTCGATTTTTTCGAGGCCCTTCACGGAATCGTGCTGCCCCGGCTGCTCGCGGGCGGCATGCAGCCGACGCGCCAGGCTCCGCCAGAGCACTTCCAGCACGAGCGAGGTTTTTCCTGAGCCGCTCGGGCCGGTCACCGCCGTCAGCACGCCCATCGGCACCTTGAGATCGAGCCCGCGGAGCGTGCGATGACGGATGCCACGGACCTCCAGCCACGAGGCCGGCTCGCGGCGGCCCTGCTTCTGTTTGCGGGCCAGCACCGCGTCGCAGGCCTTCTTGGCCTTGAGATACGGCCCTGTCACGCTCGCCTTCGTGGTGGCGAGCTTCGTGGGCGCGGCGTGGGCCACGATCGTGCCCCCCTCGCGGCCGCTGCCAGGCCCGAAGTCGAGGGCGTGGTCGGACGCGGCGACGACATCGCGGTCGTGCTCCACCACCACGATCGTGTTGCCGAGATCGCGAAGCTTGCCCAGTGCCGCGATGAGGCGGTGCGTGTCTCGCGGATGGAGGCCGATCGTCGGCTCGTCGAGCACGTAGAGCACGCCCGTCAGGCCGCTGCCCACCTGGGCCGCCAGGCGAATGCGTTGCAACTCGCCGCCGGAGAGGCTCCCTGCCGGCCGAGCCATGTCGAGATACTCGAGGCCCACATCGACCAGGAACGCGACGCGGGCATTCAGTTCGCGGAGCAGGTCGCCGGCGATCTTCTTCTCACTCTCGGAGAGCGAGACGGTGGCGAGCGCCTGCTGCAGTCGCGCCAGTGGCATCCGGCACCAGACGTCGAGCGAGCGGCCCCAGAGCATGACGGCGCTGGCCACGTCGGCCAGGCGGCTGCCGCCGCACTCGCTGCAGGGCACCTCGCCCATCACGGCGTCAACCTTGCCGCGCAGGCCGGTCACCATCCGGGCCGCCTCTTCGCAGGCCGCTTCGAGGCCTTTGAATTGATAGGAGAACCAGACGTCGGCAGGGGCAGACCCTTGCTTGCGCTGCGGGCTTGCATGAGAGGGTAGGCTTTTGCGGGAAGCGGCGGGCCGCCTCACTTCGATCCACTTCTCGCCCGTGCCCTCGAAGAGCACCCGTTGCTGGAGGCCCGACAACTCGGCCAGCGGCACGTCGATCGGCAGACCCGTCGCCGCGCAGAGGCCTTCGAGCATCGCCCGGCTCACGGCGCCACAGTCGGCGCGGTCGAGGCTCGGCCAGAGGTCGAGGGCCCCCGCGCCGAGCGAGAGCGAGGGATCGCGAATCAGCGACTTGTGCTCGATGCCGGTCCGCGTGCCGAGGCCGTCGCAGGTGGCACACCAGCCGAGCGGGCTGTTGAACGAGAACTGCCGTGGCTCCAGCGGCTTAAAGCCCCGGCCGCACGAGGCGCAGGCGAGCCGGCGACTGTGCACCTCGACCGGCCAGTCGGCCTCATCAACACCCTCGACCGCCCGCGCCACGAGCATCGTGCCCGCGCCCGCATCGAAGGCCGTCTCCACGCTCTGGGCCAGTCGGCTTCGCTCGGTCGGACTGGCCGTCACGCGATCGACCACGATCTCGATCTTGTTTTTCCGCTTGCGGTCGAGCGTGGGCTTTTCATCGAGTTGCTGCGTCGTGCCTTCAATCCGCACACGGGCATAGCCAGCCGCCCGCAGTCCCGCAAAAAAAGCTTCGGGTGACTGGCCCACGCGGAGTTCCACCGGTGCGAGCAGCAGCAGCCGCGTGCCCGGATCGTGTTCGAGCAGCCGCTCGACCGTTGCATCGACGCTCTGGGCCCCGACAGGCGTGCCGCATTCAGGACAGTGCATCACGCCCAGCCGGGCCGCCAGCACGCGGAAGTAGTCGTACATTTCCGTCAGCGTGCCGACCGTCGATCGCGGCGTACTGCCGGTCGCCCGCTGCTCGATGGCGACCGCCGGCGACAGCCCTTCGATCTTTTCAAAGATCGGCTTCGGCACCTGCCCCACAAACTGCCGGGCATACGGCGAGAGACTCTCGACATACCGCCGCTGCCCCTCGGCATAGAGCGTGTCGAAGGCGAGCGAGG
>JBBAVO010000440.1:0-2068 GCA_040397635.1 Pirellulales bacterium
CTGTTCGCGCTCGAGCCCGTGGCCGTCGAGGGTGCCAACCTGCAACTGATCAACCACGGACTGTCGGCGGCCGGGCTCTTCGCGCTGGTCGGCATGATCTACGAGCGTTTCCACACGCGGTCGATCGCCAACCTCGGCGGAATCGCCACGAAGGCCCCCTGGCTCACAGTGCTCTTCATGCTGTTCACGTTTTCCAGCATCGGGCTGCCGGGCTTGAACGGCTTCGTGGGTGAGTTCCTCATCCTCGCCGGCTCCTTCCAGCGGGCCTGGGCCGGTGTTGCCGAGTCGTACCGCGTGCCCTACCTCATCATGGCGGTGTCGGCCGTGGCCGGCGTCGTGCTCGGCGCGTGGTACATGCTCTGGGCTGTCGAGAGGGTCTTTTTCGGCGGCACCCGCGAGCCGCCGCGGCATGGCGCGACCGGACACGATCATGGCCACGGTGGCCACAGTCACGACGCCCATGATCACCATTCAGCTGGCCACCATTCAGCTGGCCAAGACGGAGATGCAGATCGCTGCGACCTCGAGTGGTATGAGATTGCAGCTCTCGCGCCGCTGGCGGTCTTCGTGCTCTGGATCGGGCTTGCGCCGGCGACATTCCTCGCGCCGCCCGCGGCCGTGCTGCGTGCCTCCACCCGCGGAGCCACTACCGCCTTCGACGCTTCCATGCGGGCGCTCGACACCGGCGACTCCCTGCCTCAGCCCGCCCACGTCGCGGACCGCGTCGTGGGCCACGACCATCGGGCCCCCCGACAGCCACGCCTCCTGACATCGGAACTGACACTGGATCGTCCATGACTTCGAACATGAGTTCATTGCAGAGCTTTTTCCTGCTCGCCCCCGAGATCATCCTGGTGACCGCGGCGTTGATCGCCTTCCTGGGCGGCGCCTTCGCCGGCCTGCGCGGCGGCTGGTTCGTGGCTGTGGTGGGCATCGTCGCGGCGATGCTGGTGGCCGGCGGACAGCCGGCCGATGGGGCATGGATCGAGTCGGGGGGTATCCGCATCGACGCCTTCTCGACCTACATCCGTTGGACGGTGCTGGGACTCGGAGCGATCCTCGCCCTCGTGCAGGCTGGGGACCTGTTCCGCAGTGCTGTTACCCGTGGGAACAGCTTCGGCGGTGGCTTCCACACCGGCGGCACCTGCGAGGAGGCTGGCACGTTCCTGATCCTGCTGGCCGGTCTCTCGCTGACAGCCGTGGCCGATGACCTCGTGCTGCTGTTCATCGGACTGGAACTGGTATCGATCCCCACCTACATCCTGCTGGCCCTCAAGCGCACCGACGCACACGGCCAGGAGGCAAGCCTCAAGTATTTCTTCCTGTCGCTGGTGGCCTCGGCGTTGTTCCTGTATGCGGCCGTCTGCCTCTACGGAATCGGCGGCTCCACGAGCCTGGCGATCATCGGCGCCCGCCTGCGTTCCGCGGCCGAACCGCTGGCCGGCATGGCGACCGTGCTGCTGCCCGTGGCCATCGGCATGGCCATGGCGGGAGCGGCCTTCCGCCTGGCGGCCGTGCCGATGCAGTTCTACGCGCCCGATGTCTACGAGGGCACGAGCCCTTCGAACGCCGCCCTGCTCTCCACGCTGCCCAAGGTCGCGGGCATCGTCGTGCTCGTGCGGGTGCTGGCGCTGGCAATCCTGCCGACCGACTCGGGTGACGCCGCCGTGGGCGGCGCCGCCATGGCGCACCTTTCGCTCTTCTGGCCGTTGGCCGCCACGCTGGCGGCCGTGACGATGACTGTCGGCAACGTCATGGCGCTCCTGCAGCGGAATCTCCGCCGTCTGCTGGCCTGCTCCTCGATCGCCCACGCCGGCTATCTGCTGGTTGGCATCGCCACTGCGGCGGCCGCCGCCTCCGCCCGCGCCGGCAATGGCCCTGCCGGGGCCGACACCTCGTGGACCCTCGGCCTCGGTGGCCTGAGCGCCACGCTCTTCTACCTGGCCACCTATGCCCTCGCGACCGCCGGCATCTTTGCCGCGATCACCTACCTCGGTCATCGTTGGCCTGAATGGACGGCGGGCAGCGGCCCGCGGCCGCCGCGGGAGGAGATCGCCACCGTGGACGA
>JBBAVO010000441.1:0-2068 GCA_040397635.1 Pirellulales bacterium
CGCGTGGCCAGCTTGCGGTAGGTGAACATGAACCAGAGGTTTGGCCACGAGAACAGCCCGCGGGTCACGAGCCCCCAGAAGCCGCGTTTGTGCTCATACTCGATGTGCTCGCGGATCTCGGTGACACCCGCCGACACAGGCACGAACGTGTGCGTGTGCTCCCACTTCGCGGCCGGGCCCTCGGCCTGAACGTCGGTGAACCCGCGGTCGCTCACGTTGCGATGCACCGCCTTCCACTTCAGCGGCAGCGGCCCCACCCAGAGTGTGAACCGCGACACCGATCCCTCACCGAGTGGCTCGATCGACTCGAGCTGCACGATCGTCGGCGGGGGCGTCAGCTTCTTGAGCGCGCTTGTGTCGTGATGAAAGTCACGAACCGCCTCGAGCGGCGCCTCCACGGTGAACGAATAGTCGAAGACGGGCATGGAGTGTGGCTGCCTGAACACGAGGGAAGTGGCGGTGCGAGCAGACAGCTTGGCACACGCTGGCGTCGGCACACAATGTCGCAGGCTTTCGGCCATGGGCGAGTGCTGGCATTTCAGCCTTTTTCAGCCGGGCTGTTAGGATTCCAAACTGTTGAGTCCACAGGCAAAGCCGGAGCGATCCAGTGAAGCAAGCGACAATCCTTACCCTGATGGCAGCAGCCCTGATCTCCGTCGGCGGTGCGGCGCCCGCGGTTGCACAGACGGCGCGGCTTTCGCCGGCTCCGGCCGCAGTTCCGCCAGCACCGGGCGACGTCGATCTGGCCACGAGCCGCGTCTATGTGTTCGTCGGCAAGACCGGGCTCGGCCACAACCACGCGGTGGCGGGCCTCCTCCAGGCGGGCCGGGTCGCGATCGGCGCGGCCGACCAGGCCGGCATGCTTGTCTTCGACATGCGTTCCTTCACCGCCGACACCGCCGAGGCCCGCAAGGCGTTGGGCCTGCCCGGCGAAACCGATGCCTCCACGCAAAAGCAGGTGCAGGCCAACATGGCCGGGCCCGACGTGCTCGACGTCGCCCGGCACCCCACGGCCACCTTTCAGATCCGCTCCGCCGGTTCCTCGAAGCAGCAGGTGCAGGGTCGTCCGCCCGTCTATGAACTGATCGGTGCCTTTACGCTGCATGGCGTGACGCGGGAGGTGATGATCCCCGTCGAAGTCGAGCAGCGGGGAGAGTGGCTCAGGCTCCGTGGCATGTTCGTCATCAAGCAGACCGACTTCGGTATGAAGCCCTACAAGAAGCTGGGGGGCGTCGTTGGCGTGGCAGACGAGCTCCGCATCACCGGCGACATCCTCGTGCGAGCCACGCCGCCGGGTGGTGGACCTGCTGCGCCGCCAGCCGGGGGCCTGGGCCGATGATCGAGACCGAGTCAGTGGCACAGCCCACGTCCCGACCGTTCGTGCCACAAAGTGTCTACCGATTCCTGAGGCACCCGGTCTATCTGAGCGTCCTCGCCTTGTATGGCTTGTGCCGGTTGTGACACTCGACAGAGCGGTTTTGATCGGGTTTTGAACCGCTTCCATCTCCGTGGGCAGCGTACTCAAGGACAGGCGCCTGCTCTTTTACGTCGGAGATGAGTATCGTAAGGAGCAGGCCGACGTGCCGTTGGGCACAGTGCTCGCGGCACGCTGATCCTCAGCCCTATTCCCATTTCCGGACCACACGTTGCCCATCATGGATGTGTCTGACGACGCCACGCCATCGCCCCAGGAAGGGCCGCGCTGGACCCGTTGGTTCATCATGAGCGTCTGCACGCTTGTGATGATGGCGGCCGCCGCGCCCTTTATCGCGTTTTCGGCGTTCAAGGTGCTCACGGTCGAGGCGACGACGCCGATCGACTGGGTGCCGCTGCAATTCGGTCCGCGGCGGGCCTACCAGGAGTTCGTCAAGGAATTCGAGAGCGGCGACGTGGTCGTGGTGTCGTGGCCGGGGTGCGAACTCGGGTCGCCTGGCCTCGCCCGGCTGGTGGAGGCCGCCACCGGGGACAAATCGCCTCGGGACGGGCAAGGGCGGCCCTGGTTCGAGGGGATCGCTACGGGATCGACCGTGCTCGACCGGCTGATGGAGCCGCCGCTGTCGCTCCCGCG
>JBBAVO010000442.1:0-2064 GCA_040397635.1 Pirellulales bacterium
CTTGAAAGGCCTCACTATTCCCGCTGCATACGGCGACAAATCCACGCTCAAGAAGACCGTGAAACCGGGTCCGAACGTGATCGACATCGACATCGTCCCTTGAGTCGCGTGACTCGGCCCCAGTGGCATACGCCTTGCAATCGCGGAGAGTGGAATGATACGTGGCTGGGCGGCGGCATTGATAGCTTGTCTCTGGCTTGCATCGCTGGCGGTTGCGGATGCCGCCGCGCCGTTTCCAGGCCCCGCGAGCGACCATAACGGCGCGGCGATGTGCGCTGTGCCGATCGGCACGGCCAACGCGCAGGTGCTGGTTCCCGCCACAGCCTCATCGGGCCGCCCTTGGGTGCTCGCGGCTTCGCTCTACGACCTCGAGAGCCCGTCGCTGGTAAACCTCGCCCGCACCCAACATGAGCTGGTCAAGCAGGGATTCCACGTCGTCGCCATCGAGCCCGATGCGATCCTCGGCGCACCCGACCAGGAGACCCGTTGGGACGCCGTGTATCGCGAGATGACAGCGCGGTTTGGCCTCTCGCGTGAGGTGGTGCTGATGGGCGTGGGCCGCGAGGGCGTGCCGGCGCTGCGGTGGGCGGCGGAAAACCCCGGCAAGGTGTCGTGCCTCTATCTGGACAAGGCTGTCTGCCATGAGTCGCAGGCGACTGCCGCCACGCTCAACTCAGTTGCCCTCGCCGAGAAGCTCGCCGCGGCACGCGTGGGCATCATCTATGTCGCCGGCGGACAGGACGAGATCGTCCCCTTTGCCGAACACGGCGCAGTGATTCAGAAAGTCTTCGAAAGCAAAGGGCTGTTCTTCCGTCCGCTCAAGCAGCCGACAGAGGGGCATCATCCGCACGGGCTTTCGGACCCCCGCGAAATCCTGCGGTTGATTCGCATGAACACCTATGCCGTGCCGCCGACTCGTAGCCTGGTTGCCTACGGTCCACATTTCAGCCAGGTGCTGGACTTCTGGAAGGCCGACTCACCGGAGCCCACGCCCGTGGTGGTCTTCATTCACGGCGGCGGCTGGGGCACGGGAACGCGGCGGGGTGTCGGTGCGCTGGAGGCCTACCTCAAGGCTGGCATCTCGGTGGTGGCGGTCGATTATCGGTTCATCGTCCAGGCCAAAGCCGACGGTATGGTGCCGCCGGTCCGTGGGCCGATGTACGACGTGGCGCGGGCGGTTCAGTTCGTCCGGAGCAAGTCCGCCGAGTGGGGGCTGCGGAAGGACCGGATTGGCCTGACCGGGGGTTCGGCCGGTGGTTGTTCGTCGCTCTGGCTGGCGTTTCACCCAGACCTGGCCGATCCCACCAGCACCGATCCGGTGGCTCGCGAGAGCACGCGCCCGTTTTGCGTTGCCGTCGATGGTCCGCAGACCACGCTCGACCCGCGTCAGATGAAGGAGTGGACGCCCAACAGCAACTACGGCAGCTATGCATTCGGCGTGACGGGCGGATTCGCAGCGTTTCTTGACCAGCGCGAGTCTTTGCTGCCATGGATCGCAGAATACTCCCCCTATGCCCTCGCCGCCGCGGATGCCCCGCCGGTGTTCATGCACTTCCTTGATACGCCGAATCTTGGCCACGAGCAGAAGGACCCCACGCATACCGTCAACTTCGGCGTGAAACTCCAGGAACGTCTTCGCGAGCTCAACGTGCCCTGTGAACTGCTCTATCCCGGTGCTCCCGACGCGACTCATACAAGCGTGAGTGACTACCTTATCGCCCGACTCACCGTGCGGCCGCCGACGGAGCCGAGGTAGGCTGTCGCAGAGAGGAAGAATTGCTGCGCCTTCGCGCCATGGAAGCCAATGGTCCCGGGCCGTACAGTGATCTGTATGAATATTTTCACACCGCTCACAACAACCGCCCTGGTGTTCATTGGCTTGACGCTGTCGGCTGCGGCCGACGACGCCGCCTGGCTCAAATCAGGGACGCTGATCTTTGAAGACTCCTTCGACCGTGAAGAGGATGGCAACCTCGCCGCGGCCATCGGTAACGGCTGGAACAGTGCCACGGCCAACCGGGTGCCCGACGTGAAGCAGGCCGACCTCGATGGCGGCGTGCTGAA
>JBBAVO010000443.1:0-2057 GCA_040397635.1 Pirellulales bacterium
GGCCGCAGGCGCCCGCCCGAAGCCGCGGGGTGTCGCAAGTCGGTTTCTCACCCGTTCATGAGATGCGGGCGTGCCCTGTCTCACGGTCACGCATAAGCCACATCCCTGGCGTCATGATGGCGAGGCCATAGAAGCCGCTTCCGAGGAGGCGGCCAAAATCGGCGCGATCCAAAGTCAAAAGCACATCTGCGGTCGCCAGGGCACTGAAGAGAATCGGCCGGTCCTTGCTGACCGGGAACACAGCGGGCTTGTCGATCGTCAGCACGTCATCGACCGTGATCAGTTGGCTGCTGATTCGCAGCCACGTGGCAGTTACCACGGCAGGAAAGCCGGCGATATTCCGGATCGTTTCGGCGACAGCGTAGGGCGTCGTCATCAGCCGCCAACCCCGCTCCGAAGCCAGGCTAAAGACTTCCCGAGACGCACCCGCTTCTGATGCAGCAGCCGCGATCATCACGCTCGAGTCAAGGAAGAGCCTCACGGCCGCTCCCGAAGCCGACGCATGTCCGCCTCGTCTTCCTCGATCCAGCCGGCCATCTCGTCGCGCGTGAACGTGCGTGGCTCGGGCAGCGTGGCGCCCTCGGCCCGCAGCCGTGTGGCCAGGAAGATCATCAGTTCCTGCTTCTCGGCCGGCGAGAGGTCGGCGGCGGCGGATTCAATCTCGGCAAGGGTTACCATAGGCACAAGTGTACACCACGCCACACCGGAACGCCAAGGGAATGCACGTTCGCCCGTTCGTCAGACAACGGTTTGAGCCAACCGCACTGAGCCTACTCATGCGAACTCCTGCGGTTTCCTGCGGACTGCCGACTGCGTCGGAATCTGCGTCGCCTGCCAACGCCATTCCCAACTTTCCCGCAGGAAAACGCGGTTGTGCGTGATCCTACTCGGGGAGCTACCACCGCAAGAAGCTGCGTTGGCTCGCATCGAATTGCACCAAGCAGCGTCCATCAAGCGTTACCTACGGCGTCATCCGGCAAAAGCGTCCTGAGCGCGGCCAAGATCGCCCTCGCCTTCTCGATCGCCTTCGTCGCACTCGCCAGCGAAGCTTCGGCAACGCCGCCGTAGTCGGCGGTCTCACGAAGATCCAATAAGTAGTCGTAATCACGACCGAGATCCGTAGGGATCGCACCGGACTGGATAAGATCCCGATGCAGGGCCGCCCGCACCGCCGTGTGCTTCGTGAATTCCATGCCGCGCCCCGCGAGCACCGCGGTTACCCCGTGAAAGGCGGCATAGTACGCCCTCGATGCCGCTGAGTCCGGGTCGGTGTCGAGGGTTGCCTCAGCCGCAGCAAGCGAACGCTTCGACTTCGCCCATTGACTGCGGATGAACTCGTTCATGCCGCCACGCCCACGCGGCGCACCTCGCGGAGCAATGGGCTATCGCCCCGCTCATACTCCTCGCGTGCCAGCGGCTTCACGCTCACGCGGCGACCGAGCCTCAGGGCGACCGGATACACCGCCGCAAGTCCCCGCTCTAGTTCTTCGCCGTAGTCACCGGTCAGAGTCTCGAGAACGACCAGGACGTCGATGTCGCTATCCGGTCTTGCATCCCCGCGGGCCTCGGAGCCGAATAGGACAACCGCGTGCAGGCGTTCGCCGTAGGCTGCCGACAGCCGTTCCTTGAGTTCATCGAGCACACGGGACGCGATCACGGGATTTTCCTTGGACAGCAGTTGAGAGTTTCATTCTACCGCCACAAGCCTGCGGTCCCATGCGGCTCCCTGCAAATCCCGACTGCGTCGGATTCTGCGTCGCCTTCCTCTGAGAACCCGCGTTTTCCAGCGGGAAAACACAAATGTGCGTGTTCCTACTCGGGGAGCTTTGGCCACCCTTTCTCGGCAGGTCAGTCCAGCGTCGCACCGATTTTCACCGTCACCTGCCAGTGGGCAATCTTGCCGTCCTCGATGTGCCCTCTGGTTTCCAGCACTTCGAGCCAACGAAGTTTCTTTTCATCGACAGCCGCCCTCGCCACGGCGTTCTTCACGGCGTCTTCAATGCTGGTGTGAGATGACCCAACCAGTTCGATCATTTTGTAGGTGTGTTCGCTCATGG
>JBBAVO010000444.1:0-2050 GCA_040397635.1 Pirellulales bacterium
CGACTGCGTGGTGAATGCCACGCCGGTCGGCATGCACCCCAACGTGGATGAAACCCCCTATGCAAAGGAGCATCTGCGGTCCTACATGGTCGTTTTCGACACCGTCTACAATCCCGAGAATACGTTGTTGGTGAAGGAGGCTCGTGCCGTGGGCTGCCGGATCGTCACGGGAGTCGATATGTTCGTTCGACAGGCGGCGATCCAGTTTCGGATCTGGCACGGTGCCGAGGCCCCCGAGCAGGTGATGCGTGACGCTCTCAAACGAGCCACGTCATCGGCGCGGCACCCGGACTGAGTCACGTTGACCGCCGGCTACGACCGCACGGAGAGGTTTGTGAATCCATGCCACGCATGACCCTCATCGGCTACCGCGGCACTGGCAAATCGACCGTGGCTGCCCTGCTCGGTGACCTCCTCGGATGTGAGTGGTGCGATGCCGACATCGTGCTCGAGGAAAAAATTGGCTGTTCGATCGCGTCGCTGGTCAGGGAGCGTGGCGAGCCTGTCTTTCGCGACGAGGAGGCAGCCGTGCTGGCCGACCTCCTCAGTCGCTTTTCCGGCGTGCTGGCTACCGGAGGCGGTGCTGTGCTGCGGCCGGAGAATCGTGAGGCACTCCGGAGATTGGGCCGCCCGATCGTCTGGCTCACATCGCCGGCGGATGTGGTCCGGCAAAGGTTGGCCGCGGATCCCACCACCGCCCAGCGGCGGCCGGCCCTGGCAGGGCCATCTGCCGGCGGTGCTTCGGCCTCGGGCGATCCGTTGGCCGAGGTGACCGCGGCTCTCGCCGACCGCGAACCGTTCTACCGCGGCTGCGCCGATTATCAGGTGGACACCTCGATCGCGACGCCCGCCGCCGTGGCCGCCCAGGTGGTGGCATGGTGGCACCAAGAGTGGCTAAAGGACTGGCAAAATGACTGGCAAGGGGATTGGCAGCGGGACCGGGCACCGCGGCCCGGCCCGGCCGCGCCGGATGGCGTTCGACCGGATCGCGGCAGTCCAGGAACAGCCTCATGAATCCCGACAGTTCCCTCGTCGCTCTGCTGCCTGCTCCAGACAGCGGTCTCTGGGTGGTGCTCGTCGCGGTCGCCGGGGCTGCGGCTGGGCGACTGCTGACAAAGAGCGTGGGCGGACTGCTCGACACAGGTGCTTTCGCCTACGAGGAATCGCCGGTGAAGACCGGTGAAAACCCGATTGGCAGCCGTCGCTGGATCGAGATGGCCGTGGCGGCTTCCTTCGTGGGGCTCTGGTGGTGGGAGGTTCGCAGCCGGGGATTGGGACCGGTGGCCGAGCCCGGCTCCGGGGCCGACGCAGCGGTCCTGATTCGCTGTGCGGCGCATGCCGTGCTCGGCTTGTTGCTGGCTGCCGCGGCCTGGATCGACATTCGGCACAGGGTAATCCCCGACTGCGTGACCGTGCCCGGCGTGATACTCGGTCTGGTAGTGGTCTGGCTCTCGCCCGACGTGCTACTCCCCGTCGGGTGTGAGGTGCCTCGGTCGTTTGCGCCGCCGCGGCTCGAGGCCGATGTGCTCGGCTGGTTTGGCGGGCTCCGCACGCAGGCTCCGCCACCGTGGATGGAGGGATCACCGCAGCTGCTTGGGCTCCTCGTGCCGGCGGCGATCTTCCTGATCTGGTGGTTCGTCTGCACGGCCCCCTTCCTTGCGACAGTGGAGGGCCAAGCGACAGTGGAGGGCCGACGCCAGATCGAACCTCGCACCATCATGCTGCTGGTGGGGCTCGCGGCGATCGTGGCGGCCTGGCTCGGTGGAGGTGAAAGGTTTCGTGGCCTGCAGTCGGCACTTGTCGGACTCGGGGTGTCGGCGGGACTCGTGTGGAGCATCCGGGAAGGAGCCTCGCGGAGCCTCGGTCGGGAGGCGATGGGCCTCGGTGACGTCACCCTGATGGCAATGGTCGGGGCATGGGTCGGCTGGCAGGCGAGCGTGCTGACATTCTTCCTGGCCGCCTTCATCGGTCTGGCCCATGGACTCGTGCAGATGGTGTTGCATCGTGAGAGCGAACTGCCCTACGGCCCGAGCCTCTGTCTCGCCTGTGC
>JBBAVO010000445.1:0-2049 GCA_040397635.1 Pirellulales bacterium
CATGACCCGTTTGTCCACGCTCGCTGCCGACCACCAGGCCTGCGCCGAGGTGCTGAGCCGGTCGGGCTCGAACTTCGCCCTGCCGATCCGCCTCCTGCCCGAGGCGAAGCGCCGCGGCACGACGGCCCTCTACGCCTTCTGCAGGCGTGCCGACGACATTGTCGACGACGGCACCAATCCCGTTGAGGCCCGCCATGCGATCGACACCTTCGACGCCGAACTCTCCGCTGCGATCGCGGGCGGGGCATCGGCCGATCCTGTCATCAGAGCGGTCGTCGATACGGTCCGCCGCTTCGCCGTGCCCGTGAACTATCTTCACGACATCATCGCCGGATGCAGAATGGATCTCGATCAGACCAGCTACGACACGTTTCCCGCACTCGAGGAATACTGTCGCCGCGTGGCCAGTGCCGTCGGGCTCGCCGCCATCCACATCTGGGGTTTTCGCACGCCTCAGGAGGCCCTGCCCGCCGCCCATGCCTGCGGCCTGGCTTTTCAACTGACGAACATCCTCCGCGATATTCCCGAGGACCTCGCCCGCGGGCGGATCTATCTTCCAGAGTCGGAGTTTCGAGCCTTTGATTGCAGCCCTGATGACCTCCGCGCCGGCCGGATCGGACCGGGGTTTGTACAGTTGGCGAGCATGAACGTGGCCCGGGCGGCGGATTGCTATCGACAGGCGGCACGCCTCGACAGGCTGCTCTCCACCGACGGTCGCATCGTGTTTCGCGCGATGTTCGGCGCGTATCGGTCGTTGTTTGCCGCCGTGCAGAGGGCAGGCACGCGGATTTTTACGGAACGGGTACGGCCCGGTCGGCTCCGCATCATCGGCTCGACCGTGGCGGCACTCGCAGTCGGCCCAAGGCCGCCGCTGCGTGGCCGCAGTGTGGGAATCACCACGCATGAATGACATCACTGAACATGAGATGACCGAACCGTCGCGTTCCGCATCAACTCGCCCCGACCAGCCGCATGTCGTCGTCGTCGGCGGCGGTCTGGCCGGCCTCGCGGCGGCGGCCGCGCTCTCTTCGGCCGACGTCCGTGTGACCGTACTGGAGGCGCGTCGTCGTGCCGGTGGTCGGGCGGCCTCGTTCGAGGATCCGGTGGCGGGCGGCCTTGTCGATGCCTGCCAACACGTGGCGATGGGCTGCTGCACAAACTTCCTCGATCTCTGCCGGCAGGCAGGCCTCACCGATGCCCTTCGCTGCGACCGCACGCTCTGGTTCATCGGTCCCGATGGCGATCGGGCCGCCTGCACGCCCTCGAGGCTACTCCCGGCGCCGATGCACCTCACGCCGCTGCTCCTGGGCATGCGGCACTTTTCGTTGGCCGAGAAGCTCGCGCTCGGATTGGGCATGCTGAAGCTCGCGCGGTATTGCGAGCCGGCTAGTGGAGAGACCAGCACGGCACTGGCATGGCTCGAATCGGTCGGTCAGCCCAAGCGGGTGATTCGGCTCTTCTGGCAGCCTGTGCTGGAGAGCGCGCTTGGCGAATCGATCGACCTTGTGAGCACCTCCGCGGCGCGGAAGGTGGCGGTCGATGCGTTTCTAGCACACCGTGACGCCGCCGATATGTTCGTGCCCACCGAACCGCTCGGCACCCTCTTCGGCGATCGCCTCGTGGCCTGGCTGGCGGGCCGCGGCGTGACGGTCGAGACGGGGCGAAGCGTGACCGCGATCGAACGGGACGCCGAAGGTCGGGCCTCTGCGGTGCTGTGCGGCGATGCCCGCACACCGTGTGACGCAGCGATCATCGCCCTGCCTTGGCGGCAGGCGGCGCGGGTCGTGCCCGATCTCGTGCCGGCGGCCGACGAGCGGCTGGCCGGCTCACCGATCACCGCCGTGCATCTCTGGTTCGACCGCGACTGCATCGACCTGCCGCATGCCGTGCTCGTGGACCGCGTCTCGCAGTGGGTGTTTCGACCGGATACTGCGGAAGGGCGTCAGCCGGGCTACTGCCAGGTGGTGATCAGTGCGTCCCGTGGGCTGCTCGGCGGCGATCGCGAGGCACTCGTGTCCACCGTGGTGGCGGAACTTCGCGACACGTTCC
>JBBAVO010000446.1:0-2045 GCA_040397635.1 Pirellulales bacterium
CCCTCCCGTTCGATGCCCAGCAGCGACTCGACGAGCAGCCGATACATCCAGCTGGCCGAGCCGGTGTACCAGGTCCAGCCGCCACGGCCGGTGTGCGGCGTGACGGCATAGATATCGGCCGCGACCACGTAGGGCTCGACGCGATAGGTGGCGATTGCCTCGGGGCTGTCGCCGTGGCTCACCGGGTTCATGAGCTGGAACAGCTCCCAGGCGCGGGCGTAGTCGCCCAGGGCCGCGAAGGCCATCGCCGTCCAGACGGCGGCATGGGTGTATTGGCCTCCGTTCTCGCGGACTCCCGGTGGATAGCCCTTGATGTAACCAGGCTCGAGCGGTGCGGTGTCGAAGGGGGGCGTGAGAAGCTTTACGAGTCGATCGGGCCGCGACACGAGCAACGCATCGACGCTGGCCATCGCCTCCGCGGCCCGCGCCTGTGGGGCCGCGGCCGAGAGCACCGACCAGCTCTGCGAGACAGAGTCGATCCGGCATTCGGTCGAGCTGACCGACCCGAGCGGCAGTCCGTCGTCGAACGTGCCACGGCGATACCAGGATCCGTCCCAGGCGGTGTCGTCCACATTGCCCCGTAGACGACCCGCTTCGATGGAGCAGCGATCCGCCATGACGACGTCGCCACGCTGTTCGGCAATGTCAGCGAAGCGACTCAGCACGTCGTAGAGAAAGAACGCCAGCCAGACGCTCTCGCCGTGGCCCTTGTGCCCCACGAGGTTCAGGCCATCGTTCCAGTCGCCGCCTCCAAAGAGCGGCAGACCGTGGACGCCGAAGTGGAGCCCGCGTTCGATCGCCCGAACGCAGTGGTCGTAGAGTGAAGCGGTGGTGGGGCCCGACTGGGGCAGGTCGTAGGCCGACTCCTCGTCGGCCCGGGGCACGCGGCCTTGCAGGAAGGGCACCGGCGCGTCGAGCACGCCCGTGTCGCCGGTCGCCTGCACGTAGCGGCAGACTGCTGCCGGCAGCCAGAGGAAGTCGTCGGAACAGTGTGTGCGGATGCCGCGGCCCTCCGGAGGATGCCACCAGTGCTGCACGTCGCCCTCCTCAAACTGTCGGCCCGCCGCGCGGAGCAGGTGTTCGCGAAGCAGTTCGGGGGCGGTGTGCACGAGCGCCATGGCATCCTGGAGCTGATCGCGGAAGCCGTAAGCCCCCGATGACTGATAGAGCGATGTTCGACCCCAGAGCCGGCACGAGACGACCTGATACAACAGCCAGTGGTTGACGAGCGCATCGACAGCCGGGTCGGGCGACTCGATCTGCACCGCCGCGAGCCGATGCCGCCACCCCTCCCGCATCGCGACGCATTCCTGCTCCGCCGCCAGTTCCCCGCGGAACCGCTGCACGAGCCGCTGTGCCTCGGCCACGCCCTGTGCCGCGCCGAGCGTGAAGACGACCGTGCGACACTCCCCCTCGTCGAGCAGCACCTGCACCTGCATCGCCGCGCACGGGTCGTAGCCCGCCCCCACGCGGCCGGAGAGCCGCATCCGCTCGAGCGCCGCCGGCGCCGCGAGCGAGCCGTTGCGGCCGATAAACTCGGTGCGGTCGCCGGTCACGGTGCGAGCCAGTTCGCTCGCATCGACGAAGGCGACCATGCCGGAGAATTCGCCCGTGAACGCGTTGCGGGCGAACAGGGCGCCGGTGAGCTGATCGATCTCGGTGACGACCTGCATCAGCGACCGGGTGCGGAGTTCGCCGAGCACCCACTCCCAGTAGCCCGTGATCGACAAGGCACGCGGCCTGCCGGAGGTGTTGGTGATCGTGAGTCGCACGAATTTCACCGGTTCGTGCTCGGCGACGAAGAGCGTGAGTTCGGAGGCGAGTCCGTCGTCGGCATGTTCGAAGACGGTGCTGCCGACCCCGTGCCGCACGGCATAGGTGCCGCGGCCACGGGCCGGCTGAGGCGCGGGCGACCAGAAGCGGCCGCTGTCTTCGTCGCGAATGTAGATCGCCTCGCCGCCCATGTCGGAGACCGGATCGTTGGTCCAGGGCGTGAGACGGAACTCGTGGCTGTTGTCCACCCACGTGCAGCCGCTGCCCGATTC
>JBBAVO010000447.1:0-2010 GCA_040397635.1 Pirellulales bacterium
GCTCGGGATCGATCTGAGTCGTGCCACGGACGACGAGCCGGTCGGCCGCCCCGAGATTGCCGACATGGTCGGCCAGGGTCACCCCCATGCCGCATGTCGCCATGATCAAAAACGCGAAAATCACACACGCGAAAGTCTCCCACGCGTGGATCGCCGAAGCGGGGATCAATTCGCAGACGCGCCGCCCGAAGCGGGGCCGCTGATCGTGGACGCAACACATGGCAGGCTTTTCTTCGGAGGGCTCGTGGGCCGCGTGGACAGGGGGGCGGACAGTAGCAGCCGGGTGGCCCGCGAGAAATGTCGAACCGCGCCTGTCCTACTCAAATCCCTCCCCGGAATGCCCCCGTTGCCCAGGCTGATAGGCCTGCCGAATTGACCTGAAAACAAAGGGAATGCACGGCCGGCGGGCCCTCGCACGATCCGGCCATTCCTTGCCGCGTCCGGCGGCCCCTTCCTACCGTTTCGAGCCTCGGGACGGGCCACCCGCGCTGGGCAGTCCTGTGTTTCTCCCGAGTCTCACTGAGGGTTTTCCTATGACTAGCAAGTATTTGATTCGTTCGATCGGCGTGCTCGCGGGTGTGGCATTGGTCGCAACGGGCTGGGACGCCGAGGCGGGCTGGAGACGGCATCACCAACGCAAGGCCGCCTGCTGTGAGCCCGTCTGCTGTGAGCCCGTCTGCTGCGAGCCGGTCTACGAGGCCGTGCGTGAGCCGATCTGCTGCGAACCGGTCTACCAGCCCGTCTGCTGCGAGCCTGTTCGCGAGACGGTCTGCTGCGAGACCGTCATCGTGGCACCTGCGAGCACCTGCTGCAGCAGTTCCATCGTCGTGGCCGAGAATGCGGCACCAAACCGGCAGGTGTCGGTCATGAAGACGGAATCCAGCCAGCAGGCACACGTTGCCCGCGGCACGACCGCCACGACCGCATCACTGCAGCGTTAGGCTGAGGTAGGACTCCTGACGATTCCAACCCATCCACTCCCGCGCGGAGCCGCTCTCTTCGGCCCCTCCGCGCGGGAGTTTTTCATCCGGCATCAATTGCGCCTGCGCCCTCATGATCGACCGCGTGGGGGGGTTCGGCGTGGAGTTGAATGAGAAACTCGTTCGGGCCTTCCACGGTCACCTCGGCAGTCAGGCCAGAGGTTTTCTCATCGGCAAACCGCGGAGGGAGGATGTTGACTACCTCCTGCATCCCCGGAAAAACACAGGAGTGCATCATCTGCTCCGTCATCGAATTACACTGGGAATCCGCAGACTCCGGTGCCTGCTCCGAGGTCAGCCAGGCAGGAATGGTCCCGATGTCCATGATCGACGTCACGCCGTCGCCGCTGAGCATCCTTCCTGTCGGCACCATCTGCTCGACCTTGATCAGATGCCTGCCTGCCACGGCACCGTCTCCATGCGAACTGAATGTCCGCAGCCAGAACCGGCCATTCTGGTCAGTGGCCGATACGCCCAGATACTCCCGGCCTTCTTCCTCCGTCTGCGCCACAAACGTGACGACCGCCCCGGCGACAGGCTTGCCGTCGAAGACCAGCGTGCCTGCGACGGGATGGAGCGGCGGCCGGAGTTTGAGCCACGGATCCTCGGCCGGCTTCGGGATCAGTCGGGCCAGCGCCGGCATGCCCACCATGATCAGCACAGCCAAAAATGCGGCCAGCGGCAGATGCGACACCTTGGAAAGATTCATGGCTCGATCGTCTGAGAAACGTCTGAAAACCTGAAAAAACGTCCTTGCCGAACGGCGTGGGTAGATCGCCTTGAATCGTGATGGCACGCATATCGTACCAAAGTGCACGAGCGGCCGGGACTGACGCATTTTGCCCAGCCGTCACGTCTTGACAGATTGTAAGCCAAGGCGGCACGCCGTCACCCGCATTGCCCGGATGTGATGAGGGGATTCCTCATAGAAGCCCTGAGCGCAAGCGACGGGATTCCCTCCTCACGGGCCAGCACGCCGCCAGCAGCATCGTCGCGGCGTGAATGTCAACGATCGCTTCCAGGTCCTGGC
>JBBAVO010000448.1:0-2001 GCA_040397635.1 Pirellulales bacterium
CTTGCGGCCACGGGGCGCGTCGTGCGACCAAGAGTCGCGTCTCACGGTGATGGGGTCGCCTTTACGGTAGTCTCACCCGCGGCGGTGCGGGCTGCTTCGGCGGCGGCGCGGGAGGGGCCGTGTGCGATCTCCGGCTGCGTGAGGTGGCCCCAGTCGAGGGCCTGGTCCTGACGGTAGTCCTTGTCGAGCGTGATGGCGGTCACCGCCTTGGCCATCTCGTAGCCCAGATAGAAGGCGTGGCTCGGATCGACGTCGGTGCGGCCGGCCGCCTCCAACTGCTTGAAGAGCGCGAAGGGATCGCGTGATTCGAGGTGCAGCCCGGCACCCACCAAGTGGATCATGCCGCGCTCCGCAAAGATCCGGAAATTGGGGTCGCGGATCGCCTCCGCCAGGCTGTCGAGCACCTCTTGGCCGTGCGTCTGCGGCTTCCCGGAACGGAGCGTCACCAGCCGCGGCTCCACATGCTTGGGCAGCGTGCGGTTGGTGACGGCGTGGTGGGCCAGTGCCCGCGCGAGCGCGCATTCACGAACACTGTCCCGCGCCCAGTGGATCACCTGCGTGGTGAGCACGGAGCGGATGCCCACCTCCTGGCAGAAGCCGATCAAGAGCGTGTTCACACCTGCGGAATCGACGTCGGTGAGTTCGGTGAGATTGCCGACCCCCATCATCATCTCGGCGGCCGGAAAACGGCGACGCACGTCGAGATACCGGCCCAGGCTTGCCGCGAACCCAAAGCCGATCGGTTCAAGCACCGGATCGAGTCGCATCTTCACGCCGTCGTGATCGAGACGTTCGATCGTGGCGTCAAAGCCCTCGAGCGTGGCGGGCACGTCGGGCACCACCACGACCTCGCAGCCCCAGTCGGCCGCGGCGGCCATGTTGGTGGAATTGACTGAGAGCACGAGGCTCGCGCCGGCCCGCACGGCGGCCGCGATCTCCCGCGGCTGGAAGCTGTCGATCGAGACCTTGAAGCCATCGGCGACGAGCATCCGCACCGCGTCGGCGACGCCAGCCCACTCACTGCCGGGATCGCAGCCAAGGTCGATGCGATCGGCGCCGGCGGCACGCAGTCGGCGCGACTCATCAAGGATCGCAGCTAGGGACAGCCGCGGCGCATGATTGATCTCGGCGAGGATCTCGATATCGAAGCTGCCGTAGTCGGAGAGGTCTCGAGACTGCTGGCCGAAGAATTCATCGAGCCGACGGAGGTCTTCAGGGCCGCGCTCGACCGGGATCGCGGTGACGTCTTGGAAGGCGTCGAGCGAGCCGCGGCAGCCGCCCGGGATGATGATCCGCGTGGTGCCCTCGGGCACGGCGAGCCGGCGGGCGATCCACTCGGTGGTCATGAGCGCCGCGACGGTGATGTGCAGCGCCTGCACCGTGGCTTCGAAGCCGACCCGCGGCGCAAGCTGCGCGAGCACCTGCCGGAGCGAATGCTCGGCGAGCCGGCCGGTGACGAAATGGATTTTTTCCGGTGTTGGAGACATGGGCCCATCTATCGTACTCGCTGCCCGGCCGTAGACTGTTTCGCATGATTCTCGAAGGACTTGTCACCACCACCGATCCGGCTGGGGCCATGCACCTGGCGGCCATGGGGCCGCAGGTGGACGCCACGGCCGCCTATGACCACGCGATCGAGCAGCTGCTGCTCAAGCCCTTCGCGTCGAGCCAAACCGGGAGCAATCTCCTCCGGCTGCCGGAGGGGGTGTTTCACGTCACAGACGACAGCCTGCTCCTGGCCCGCGTGGTGACCGGCACGCTCGCAGGGCCGCCGGCCAGCCGGCCCGCGACGGCCGTGCGGGGCTGGGTGCTTGAAGAAGCCTGCCGGGCCTACGAATTCAAGGTGGTGGCGGCCGACACCTCGCAGGAGCGGCTGCGGCTGGAGGCACGCGTTGTGGCGGTGCACGAAGGACGGCCGTTCCTGGGGTTCAACCGGGCCCGCCATGCCGTGGTGGAGGGGGCGATCCTCGTGACGAGGCTGCACCTGCTCGGTGTGGACGA
>JBBAVO010000449.1:0-1997 GCA_040397635.1 Pirellulales bacterium
ACATTGCGATTGAAAATCAGCAGGCGGCGGGGCTTCAATGGCCGGGCAGTGGCCTCGCCGGGCAGCGCTTTCTCGATGCGCACGCGCTGCGCGGGATCAGGAACCCACGACGAGTCCGTTTCCTCCGCTTGGCACGGATTCGTCAGGACGAGTGCGGCTGCACACACCACCGCGAGGAGGTGAGATTCGAAAATGTGTCGCATTCGCGGGGACCCTGGAGAGAGAACGTTGGCGCATCGGTATGAACGCATGCGGGTACGTTATCGCGTCAGTGGCACCTCAGCAACCATCATCCCGACGATGCACGAGCGATCTGCCACGGTCCGGAAGACACCGGTGTGGACCTGGCAAAATTGACAATGGTGCGTCTGGAGACTCACGGTTCTGATATGGGGTGGTCGACCTTCAGCAGCGCCAGCATCGCTCCGGCACACCCGCCCGAGAGTGCCTCCGCCGGTCGCTCTCGTTGCCTTCGCTCACGCGCGCCCCGACCGTTTTCATCGACTATGCCGCGTGCTCGTGGTCGCTCGATCGAGCGACCATCCGAGAGCCGACGAGCACGGCTCGCGACACGATCGAGTAACCGACTTATAGGCCTTTTTTCAGCAGGATGACGCTGTTGCCGCGGGGCGTTCGCACCTGCAGCACCACGCCCTCCACGGGCGACTCCTTCTCGATCGCCTCGGCGAAGTCGCCGATCGTCTTCACGGCTGTCTTGCCGACCTTGCGGATCAGCACGCCGGGGCCGATGCCGGCCTCGGCAGCCACGCCGTCGTTGTCTACACGATCGACCACGACGCCGTCGAAGCCCTCGTAGACCTGCTCGGGCAGTGAGGCCTTGTCGCGGACCTCGATGCCGAAGGCCTCCGAGTAGAAGGTCTCCTCGTCCTCGGCGGACAGCTTCCGGCTGCCCGAGCCGTCACGCTTCGCGATCTTGTCGGGCAGTGGCTTGACCGAGATGGAGAGCGTCATCGGCTTGCCGTCGCGCAGCACCGTGACCGTGTGCTGCTTGCCGATGGCCGACTTCTCCACCACTTCCTGCAGCGACCGGGGGCCGTCCACAGCCAGTTCGTCGAAGGCGGTGATCACGTCGAGCTCCTGCACGCCTGCGTCCGCGGCCGGCGTGCCGTCCATGACCTCGGTGACGAGCACGCCCTTGCGGCTCTTCACCCCGAGCTTCGAGGCCATCTCGTTGGTGAGCGGTCCGATCGACACGCCGAGGTAGCCACGCTCCACCGAGCCCTTGGCGATGAGCTGGCCGCTCACCCACTTGGCCAGGTTGATCGGGATCGCGAAGCCGACGCCTTGATAGGCGCCGGTATTGGAGGCGATGGCGGTGTTGATGCCGATCACCTCGCCCGCAAGATTGACGAGCGGTCCGCCCGAGTTACCCGGGTTGATGGCGGCGTCGGTCTGGAGGAACTTCGCCCGGCGGATGCTGCCGAGTTCGCGGCCCTTGCCGCTGATGATGCCGGCACTGACGGTCGTCTCCAGTTCGAACGGATTGCCGATGGCGATCACCCAGTCGCCGATAGCGAGCTTGTCGGAATCGCCGAGCTTCGACACCGGCAGTTCGTGGGCATTCTCCAGCTTGATGACGGCAAGATCACTGTCGGGGTCGGTCTTGATCTCCGCCGCCTTGAACTCGCGGCCGTCGGGGAGTTCGACCGTCACGGTGTCGGCCCCGGCAACGACGTGGTTGTTGGTGAGCACGAGGCCGTCCTTATCGACGATCACGCCCGAGCCGACGCCCGACCGAGGTTGTGACTGGCCGCCCTCTGGCTGGTTGAACTCGAAGCCCTCCGGCACCCCATCCTTGAAGAAATCCTCGAATGGCGTGCCCTTGAAGGGGTTTTCGCCGCCGCGGTCGGGCCCCTGCCGCTGACCCTGCCGCTGTCCTTGGCCCTGTCCTTGGCCCTGTCCTTGGCCGCGGTTGGCGGCGACCTTCTTGGCCTTCGTCTCGCTGCGGACCACCACCACGCTGGGGATGGCCTGCT
>JBBAVO010000450.1:0-1992 GCA_040397635.1 Pirellulales bacterium
GCGGCGTGCTCAGGCCCAGTGATGTACCGCGCAAAGAGAGCCTCAAGTGACGTCCCTTGAACAGGCAATCGATCTGATTGGCCGCCTCACGCGTGGTGAGAAGGCGCGGCTGGTGAGAGACATTGTCTCCCAGCTTGACGAAAGTTTTCCCGGGATCGATACCCTGCCGGATGTCTGCGGCGGTGAGCCTTGCGTCGTTCGCACTCGTATTCCAGTGTGGCTGCTCGTTCAGACCCGTAGGCTCGGGGCCAGCGAGGCCGACCTTTTGCGGGCCTACCCGACGCTGCGTGCCCAAGATCTGGTCGAGACGTGGGCCTACTGGCATGCCCACCCGGCCGAAATCGAGCAGCAGATCCTCGACAACGAAACCGCCTGAAGACATCCTGAAATCATCGTGTGCACAGCCGACAGTGATTTTGTGGCGCTCGCCACTCGAATCGATGCGGCCGTCCGCGGCAATCCTTCTGCCGCGGGCACACTGATGCGCGTGAATCGGCAACACTGATCGCGCATGATTGCCACTGGGCCTTGCGACGTCGGCTGACTGTGGCCTACGCCACCGCAAACATCGCGTCGCCGCGATCGTGCGGTGGGCCGCCGCCGAGCCAGGTCGTCCAGCCGAGCCGCGATCCCGACACGGATCACCCCTACCGAAAGCCGAGGTGCGCTACGGGGATGACGACAAAAGCCACTGCAGGGCAGTTATCGGTTCCGTGCGCGGATGCCGAATCCGGCCCGCCGTAGAGGCGTCGATCACGATCAGTTGCCTCACGGCACGGGGGTGCTCCAACCCCGCAGCATCAAGCGCCGACAGTTCGCGACCCAGCGTCACCGGTTCAGACGGATCAACGCAGACCTGGATCAATTCTTCTCGTCCGCCGGGATACCGGGCGAGGAAATCCACTTCCAGATCCCCCTTCGTCTTCACGTAGGCGACATCGGCGCCGCGGCGCTTTAATTCATTGAAGACAACGAGTTCGAGGGCGTGGCCGGCATTCGAGCGGCCGCCCGAATCGAAGGCCTGAATCAAACCCGGATCGACGGGGTACAGTTTGCGGGGATTCGTGTTGCGGCGGCGCTCCGATTCGGTGGCTACGGGCGCAGCGGCCAACAGGAATGCATCGATGAGGTGGCCGAGGAGGTCGTGGACCGCAGCTTTGCCGATCGCGTGGCCCTGGGATCGAAGGTCGTTGTAGAGACGGTTGACGCTGAAGCTGCTGCACGGACTTCGCAGCGCATGCCGCGTGATCCAGCGCAACGCGGCCACCTGCGTCACGCCATACCGCTCCACGACGTCGCGAAAGAGGACCGTATCAACGTACCCCTGCAGCAGCACGATTCGCGTCGCGTCATCGAGCCCCTGGGCCTCGGGAAAGCCACCCACGACGAGAAACTCGCGAAGTCTCTTCTCCGCGGCCGATCGCTCCGCTGCGGTGAACCGGCGGGCCGATGATTCGGGCTCCTCTCCCCGGTGTCGAAGGTATTCTCGAAAGGAGAAGGGGCTGACGATCGTTGCAACCGCTCGACCACGGAGCGAAGAGTGAATTTCCCTCGACAGCAGTCTGGCCGAAGACCCCGAGACAACGAAATCGATCTGCTCCGTATCCATCACGCGGCGAACGAAACGGTCCCAGCCCGGCACAAGTTGGATCTCGTCGAGGTACCACCAGACCCGCTCGCGGCGGCGAAACTGCGGATAGCGGCGGTAGTATTCCTCGAGCAACTCATCCAGCTGCCCCGCATCGATACCGGCCAGGCGATCGTCGTCAAAACCGATGAAGATCGCCCGTTCAGCGGCAACTGAGCCGCGACATGCTTGCTGGAGCTGCCTGAGAAAGCAGGTTTTACCCGCCCGCCGCATCCCGATGACGGCATGGGCCTTGTTGGAGATCTTCGGCAGTTGGATGTCGCGGTGCGTCAGCGCATGTTGAGGCAGCCCGCCGACGGCGGCGTTGAGCTGCTCCCGGAGTGCGTGAAGAAGGGCCACACCGA
>JBBAVO010000451.1:0-1971 GCA_040397635.1 Pirellulales bacterium
TGCAGTTCCTCACGCAGGCTTTCGAGCGTGACCTCCAGATCCTCGATGATCGGGTCGCACTCCTCCTGCGTGGCGAAGGTCTCCTCGCGGGTGCCCTCGATCGTGTGCTTGAGCAGATAGTAGAGACCTCGGATGCTGGTGGTCTTCTGCTGCTCGATGAGCTGCTTGCAGCCGGTGGCCACCAGCAGGGTCTGCATGTAGCTCTTGGCCTGCGAGAGGTTGAAGAGTTGCCGACGGTTGGTCTGGCCCCCCATCTCGATGATCTTCCGCGACTTGTTGAAGCGGACGTTCGAGAGGCTGCGGGTGGGGATCTCCAGGTGCGGGTCGCGGCGCTTCTCGGCGGCCGTGGCGACCTCGTCGGCCAAGTTGATGATCAGACCACGGGTCTTCACGTCAACCGGTGGGAGCTTGGCTACGGCGGTGTCGCCTGACTTTGGGGCTCGTTTCGTTTTCGGGGCCATGGAGAATCCATCGGTTGTCGTCGCGGTATCCGGGCCCCACCGTGGGGTCGGGGATGTGGCGACGTCCAGACTGTCCGGCAATGTACCTCGCCGAAGGGGCGGTTGCTTGGTAGGCTGTCTCGGTATGGAAAGGCACGTGGTTCCGTACCGGAGGAGGGTGGCAATGGCACTGGGGGCTTCACAAACGATCTCGGCCAAGGGTGCTTCCGTCGGCGTTCGCCGCATCGGTGCCGTGGTCGCGATTCTTGCGACGGTCTGGCCGGCCACCTCGGCGGATGCGACCCCGCTGCTGGCCCAGGCGGGGGCAGCGTTGGTTGCCCCACCGCTCGACAAGGCCGCTAAGCCGGTGAACCCCGTGGCGAACGTGCCTGGGGCGAAGATGGCGGAGAATTTTGCCAACGCTCCTGCCGGTGGTGCCCCGGCCGCAGCCGCCGCCGCGCCGGCGACCGGGGCCTCTGGGGCGGGCGGTTCGAACGCTCTGATGAAATACGGCCCGAGCTATGTGCTGATGCTGCTCGCAATCGGCCTCGGCACGTTCATCATCTGCCGCCCGAAGCCGAGTGCGGCGACCAAGACGGCCGCCAAGTAGGCGGTGCGGTCAGTATTCAACACCGCACGTCGTCGGCTCGGCCGACGGCGTTCATGCGACGCACGAAATGTGGCTCTTCGACAACGGCTGCCGGCTGGTGGGTGCGGCGGATGTCTTCCGTCGTCCGCTCGACCTGCGGAGCGTGGAAGAACTCGGCAATCCGGCCGACCACTGTCCGCTGCTCATCGGCCGTGAGTTCCGGGAAGATCGGCAGGGCCAGCGTCTCTTCGGCGGCAAGTTCCGTCTGGGGCAGGTCGCCCTTCTGCCAGCCGAGGTATTCGAAGCACTGCTGCAGGTGGAGCGGAACGGGATAGTAGATCTCGGTGCCGACACCGCATGCGGCGAGGTGTTTCCGCAGGGCGTCGCGATGGCCACCCGGCGCTCGGATGACGAACTGATTCCAGACATGCCGGCCGCGGGTCTCGTCTCCGGGTACCGCCACGTGGCCGGCCAGGTCGTACTCGGCGAAGAGGTCCTGGTAGCGGGCGGCATTGACCTGACGTGCGGTGGTCCAGGCATCGAGGTGCGGCAGTTTCACGCGGAGCACCGCGGCCTGCAGCGAGTCGAGGCGGCTGTTGATGCCGACGATCTGGTGGTAGTACCGCGGTTCCATGCCGTGAACACGGAGGAGTTTGAGCCTCGCCGCGATGTCGTCGCGGGTGGTCGTGAGGAAGCCACCGTCGCCAACACCGCCGAGGTTTTTCGTCGGGTAGAAACTGAAGCAGCCGACGTCGCCGATCGCTCCGGAGCAGCGGCCGTGCCAGGTCGAAAGAATCGACTGAGCCGCGTCCTCGACGACCGGCAGTCCCGCGGCCTGGGCGATCGGCAACAGTGCGTCCATGTCTGCGGTGCGACCGAAGAGATGAACCGGGACGATGGCCTTCGTCCGCTTGCTGATCTTTTTCTTCACGTCGGCGGGGT
>JBBAVO010000452.1:0-1969 GCA_040397635.1 Pirellulales bacterium
TGGGCAGCCTGGTCACGGCCACCGTCGGTGCCATCGCCCTGATCGCCCTGCTCCGCGTCGTCAATCGCCCACGCCTGTAGTGCACCGCACAGGAACGGTGCGAGTTGGGGACTGTGACACGGAGATGTGGATGATCCTCGACAAGCACCGCACGATCGCGGGCCCGGGCTTCAACCGCTGGCTCGTCCCGCCGGCGGCCCTCTGCATTCATCTCTGCATCGGGATGGCCTACGGGTTTTCGGTGTTCTGGCTGCCACTCACGCGGGCCGTCGGCATCACGTCGCCGGTCGTCTGCCCGGCGGGCATGGGGCTCTTCGAGAAACTCACCACCACCACCTGCGACTGGGACAAGCCGCTCCTGGGCTGGATGTACACGCTGTTCTTCGTGTTTCTTGGATCAAGCGCGGCGGTGTTTGGCACCTGGCTTGAGAAGGCGGGCCCCAGAAAAGTCGGCGTCGTGGCGGCCTGCTGCTGGTGCGGCGGACTCGTGATCTCGGCGGCCGGCGTGTACCTCCACCAGCTGTGGCTCCTCTGGCTCGGCTCGGGCGTGATCGGCGGCATCGGACTCGGGCTGGGCTACATCTCGCCGGTGTCCACGCTCATCAAGTGGTTCCCGGACCGGCGGGGCATGGCCAGCGGCATGGCGATCATGGGCTTCGGCGGCGGCGCCATGATCGGCTCGCCGTTGGCCGACCGATTGATGAAATATTTTGCGGCGCCGGATTCGGTCGGCGTCTGGCAGACGTTTCTGGTGCTCGCTGCGATTTATTTTGTCTTCATGATGCTCGGTTCGTTCGCCTATCGCGTGCCGCCCGATGGCTGGGCGCCCTCAGGCTGGCGCGGGAAACAGTCTGCGAAGCACACGGTGGCCGGAAGTCCGCCAGCGTGCGAATCGATGACGGTTGCCCAGGCCTGGCAGACCCGACAGTTCTGGCTGCTCTGGCTGGTCTTGTGCCTGAATGTGTCGGCGGGCATCGGCGTGATCGGCATGGCCTCGCCGATGCTGCAGGAAGTGTTTGGGGGCAGGTTGCTCGGTGAAAACATTTCCTTTGAACAACTCGACGCCGCGCAACTGGGCAGGGTCGCGGCGATGGGCGCTGGCTTCACCGGACTTTTGAGCCTGTTCAACATCCTGGGAAGGTTCTTCTGGTCCTCCCTGTCCGACATCCTGGGCCGCAAGACAACCTATTGTCTGTTCTTCCTGCTGGGGGCGGTGCTCTATGCCGCGGTGCCGGGCGTCGGACGCTCCGGCAACATTCCCCTGTTCTGCGGCATCTTCTGCCTGATCCTGACGATGTATGGCGGTGGGTTTGCGGCGATCCCGGCGTATCTGGCTGATCTGTTCGGCACGGGCAACGTCGGTGCGATCCACGGCCGCTTGCTCACTGCCTGGAGCGTCGCCGGCATTCTCGGGCCGGTGCTTGTCAACTACTTCAACGAGTATCAAATCCGCGTTGGCGTGCCCCGGTCGCGGGCCTATGACCAGACGATGCTGCTGCTGGCCGGACTGCTCGTCGCGGGCTTCGTCTGCAATCTTCTGGTGCGACCCGTGCACACGCCGCAGCCGCCTGACGGTGATGACACTGGCTCCGCGTCTTCGTCGGCCCGCCTCCCTGCCGCCCGACACCAGAGCGGCCCGTGGGAGCCATCTCCATCCGCCGCGGCCGATGGCCCCGCGCATGCCAGAAGCGGCATCTGGCTCGCGTTGTTTTGGCTGCTCGTGGCAGTCCCCATGGCCTGGGGTGTCTGGATGACCCTGCGGCAGGCGTGGGCGTTGTTCGGTTGATAGCCGGCGTCTTTTCGCCGCGGAGTCTGGCCAGACTTTTGCAGCCGGCGCAAGGCACGGTATGGTGTCGCACGGGCGGCGTCTTTCTTGCGTCGATCCGCAAAATTACTCTCTTCACGCCAGGCGGCCTCCCATGCCCTTCTGCGACGACTCCTTCCTGCTCTCCTGCGATGTGGCGCGGTC
>JBBAVO010000453.1:0-1968 GCA_040397635.1 Pirellulales bacterium
CCGTGCCGACCGAGCGGAAGCAGGTCTTCAGCACCGCGGCCGACAGCCAGACGGCGGTGACCGTGAGCGTCTATCAGGGCGAGCGGCCGATGGCGAAGGACAACCGGCTCCTCGGCCAGTTCAACCTGGAGGGGATTCCGCCCGCGCCGCGTGGCACTCCCCAGATCGAGGTGAAGTTTGACATCGACGCCAACGGCATCCTGTCGGTGAGCGCGAAGGACCTCGGCTCCAACAAGGAGCAGACGGTCAAGATCGAGCAGTCGAGCGGCTTGAACGAGACCGAGATCGAGCGGATGCGGAAAGACGCCGAGGCCCACGCCGAGGAAGACAAGCGGAAGGTGCGGCTGGCCGAGGCCCGTAACAAGGCTGAGGCGCTCTGCTTCCAGACGGAGAAGCTCGTCAAGGAGAACGGCGACAAGCTGTCGGCTTCCGACAAGGCGCCGCTCGAGGCGGCGATTGCCAAGGCCCGCGAGGTGGCCAAGGGCGAGGATGTCGATGCGATCACGTCGGCCCACGACTCGCTCGAACAGGCGGCCCACGCCCTCTCGAAGGTGCTCTATGCGGGCACGAGCGGGGCGGCCACGGGCGGCCAGGCTGCGGGAGCGGGCCCAGGCGAGACGGCCGGCCAGTCCGGCGGCGGCAAGGGCCCTGACGACGCGATCGATGCCGAGTTTGAGGTCAAGAAAGATATCTAAACAGGCTTTCCCTCTCCCTCCGGGTGAGGGCGGCCGAGGGGGAACCCATGCCTTTTCGCTTCGACAAGTTCACGATCAAGGCCCAGGAGGCGGTGCAAAACGCCGTCGAACTGGCTGGCAGCCGCGGCAACCCGCAGGTGACGCCGGTCCATCTCCTGTCTGCCCTCGTCGCTGAACGCGAGGGGATCGTGCGGCCGCTGCTCGAGAAGATCGGGGTCGATCGCGGGCATCTCGAACGGATCATCGAGGCGGAACTCTCGCACCTGCCGAAGGTGTCGGGAGGAGCCCAGCCGCAGCCCGATCAGGAGCTGATCAAGGTGTTCGAGGCGGCAACGGCCGAGTCGGCCACCATGAAGGACGAGTTTGTCTCGACCGACCACCTCCTTCTGGGCCTCGTGAAGACGCCGTCGAAGGCGAAGAACGTGCTGCAGCTGGCAGCGGTGGGCGAGAAGGAGTTGATGGCCGGCCTGCAGGCGGTACGTGGCCAGTCGCGGGTGACCGATCAGAACCCAGAGGAGAAGTTTCAGGCCCTCGAAAAATACGGCATCGATCTTGTGAAGCGGGCCAGCCAGGGCAAGCTCGATCCGGTGATCGGCCGCGACGCCGAGATCCGCCGGGTGATCCAGGTGCTTTCGCGGCGGACAAAAAACAATCCGGTGCTGATCGGCGAGCCGGGCGTGGGCAAGACGGCCATCGCCGAGGGGCTCGCCGTGCGGATCGTGCAGTCGGACGTGCCGGAGACCCTGCGGGGCAAGCGGGTGATCGCCCTCGATCTCGGCGCCCTGATTGCCGGCACCAAATACCGCGGCGAGTTCGAGGACCGGCTGAAGGCGATTCTTCGTGAGGTGGAGGCCGCTGCGGGCAACGTGATCCTGTTCATCGACGAACTGCACACGGTGATCGGGGCGGGTGCAGCCGAAGGTGGCTCCGACGCGGCCAATCTGCTCAAGCCGGCACTAGCCCGCGGCGAGCTGCGGTGCATCGGTGCAACCACGCTCGACGAATACCGAAAGCACATCGAGAAAGACGCGGCGCTCGAGCGACGGTTTCAGCCGGTGATGGTCGGCGAGCCGAGCGTGGAAGACACGATCGCGATCCTGCGGGGGCTGAAGCCCCGGTATGAGGCGCACCACAAGGGTGTGAAGATCAAGGATTCGGCCCTCGTGGCGGCTGCTGAGCTGTCGCATCGCTATATCGCCGACAGGTTCCTGCCCGACAAGGCGATCGACCTGATGGACGAGGCGACCAGCCGGATCGCGATGGAACTGCAGAG
>JBBAVO010000454.1:0-1963 GCA_040397635.1 Pirellulales bacterium
TGCGTGGGTTTCTTTTAGAAGGAGAGAGGTTGATGGCCATGAGATGCATGCGGGCGGCGGTTGGCGTCTGGTTGATGGCGACGGCAAGCGTCTGTTTCGCCCAGGTGCCGGCGGTGGAGACCCACCCCCACGACCCCGCCAAGGCCAAGGCGGAGTTCGAGGCGGCCCGCAAGCAGGAAAAGGACCTGATTGCCGAACTCACCCTGCTGCAGGCCGAATACCAGCAGCCGGGCGTCGATCAGAAGGCAATCGCCGCCAAGTTTGAGACTGCCAGAGAAAAGATTCCGGCCACGAAGGAGCGGCTGGAGACAGCGGCTTTCGCGCTGGCCATGGCCGACCCCAAGAATCCAGCCTCCCGCGAACTCTGCGGCCTCGTGATCGCCTCCCGACTGCAGATGGACGACGCCGTCGATGCGATCAAACTCGCCACCATCCTCGACAAGGCAGGGGTCACCGACGGCAACATCAACATGATGGCCGCGGCCGCTGCCATGATGCTTTCCCAGCTCGACGAAGCGGCTGATTGGCTCTCAAAGGCGGAAGCCAACGGCATTCAGACGCAGAAGGTCGCAGAACTCCGGGAGAGCATCGAAGACGAACGGCCCAAGGTGGCCGCCGAGATGGCGTCCCGCAAGGCCGACGCGGAAGCCGACGACCGACCCCGCGTGACGATCACCACGTCGAAGGGCGACATCGTTGTCGAACTTTTTGAGGATGCGGCCCCCAACACCGTGGCCAATTTCATCAACCTCGTCGAGAAGGGCTTCTACGACGGCACGCCGTTCCACCGCGTGATCGGTGGCTTCATGGCACAGGGTGGCGATCCGACCGGCACGGGATCGGGCGGCCCGGGCCATGTCATCGACTGCGAGTGCGAACTGCCCGGCGCCCGCAAGCATTTCCTTGGCTCGCTCTCGATGGCCCACGCCGGTAAGAATACCGGCGGTTCCCAGTTTTTCCTGACCTTCCGCCCGACGGAACATCTCGACGGCAAGCACACCGTGTTTGGCCGGGTGATCCAGGGCTTCGATGTGCTCCCGAAGCTTGCCCGCACCCAGCGGCAGGACGGACAGCCGATTCCCGGTCTCGAGCCCGATACAATTGTGAAGGCGAAGGTTCTGCGGAAGCGGGATCATGCCTACGAGCCCAAGACGTCCCCTGATCCGAGAAAGTGAGGGCCGCGTTATGACTTTAATGAGCGTGCGGTTGAGTGCCGTGCTGGCGGGCATGATTGCCAGTGTGTTGTTGACGGCCTCGGCTATCGCCGCAGAGCCGGCAGTTCCAGCACCGAAGCAAGCCCCAAACACAGGAGCGTCGCCGATGCCGTCCGATCCAGCCGATGCAGCGTCGCAGGATCCAGCGTTGGGTGGCCGACTGCCCGACGATCAGCTTCCGAAGAACGACAGGGAATGGGCGAAGCGGCTGACGCCCGAGCAGTTTCAGGTGGCCCGCAAGAAGGGCACCGAGCGGGCCTTCACGGGCAAATACTGGAACACGAAAACGCCTGGTACGTATCGCTGCATCTGCTGCGGCGAGCCGTTGTTTCGCTCCGGCGAGAAGTTTGACAGCGGCTGCGGGTGGCCGAGCTTCACCGCCCCGATCGACGGCCGCAAGGGCACGACGATCGCGGAGCATATGGACACGTCGATGTTCATGCGGCGGACGGAGGTGACGTGCCGTCGGTGTGGCGCGCATTTGGGGCACGTGTTCGACGACGGCCCGCCGCCCACGGGTCTGCGGTATTGCATCAACTCCGCGTCGATCGTGCTGGAACCGGAAAGCGAACCGCAGAAGTAAAGCCGGGGCTCTGGGACACGGCAAGAATTTACCTGTGGCCGCAAGTTTTGAACTTGTCGGAATCCAACCCGGGGCACGGCAAGTTGAAAACTCGCCACCACGGGGGAGGGAGGACACGGCAAGTTGAAAACTCGCCGCCACGGGGGAGGGAGGCCGCACGGTAGAT
>JBBAVO010000455.1:0-1959 GCA_040397635.1 Pirellulales bacterium
CTCCGGAAGCCGACTACTTCCGCTGGCCGTCGGCAGGGCCCACGGCTGTCCGCTGTTGGGGCTGCTTGGCCTGCTGGGCTGCCTGCGCGGCTCGCTTCTGCAGTTCTTGCGCCACCAGTTCCTGCTTGGCGATCATGTCTTCCGGATCCTCGAAATTCAGCAGCAGCGGCGGCAGGTCATCGAAAATTCGGGTGGCCATGCCCGCTACCCGCCAGCCCTCGGGGTCGAGCCGGACGGCCCAGACCACGTTTTCAGTGGTTGTAAAACCATCTGGATCGGTATCGGTCCAAGTGGTGCCGACGTGGACCAGGTCCTCGTTTCCCGGAATCACTTCGCACTCGCGGATCGAATAGGTGGCCGTGGACGTCACGGGCGGGGCCACTGAAATGCCCAATTCCTGGGTCTTGGCGCGGGCCACCTTCGTGAGCATGGCCTGAGCCCCGGGGTCGTCGCCACGTTTGATGGCTTCAAGAAATGCCGTGACGGTTGCCTTGGCAGGTTCGGTGCCGACCGCGGTGACCGCCGCGCCGCCGCCGGAACAGCCTGCCAGGGCCAGGGCTGCCAGGCCACAGCCGGTCAGGAGGCAGGCCACCCAGAGGGAATAGACCCTTGTGCGGATGATGGTGCTCACGGGCGATCCCGACGTTGATGGCCTGGCGGTCATGCAGCTCCTCCGATGCTCGGACAGTGAGGTCTCGCGGGGCCCATCCCAGTTTCCAGCCATGCTGGCGGTTGGGGGCCATTGGGGGCGAGAGACTGACGAGCTGGCCGCAGCCCGTCAAGGCGGAAAAAGAGGCCCGAAAAACAGTATTGGCCAGAGCTTTTTCCGTCCTTGTCGTATGATGGAGATCGGGCCCTGAGATTGGGGCTTACGACCGAGGTGTGGAATGAAACAAGACCGCACGAGGGAAGGCCGCACGATGGCATCCATGGCAGCGTTGCAGAAAGCACTGGTCGTGGGACTGATTGGCTGTCTGGCAGTCTCGGGCGGTCTTTCCGCGGCCCGCGATGGCCGCTCCGCGTCGCGCGCGATCCGCCGGGCCAAGCCGCCCGCGGCGGCATGGGACCGGAACACCGCCAAGACATTCTACGACGATGCGTTTGCGGAGCTCGAGGGCGAACGGCCCAATTTCATGGCCGCCGCCCAAAGGCAGGCAGCATCAGGAAGTGTTCAAGCAGACGGTGCCTCGGCGTCCGGCGTTGGCGGCTTGAAGTGGTCGGCTCTGGTCTCGGAGGAGACGCTGACCGACGAGATCAAGGACGCGAAGCTGATGCTGGTCGGGGCCGTGGCGAGCCAATCCGATTTCAAGGGGGGAGGCTACGACAAGGCCCGCGAGGGCTTCAGCGCCGTGGCACTCGCCTTTGGGGTCATCGCGGCCTATGACCAGGAGATTCGCTGGAAGAAGGACGCGGAGACGGCCCGCGACCTGTTTGCGCGGGTCGGCTCCAACTGCAAGGTGGGCACGGATCAATCCTTCAACGAATCGAAGCTGCGGGTCGCTGACCTCGAATCGCTGCTCGATGGCATCGCTCCCACCGCGAGGGCCGATCGCGAGGAAGATTTTCGCTGGAGCCAGGTGGCCGGCCGTCCGGCGCTGATGTCACGGCTGGAATCGGCCGACGCCACGTTGGCAGCCGCCAGCGCATCGAAGGCCGACTTCGACAAGGCCGTGGAGCGGGTGCTACGGGATGCGGAGATCGTGGCCGTGATCGGGGAAGTGATCCAGCAGGCCGACTACGAGTATTTCGACGATGACACCTACCGGGGCTACGCCTCGACGATGCGTGATGCCGCGCTGCGGCTCCGCGATGCCGCGCGGAAGAAAGACTACGAAACCGCCCGGGCCGCCCTCGGCGCACTGAAGAAGTCGTGCGACTCATGTCACGGCGACTACCGCAGCTGACTTCACGCGAAACACGACATCGTGTCGTTTTCGCTTGGCGGGCCTCCGCCCGCTG
>JBBAVO010000456.1:0-1952 GCA_040397635.1 Pirellulales bacterium
GCACGGGAACGGGCCGACGCCCGGATCGACGCCATCTTCACGGCCGTGGCTGGTGATGTCGGCCGCTATGCCGAGGACTACGCGCTCTGGCAGGCCCGCAAGCCCGCCGGCGTCGAGGCCCCGCGGCCCCCCGACCTCGCCAAGATCGCCGAAAAGCAGGGCCTGGTATCAGGCCGCTCAGACCTTGTCGCTCCCGACGCGGCCTTTGCCGCCGGCGGCATCGGCGGCAGCTTTGAGTTCATTCAGGATCCTTCGAGCCGCTTTGGCATCCGTCAGCAGCGCTGGCTCGACCAGATGTTTGGAGCCGGCTCGATGTCGCTGCGGCCCATCCGCTCACGGGATGTCGAGGGGAATCGCTATCTGTCGTGGCGAACGGAGGACCAGCCCGAGTTCACGCCGTCTTTTGAAACCGCCCGCTCGGGTGTCGAACGGGCCTGGCGGATCGTCGAGGGCCGCAGCCTGGCCAAAAAACGAGCTGAGACACTCGCTCAGCAGGCTGGCTCCGGCGGCGATGAGACCAAGGCCATTCAGGTCGGTCCATTCTCCTGGCTCGAGCAGGGCATGGGGGGGGGCGGAGCCCTGGTGCTGTCGCAGCCTGAGGGCATATCAATGCCCGGTGACGAATTCATGCGGGCCGTGTTCTCTCTGGAGCCGGGCAAGACGGCCGTGGCGTTCAACGAGCCGCGGACCGTCTGCTACGTGATCCGGCTCGTCTCGCAGGAGCCGCCCGCGGCCGAGCTGCAGGAGAAGTTCATCGCTGGCCGCAACGACCGTCAGAAGATCGGCATGGTCGCGCAGCGGGAGGCGTCGAACACCTTCCGCGAGCTGATCGAGGGGATGCAGAAGCGGTACCGCCTCGACTGGAAGCGGCAGCCGCGGTAGTGCCTGGAACGACTCTCCGAATCGTGGGGGCAAGTTTTTAACTTGTCCACTCTCTAGCGGGGCTTCAGCACGACCACCGCCAGCGGCGGGAGCGTGAGCGTGAGCGAGTGTTCGCGGCCGTGGTGCGGCACAGGCGATGACTGAAGCCCGCCGCCGTTGCCCGCGTTGCTGCCGCCATACCAGGCCGAGTCGCTGTTGAAGACTTCCTCGTAGGAGCCGGCGGCCGGCACGCCGAGCCGGTAGCCCTGCCGGAGCACCGGAGTGAAGTTGCAGACGACCACCAACGCATCACGGCTGTTGGAGCCGCGACGCACGAACGCGAGCACGCTGTCCTGCCAATTGTGGCAGTCGATCCATTCGAAACCGCGGCCGTCGAAATCGAGTTCGTGGAGGGCTGGCTCCCGCTGCACGAGATTGTTCAGGTCGGCCACGGCGCGGGACAGACCGCGATGGCTCTCCCCTGCGAGCAGGTGCCAGTGCAGGCTCTCGTCGAAGTTCCATTCCTGCCACTGCCCGAATTCGCCCCCCATGAAGAGCAGCTTCTTGCCGGGGTGGCACCACATGTAGGCGTAGAGGAGCCGCAGGTTGGCGAACTTCTGCCAGATATCCCCCGGCATCTGGTCGAGCAGCGAGCCCTTGCCGTGCACCACCTCGTCGTGTGAGAAGGGCAGCACGAAGTTTTCGTGAAAGGCATAGATCAGACTGAAGGTGAGCTCGTCGTGGTGATACTTGCGGTGCACCGGATCGTGCCGCATGTAGCGGAGCGTGTCGTTCATCCAGCCCATGTTCCACTTCAGGCTGAAGCCGAGCCCGCCCACGTAGGTCGGCCGCGACACACCCGCCCAGGCGGTCGACTCCTCCGCGATCGTCAGCACGCCGGGGTGGTGCTTGTGAACCTGAATATTGAAGCTTTTGACGAACTCGATCGCCTCGAGATTTTCCCGGCCGCCGTGGCAGTTGGGCACCCACTCGCCGTCCTTGCGGCTGTAGTCGAGATAGAGCATCGAGGCCACGGCATCGACCCGCAGGCCGTCGACGTGGTAGCGATCGAGCCAGAACAGCGCGCTCGA
>JBBAVO010000457.1:0-1950 GCA_040397635.1 Pirellulales bacterium
TTCGCCGGGGAGTGAGGCGGCTGCTCCAGTACCTCAAGCCGGTGAAGTATCTGACCAGGAGGTTTTCGAAGATGCTGGATCGCCCCGTCACAGCGGTCGATGGCGTGAAACGTGCGATGGCGGCCCTGCTGACCGGCATCGTGATGGCCAAGGCACTGTGGTGTGTGCCCCCGGCCCGAGGCGATGACAGCGTCGAGAAGACGCCGCGGCTCATCCTCGTCCACTACATGCCCTGGTTCGAGGCCGACCCCACGGCTCGGCGATGGGGCTGGCACTGGACGATGAATAAGTACGACCCGACGGTCGTGCAGAACGACCGTCGCCAGATCGCCTCGAAGTATTACCCGGTGATCGGTCCCTATGACTCGAGCGATCCTCATGTCATCGAATACCACCTGCTGCTGATGCATATCGCGGGGATCGACGGCGTGATCATCGACTGGTACGGCATCCGCGATCTCTGGGACTACGGGATCATCCACCGGAACACCGGTCTGCTGGTCGAGCAGGCGAGATCGTATGGCCTGAAGGTCGCGATCTGCTACGAGGACAAGACGATTCCCAATCTCGTCAAGGAGGGCCGAGTCGCTGCCGATGATCGCGTTGCGCACGCCGTCGAGACCATCGACTGGCTTGGCAAACACTGGTTTCCAATGGAGCACTACGTCCGCGTCGGCGGCAAACCGTTGCTGATGTCTTTTGGCCACGGTGGGCTGGATGACGCGGAGTGGTCCAAGTGCCTTGCCAAGACGACTGGACCGGTCGCGTATTTCAGCGAACACAACCGACGCTCAGCAGCCGTCGGCGGCTATGACTGGCCCATTCCAAAGGATGGTCTCGCTTCCATTGAAAGGTTTCAGCGACAGTCAAAGGACTGGCCGGCACGGATTCCGGCCGCGTTTCCGCGGTTTGATGACATCTATGCCGAGGCGGGAGTGGGTGACAACCTGGGCCAGATTCCTGATCAGGATGGCAAGACCTTTCGCTCGGCGCTCGAGGCATCGCAGCGAATGGCGGCGCCGGCCGTGCAGTTGGTCACCTGGAACGACTGGGGCGAGGGCACGATGATCGAGCCAAGCCGCGAATGTGGCACACGCGACCTGGAAACCGTGCAGCAATACCGGCGGCGGCACCTCGAGCCAGGCTTTGCCGCGGCCGCAGCCGACCTCGCTTTACCGCGACGGCTGTTCGAACTGAGGCGGACGATCACCGCCGCGGACGGAAGCCAGCAACTCGATCGCGTTGCAGGACTGTTGCGAGAGGGACAGTATGATGCGGCAAGGGCTGAGCTGAAGACCCTGGAAACCCGCTGACAGACTACCGACATCTTGGACCTATAGAAGTGATCATATCGGCAGAGGCCACCGCATGATGCCTGCTTGGCCAACTGAAAACGCCGCTCCAGGCCCCGGCGAACGTGTTTCCAGCCCTGCTTCCCCCGGGCGTGACAGGCGCGGCATTTGCCCAGATTCTGCCCGGGCGGCTTACCGTCGGCCCAATAGGTGTGCTAAAACGCCCACACTGCCCGATGGTGTAACGGTAGCACAAGGGATTTTGGTTCCCTTTGTCTAGGTTCGAATCCTAGTCGGGCAATTGTGCCGCCCGCTCCAGGGCCGCCACCGTGAACACAAGCGGATAGAGTTCCTCGTCGTACCAGAGCTGTGCGAAGTAGAGGCCGATGGGGGCGGCGGGGAAACGCGTGCCCGAGGCAGTGTGTTCCAGCAGCCAGGCCACGCCGGAGGCGACGGCGGCGGTCGCTCGGCTGCGGAGCGTCGGATCTCGCGACTCCGCAGCCACGCGGGCCAACGCTTCGACGGTGAGTGCCGTCTCCTCGATCGATGGCGTCAGCCCCGGGCCTCCCCCCACGCCGCCATCGGCTCCCATGCATGCCAAGAGCCACTCAGCACCCCGTCGGTCGAGCGTGGCCAGCACCACCCTCGCCGTGCCGTA
>JBBAVO010000458.1:0-1944 GCA_040397635.1 Pirellulales bacterium
CGGGCTCCTACTGCAGGGTGGCCAGCACCTGCATCGCGATCTGCACCATCCCCTTTCGCCGGTCGCTGCGTCGCTTCGTGCGAAGATGCTCCTCCGCCTGCTCGCCGATCCAGCAGGCAATTCTCAACGCGGCCCCAGCATTTCTGGCGCGACCATAGCGGTGATATTCGGGCAGCAGCTGGTCGATCACGGCCACCTGATCCCCACGTGACCCGAAGCGGACATACGTGGCCTGCGTCCAGGCTTCGGGCGAGAAGATTGCGCCTGAGCTCATGGCAATGGACGCGTTTGCAGGCTCTGTAGCCGCGATCGTCAGTTGGGTGGCAAGTAGATTCGCCACCGCCCGCATCTGCGCCGACGATGGTCTGATCTCCAGCTTTTTTATATTCACTCCGTCGCCGAGAGAAAAGATGATCCTGTCCTCGGCCGTCATCGTCGCGGAGTCCTGCAAGGATCGTGCCAGTCCCGTCCTGACGAGAAGCTCGTAGCTCCGCGGAAACGCAGTCGCAAATCGGTCGAATTCGGTCCTCGACATGAACCCATACCGGTCCATGCCATCCGCGACGTTGCGGCATGCCTGATCGGCGAGAAACATGTCGCGATGGTGAACGTTGAGGTAATACGGATTGGCCCTGAAGTCGTTGGGGATGTCACTTGCTCGCCGATTCCGCCAGTAGCTGCTGCAATGCCCGCCTGCCAGCACCAAGCCCCCCAGGCCACCCGTAAGCACCGAGGCAGCCACCAGCCCCGCTACTTTCTTTCCACTGTAGTTGGCCACACTCTTCGGATTGTCCCCGGCGGCGATCGCGTTGAGGTAGAGCTGGGCGTACGCCTCCGAATACTGGGGAGCCGTGAGCACCGTTGCCGGGTCGACGGCAACCCCCGACGCCATGAGGAGATCCATCAGGATGCTGAGAGCGATCCTGCTGGCCGGAACATTAGCGATGTCGCTTTTGACGCAGTCGCCGTGTTTGCCGTACATCGGCAGGAATGCAAACGTCGTATTCCCTGGGCGGATCAACTTCCCCGGCCCCAGCACACCGAAGCACGTGTTTGAGTCTTTCTCCATGTAGATTCCGAGGTACGCGTCGACATTCAGCGGCAGGACCTCCGGACTCTTGCCGTCGAGCCCCAACGCTGCGCGATCGGCGGCGCTCAGTTCCCACCACGGGCTGAAGTCAAACACGCCGCCGGGCACCGGGTCGATCGCAAAGATGTTGCATCGCACGCCCGGCATGGCATGGGCGATCGCGTGCGCGATCATGTGGCAGGTCACCGCACCACGACTATGCCCGACGAGGTTGACGATGGTAATCGGCTGTGCCCGATGGGCTGCCTGCAGGCCCGCCATGACCTGCATGACCACGTTGCCCCAGCCCTTGCCGAACGCTGTGCCCCGGAACCCCATCGCCCGCGGCGCCTCGCCGTTGTTGGCATCCTTCACGGTCTGCACGAAGGCGGAGGTGCCCAGCCCCTCCATCAACTGCTTGCGATCGGCCGGGCTCCGGTCATACGTGCGGAAGATGTCGGGCAGCAGCCGCTCGGCCTGGTTGCTGCTGTGACCGGTGCCCAGGCAGTAGACGTTGTAGATCGACATGCTGAAGCCTCCTGGTCACGTGATGCCGCCTGATTCGATTATTCGCGGGCTACGACTCGGAGGCCAGTCGATCAGATATCGAAGGCGATCGACCCCAGAGCCATCATGTCGATCTCCTCCTCGCCATCGACCACAAACGACCGCCGGCCCAGCCCGACGATCGCATCCTCTTCCCCGCCCAGCCAGTCGGTCCGCCGGCCGAGCCGCGAGGCGGCATCGGCGCCCTTGAGAGTGCCGTAGACCGCGGGGAGGTGCACCTGCGCGTCGAACGCGTCCTTCACCACCATTCGCGCGGGCCGCCAGATGAGATCGAGCGGCCGCTCCGGAGGCGTGAATTCGATCAGCTC
>JBBAVO010000459.1:0-1940 GCA_040397635.1 Pirellulales bacterium
GTCACAGACAACTGCCGCCGCCCGGCAGACGGCGGCGGAGAAAGTTCATCCGCTTTTCCACCGGCAAGGCGAGCCGGCGGGCGATGAGATCCTCGAGATGACGGTCGCTCTCGGCGGCGAGGCTGGCGAGCGATGCGCGACGGTCGTTGGCTGAGACGGCCGCGTGCAGTCCGCGGCCAGCCCTCTGCTGCGCGAGTTGCCGTTTCGCTGGCCTCTTCCTGCGGGACATCAGTCGCTCCTCATGGCAGGACACTTCGTCACTGCTTGCGAATCGCGCGGAGCGTCAGCTCCAAGACCGGGATCACAGCCCGATCGCGGTCGCGGCCGGCAGCCTTCTTGCTTTTGATGATATCGTCGAGCGATGCGACAAGCACCGGCTGCCCACCGACAACGTGCCGCGTTGCTCGACTCTTGAGCCCCTCAAACGAACGCACGCCGTGAATCACCGGCATAAAGTCGGCTTGGAGGCCGGTGTCATCGTTGACCATTCGGTAAAGCTTCGACACCGGGTAGTACGGTCGCATCACGATCGCAGGCAACGCCTTGGCAGCCATTTTGAGCTTGCGGAGGTTTGTCGGCGTGTCGCGAAACATGAAGTCGAAGTCGATCGTGGTGACGGGGGCACCTTGGATCGCCGCTGCCGCATTACCGATCAGGACCACCTCGACCTTCACCTCGACGAGAGCGGCAAGCAGACTCGAAAGCAGCGGGGCGGCGTTCATGGGAAGGATCGTAGCAGGCGACAGGAAACACCCACAGGAAATGGCTCAACCTAGCGATTATTTTATGGCACAGAACAGCCTTGGAAAATATCCCGCAGCCGGTGTTCCACAGCACCATGGCACCGTGCTCCCGTGAAACACGTTTTCCATCTCGCAGTCTGGCTGTTCACTGCGCTGGCGATGCACCGGCAGACGGGGTTGGGGGTCCGCGGTCACCCCAGGATGGCTGCCGCGATCACCGCCAGATAGGCAAGGGGCAGGACGACCGCCGCCAGAACGTTCACCCGGCGACGGACGATGGCGTTGTTCCGCAAGAGCAACTCCGCGGCACTCGCCATGACCAGGAGCGCTACGAATGCATAGGTCAAGACGAACAGCCGGTCGATCACCGTCAGGTAGCCGACGTGCGGCAGATTGAAGCTGATGGCGAAGTGAGTGGCGATGCAGGCGAGCAGCGCCGTCAGGCAGATCGACACGCGGTCGGCAAACGCTTCCAGTGGCACGAGGAACACGGCGCAGGCGATCAGAAAGATCAGCACGACCGGCCCGAACACCGTCCAGAGGTAAAACGCCCAGTTCCGGACGACGACGATGCTCGCCTGAAACTCCGCAAAGCGTTCGGTGCGGCCCGAGAGTTGCACGATCCGCGATTCGGCCGTCACGCCCGTGACCCGCAGTTCCTCGTAGGTGCTGTCGTGCTCCCAGCCCGGCTGGCTTGCCGACGGTATGAGCCGGACCCGGTCGGCATTGTAGAGAAACGATTGAATGCGAACGTCGAGTCTCTGCCTGTCGAAGGGGAAGCGGCGGAGGTCGAGATTCGCCCGCCACGTGGTCGTAAGCCCGACCGTGTGCTTCACGTGGCCCGACGGAAAGATCTCCAGCGACTGGTTCGTGATCGTCGGCTCCGACGTGTTCACGTATTCGATCTGGGGCCACCACATGGTCTTCAGCCGCTCGTCCACGGCGGCGTCGGCGAAGAGCTGCTCCTCACCGCCGTTGTGCGCCAGCCGGGGATCGTCCCACTCGTACGCCAGATACAGGTCGGCGTCGAAGGTCTCGTCTTTCTCACTGACGGAATCGAGGTTGAGCAGAAAGAAATCGACCGTCACCGTGGTCACGCCAGCCTGTGGGGGCGCATACACCTGCGCGGACGCCGACGTGGCGGCGAGCAGAGCGAGGACGGCGGAGAGAAAACGTCGCATCATGACGACCGGATCG
>JBBAVO010000460.1:0-1930 GCA_040397635.1 Pirellulales bacterium
ATCAGCGCCGGGGCCGGGATCAGCCGCCCCTTCTCAAGTAGGAAGAGCACGTCGTGCCGCGACCTGTGCCGGACGTATTTTTCGATGTAGCGGGAGAGGGCGTCTGCATCGTCCGCCAGGAAGAGATGCGTGTCGTCGACAATGTGACGGTAACGGGCGTCCTCGAGCGGTTCTGGCCGGCGGCGGACGAGGTTGAAGAGGTAGGCGGCCGAGTGGATCCCCACGTTCTTCTCCGCGATGTCAGCGTTGAACCGCAGGATCAGGCCTTTGTACTTGCGGGCCTGCACGCACGGATGCTGCGAGAGCGACCCGCCCCCATAGGGCGACCAGACCAGGTCTGGAACGTCTGACTTGTCGGCGTCGCTCCAGGATTTCAGTTCGAGGACGAGGCCGTTGTCGTTGGTGCCGTCGTTGCCAGCCAGCAAGACATCCACCCGCGACCGGCCGGCGGCGGAGATGTGGTATTCGATGGCCACCTGCATGTCGTCGTCGACATTGGCCCGCCGCAGTGCGCTTGAGAACCGGGCGTATTCGTCTGCCCACACTCGCCGATCGGCGGGCACGCCCCCGGTCTGCCGCTCGAAGCCGTCGATCAGCCGCCGTTCGAGCCGGTTCAGATCCACGTCCTCGAGAAACTGCTGCTTGGTCTCGGCGTAGATGATCACGGCTCGCGCAGCTCCGTGTATTTCCGGGCGTTGCCGCGGGCGCGAGCGACAGGATATTTCAGCTCATTGGCAGCGAGTTTGTTGGTGATTGCCTTGGCGACGTCGATGTCGAGTCGATCCGCGAGCAAGAGCGCGAACATCAGCACGTCGGCGATTTCCTCGACGACAGCTTCTCGCTTGGGCCCGCCCTTCAGATTCCGATCGATCTCCTTATCGGTTTTCCACAGGAATTGTTCCTGCAGTTCTGCGGCCTCGATAGCGATCGCGGCTGCAAGGTTTTTTGGCGTGTGGAACTGCAACCAATCCCGCTCGTCACGGAACTGCCGAATAATGGCCGTGAGATCCTGCCACGAATCCATTTTCTTGACAGTGTCCCGGTGGGGCTTGGTGGGTTTTTTCATGCCGGGGAGTGTACCGCCCGTGCGGGCGATACGCGTCGGGCGTAGGGAGTCCCCGACCAAGGTTGACCGTCCGGTAGCTAGACTGCCGCGATGCCACAAGAAGCCCCCTCGCCGTTCCTGAGGATCCCCGAGAGCGAGTGGCACTGCGCAAACGCCCTGTGTTTTGCCATCTTCGACTCGTTTCCAGTGTCGCGAGGCCACGTGCTCGTGATCACGCGGCGGGTGGTGCCGACGTTTTTCGACTGCACCCAACCAGAGCAGGCCGCCCTCATGGAACTCGTGGGCGAGGTAAAGCGGTTGCTTGACCAGCAGCTTGACCCGAAGCCCGATGGGTACAACGTGGGATTCAACGCCGGAACTGCTGCTGGCCAGACCGTGCCGCACGTGCACGTGCACGTTATCCCGCGGTACACCGGTGACATGGCTGATCCCCGTGGCGGCGTGCGGCACGTGATACCGGAGAAGGGGAATTACCTTGCGGGTTCCCACCCTATCGCAGTAACGGGCGCCCGCCTTTCACTTACCACCGGCCCCGATTGCCCTCTCTGGCCGCGCATCGCCGACCGGTTGCCGGGCGCGAGCGAGATCGACCTGCTCGCGTCGTTCGTACAGACCTCGGGGCTCGACCACGTCCGTGAGGCGCTTTTCAGCGCGTTTGCCGCCGGTGCTCACATCCGGCTGCTCGTGGGCGACTACCTCGGGATCACGTCCCCTGATGCCCTGCGGCTTCTCGTCGGCTGGATGGAAAGCTTAGGGGCCATGTTCGAGGCCCGATTGGTCGAGCTGGACCAGCTCCGCGGACGGCCCGCCTCGTTTCACCCGAAGGCGTGGCGGATCGCCGACTCGTCGGGCGGGATCGTCGTG
>JBBAVO010000461.1:0-1923 GCA_040397635.1 Pirellulales bacterium
GACGTGCGGTTCGTGCGGTCGAGGCTGACGAACGTCCCAGTGACGGACAGTGTCGGCTCGTTCCTTCCCGGCCTCGAACTCGCATTCGATCAGCATCAACAGTCGGGCATCATCGCCACGGACGGGTATGGCCGGCCGATCGGCGATCCCTTTGCGATCAAGTCGCGGCCCGATGGCGGCCGCATAGCGCCGATGTTTCAGCCGGGTGGCATCGATCAGGCTACGGTCATCGGCCGGGTTGTCTACATGCGCGCCGGAGCAGGTGTCGCCGCGTTTGAGATGGCGGCAACCGGCGGGGCGAGGCAGGGGACCCAGCGAAATCGACAGCTCTGGGTGCGCGTTGACAAAACCGATCCGACGGGCGAGGCGAGGGCCGTCGGTTTTGTCATGAACATTGGCGGCGGCAAGGCCGCACGCCACGGCACCATCGCACCGAACATCGCCCTTGGGGCACGCGTCTCCGAGCCACGGCAGGCCGACGAGGGCGGCCGGCGAGGGAGTGCGCCCGACTGGGTCGTGCGGAGCACGGGAGTGGCCATCATGGCCGACCGCTCACTGAAGGTTCACGATCCGCTCACCGGGCGACTGCTGTGGGAGCGCCAGCGGTTGCCCGCGGTCGGCGAACTGATCGGCGACGACGACTTTCTTTGCATCTGCCCTCCCGCTGGTCGTGGTGCGGTCGTCCTTTCCATGGCCGACGGGAGGATCGTGCGGACGCTCGACCTGCCGGCGAGCGAACGGCGACTGCTCACCAGCGGCCGTCATATTCTGGCGGTGCAGCCGACCGATGGAGCGGCCGATCGCAACGCAGCCGGCGGTCTTGAGTCGTCCGACGCGGGCGGGGCGCGTCGGGTGCGGCTCGATCGCATCGATCCTTTGGATGGTCAGCGTCAGCCGTTGGGCGCCTATCATGGCGAGTCGCGTGCATCGACCGCTGGCGACGGACGGGTCGCGGTGGTGGAGCCGTCCGGAGACTTGAGCCTGCTCGACGTCGATGCGGCGCGGGTGGTGTTTCGCACGCGACTGTCCGACATGCCTGCGGGGTTGGAGCACCTGCAGGTGCTTTCCTGGAACGGCAGCTATCTCGTGCTGGTGGGCCGCGGCGAGACGCCCGCGGAGCAGAAACAGTTGGAGCGAATCGGCGCCATCGGACCGCTGCCAGGGATGCCGGGTAGGGATCTGCCCCAGCTTGTGACGGGATCTTTGTGGGCGGTGGACGGCGTGAGCGGCGAGATGCTCTGGCCCGTGCCGGCGACGATTCTCAGGCACTCGCTGCAGTCTCAGGGCGGCTCGCAGTTGCCTGTGCTGCTGTTCGCCCGCTCGATCCAGGCTGCCCGTGAACCCGAACGCCAGCGGCTCAGCGTGCTTTGCATCGACAAGCGGACGGGCCAGGCGGTCTATGTCGACGACCGCTTCAACGGCCGCTCGATCACGCGGCCGGATATGATTGTGATCGGCTGCGGCATCAGCGGCGACCCCGCGACGCACACGATCTCCCTCTCGCAGGCCAGGCGTGACGTCCCTGATCTGCAGTTGGAGTTCACCGGAGCCCCGACCGCCCCGCGGCCACCGTACCAGGCCTCGGCGACGCGGTCGTCAGCCGCGGCTGATCCCCTGGTCGAAATTGAATTCTGGATCAAGAAGGCGCTGACGATTCCGCTCCCCTTCTGAGTCCGACAGTCAACGGCTTCCCTCCATGATCTGCATGATCCGCAAGCTTCGCATGATCCGCACCCTCTGCGTGCTTGCTGCCATCCTGGCGACGCTCGTCGTCGTCGTGCCCTTGCCGCTGGCGGCCGCGCCGTCGGAGGAGAAGGTCGATCTCGTCATCTCGAAGGGGCTCGACTGGCTGGTCCGCAAGCAGTCGCGACGGGGCAGCTGGGCGGCGAACGAGGGCCGCTACCCGACGGCCATGACGGCGCT
>JBBAVO010000462.1:0-1922 GCA_040397635.1 Pirellulales bacterium
GCTTCACGGCAAGGCTCGGCATCCTGCCGACCTTGATAGGGGTAGGGAGGCCCGATTGAGTTCGGGCCCCCCTCCCTCCGAACCGTGCTGGCGGATTTCCCGCACACGGCTCTCCGGTCGATGGTTTTACCTGCGTGAGGATTGAACGGCCGTGGCATGGGCGGCTGTCAGACTGAACAGCCCATGCTCGGCGAAGAAGCGATTCGGCCACCGCTGGTGGTCAAGGCCCTGCCCCATCCCCTGCCGCTTCGAACGCTTGCGGAGAATGCTCCGCAGGCGTCTTCGGACGTATCCGTCCACATCGGTGAACACATTCCGATAGGTGCTGTGCCGGAAGTAGGCGTACCAGCCCCGGAGGACCGGATTCAGCCTCGCGACCACGCACTGCAGGCTATCCCCTGTTGTCCGCCGTGTCCGTGCACGGATGGCATCGCGGAGATTCTTGAGGCTCTTCTGCCGCGGCCAGTGCTTCGCGCCGCTGAAGGTGTACCCCAAGAAGTCGAACCGGTCCGTACGGGCGTCGACGATCCGTGTCTTCGTCGGGTGCAGCGTGAGGCCGTTGTCGGCCACCCACTGCTTGACGATCCCCAGTGCTCGGGCTGCATCTGCCGCCGTCTTGCACAGGATCACGAAGTCATCGGCGTAGCGAACCATCTCGATTCCCTGTTCGACCATCAGATGGTCGAGCGGGTCGAGATAGACGTTGCTCAGAAGCGGACTCAAGACCGCTCCCTGGGGGGCACCGGCCTCCGGTGTCCATCGTGCCGCGTCGTCCAGGATGTCCGCCTTCAGGAAGCCGTCGATGAGCCGTAGCGTCGGCCCATCGGCGATCTTCGCTTCGAGACGTCTCATCAGCAGGTCGTGCGGGATCGAATCGAAGTAGCCCTTGAGATCGGCGTCCACCACGTGGACATATCCCTGGGAAAGCAACGCATCGACCCGCCGCAGCGCGTCCTTGCAACCCCGTCCGGGACGGAAGCCGTAGCTGTGTTCCGCGAAGTCACGCTCGAAGATCGGCTCGATCACGTGCACCACCGCCGCCTGCACGATGCGGTCCCGGACCGTGGGTATCCCCAGCGGCCTGGTCTCGTTCGTGCCCGGCTTCGGGATGTGTACCCGTCGAATCGCCTGCGGGACGTATGTGCCGTCCTTGAGCATCGACGACAGCTCCTGGATCGCTCCGGGAAGCCGTCCCTCGAAGTCTCTGGTCGTCATGTGGTCCACACCGGCTGCGCCCTTCTTCCTCGCCACCTTCTGGAACGATGCCAGCAGATTCCGCTCAGAGAAGACCTTGTCGAACAGTCGGAACCATCTCCCTCCTTCCACTCCCTCTTCGAGAGCCGTCAACATGCGGATCGTCCACGCGCACGGTTCGACCCATCGCCAACGCGATAGGATCTCTTCGGCTTGTTGAGCCCGGGGCACTGCCGCCGATGTGTCTTCCGGTCGCTTGGTCATCCCTCATCCATCTCCCTGGAGCCCTTCGCTCCGTCGGCATTACCCGACTTCAACGCTCGTATGGCTCCTCTGACTCCTGCCGGACTCTCGTCTGACGCCCGGCAGGTCTCTCCACTTCATGTCCCGAACCTTCCGACCATTCCGTCTCCAACCATCCATCGTCGCCCCAAGGCCGAATCTGGTTGCTTCCTTGGGCGTACCGCCGCAGCCCCTTCCCGAAGAAGTGCTGCACCCACTCAGGCAGGGTTCCGCTCGGCGTCTGTTGGGCTTCGCCATTCAAGGGCAGGCTCGCCACGACGACAGACCGAATCGAGTTCGTCATCCTACGGACTGGTCGTTCACCTCCTGGTGCTCTCCACCTCCCGTCACCGGGACGCAGTTCCTCTCGGTTACGGGATGCAGATTCCATCCCGACGAGGACTTCCACCTCGCTGGTTCGGTCCACTTGTGGACGCACCCTTGGC
>JBBAVO010000463.1:0-1910 GCA_040397635.1 Pirellulales bacterium
CCGCAGTTCCGCACCGGCGACATCATGGTGATCGACGACCACATCAACCTGATGAACGACAACCCGCTCGTGGGCATCAACGACGAGCGGCTCGGGCCGCGGTTTCCTGACATGTCGGCCCCCTACACGCCGGCACTGATCGACCAAGCGCTCGAGGTGGCACGCCGGGAAAACTTCGTCGCCCACCGCGGCGTCTACGTGGCGGTGACGGGGCCCAACCTGGAGACCCGGGCGGAATACCGTTTCCTGCGCGGGATCGGCGCCGACGTGGTCGGCATGTCCACGGTGCCTGAGGTGATCGTGGCGGTGCATGCGGGGCTGCGGGTGCTTGGCCTCTCGGTGATCACCGACATGTGCCTGCCGGATCATCTGGAGGTGGCCACTGTCGAGAAGATTCTCGGCGTGGCCCGGTCGGCCGAACCGAAGCTGCGGGCGATCATCACCGCGGCGGTCCGCAACGCCGGCTGAGCCGCGGCCACTCTCCGATCCGCTCCACCACCCGTCAACGCTTTCACAGGCAATCCATGTTCGAACCCGTCCGCGGCAAGCCCGACTTTCCCGCCATCGAGGCAGCGATCTCGCAACTCTGGCGCGAGCGTGGCATCTACAAGAAGTCGCTGGAGCAACGCCGCGGCAGCAAACGGTTCGTCTTTTTCGAGGGCCCGCCGACCGCCAACGGCATGCCCCATCCAGGCCACTGCCTGACGCGGACGATCAAGGATCTCTACCCGCGCTACCGCACGATGCGGGGCGAATACTGCGAGCGGAAGGCGGGCTGGGACACCCACGGTCTGCCGGTCGAGGTGGAGGTCTGCAAGGAGCTGGGCATCCACTCGAAGGCGGAGATCGAAGCCTTCGGCGTCGAGCCGTTCATCCACCGCTGCCAGGAATCGGTCTGGCGGTACATGAAGGAGTGGGAGACGCTCACCGAGCGGATCGGCTTCTGGATCGATCTCTCCGACGCCTACGTCACCTACCATCAGAGCTACGTGGAGAGCGTCTGGTGGGCGCTGGCCGAACTCTTCAACCGGGGCCTGCTCTACCAGGGGCACAAGATCGTCTGGTGGTGGGCGCAGGGTGGCACCGCGCTCTCGAGCGGCGAGGTGGGTCAGGGCTACCGTGAGGTCGCCGATCCGAGTGTCTACGTGGCATTCCCGCTGCTCGACGATGCGGGGAATCAGACCACTCGCAGCCTCGTGGCCTGGACGACCACTCCCTGGACGCTGCCATCCAACCAATTCGCGGCGGTGAAAGCCGACCTCGACTACGTCGTTCTCCGGGAAGTGCCGGGAGGAGGCGATGGGACCGGATCAGGTATCCCCGCACCGGAATACATCGTCGCCGAGCCGCTGGCAGCGCCGCTCGGCGAGAAGATGAAGAAGCAGTTCGAGGTGGTCGACCGCTTCATGGGTTCCACGCTCGTGGGCCGCTCCTACCTGCCGCCGTTCGACACCTTTCGCCCGGCGGGCCCGCCGCAGGCGGCCCCGCTCCAGGCCGGCGGCTCGCAGCCGGCGGCATGGCGGGTCGTGGCCGCCGACTTCGTCACCACTGACTCAGGCACCGGCATCGTCCACATCGCGCCCGCTTTCGGCGAGGTGGACTACACGGTGCTGGCCTCTGAGCAGGCACGGTTCGCTGAAGGGCGAGGGCCGATGCTCCTCAACTGCGTCGCTCCTGACGGCAGCTTCACCGACGTGTTCCCGATGGGGAGCGGCCGATTTGTGAAGGAGTGCGACCGCGACATCACCCGCGACCTGCGGGCGCGGACCCTGCTCGTCCACCAGGAGCAGTATGTCCACGACTATCCGTTCTGCTGGCGGGCCGACAACGACCCGCTGATCCAGTATCCCCGGCAGAGCTGGTTCATCCGCACGAGCCAGTTCCGTGAGCAGATGCTCGCCAACAACGCC
>JBBAVO010000464.1:0-1905 GCA_040397635.1 Pirellulales bacterium
CGACGGTCCCACAGCGTCTCGAAATCGGGCAGCCCGCGAATCCGGCTCATGACGTCGAGCCGCATGCCCTCGACGCCGGCCGCGTGGCAACGGAAGTGAATAGCCAGGCCCTCGTCGAGAAACCGCTGCTCGAAGGGGGGCACCGCGATCGGATGGGCGTCGAGATCGGCGACCGCCGCACGAAGCCGCTCGAGGTTGGCGACGTCGGAAACGATCACGAGAGCGGTGTCGCGGCTAAACTCCGCCCCGCCGTACAACACGCAGGCCTGGCCGCCCATCAAGAGCGAGCGCACGCCATTCCTCTGGATCGAAGAAAGGACTCTGAGTATCGGGCTCGGGGTCAAGCGAACCTCCCAGCTTCAGGTACGTCTGCCACAGCTTGGAGCTTTCCTCCAGCCGCTCCAGCGGCGTGAGCGTATACCACTCCGTCCATTCGCCGTCGTCGAAACGGTCGTCGCCCGGTGCCGGTGGTGATTCGTTGTCGGTAACCATGGAGGATCTCCAAAAGTATACTTCCGAAAGGATCCGTTCGTTGAGTTGAAAGACCACGCCCCACTGCCTTTCCAATGCAAGCCCGACGCGCCAGCGAGGGAATCCTTCACCTGCCCAGGTATTTTAGCACCGCCTGGGTGCGGGTCTGCACGTGGAGCTTCGTGTAGACCGAATGGAGGTGGACGCGGACGGTGCTCGTCGAGAGCCCCAGCGTCTTAGCGATGTCTTTGTAGAGACCGCCCTCGGCCAACAGCGCGAGGATCTCCCGTTCCCGGGGCGTGAGCATGTCGAGTTCCCCGGCGGGCCGGGCCTCGGGCCGGAATGACTCGACGACGCGGCGGGCGATCTGCATCGACATCGGCGCACCGCCGACTTGCACCTCGCGGATCGCCTCCAGAATCTCGTCGGTGGTCGCCCGCTTGAGCAGGTAGCCGCTGGCGCCCGCCCGCAGGGCCTCGAAGACTCGGTCGGCGTCGTCATAGACCGTGAGCACGAGCACTTGCAACCCGGGAAGGGCCGCCTTGATGGCCGCCACGCAGTCGACGCCGCTCTTGCGGCCTGAGCCAGGCGGCGCGAGATTCAGGTCCATCACGACGACATCGGGCGGCCGCCGTGGGATGGTCGCGATCGCTGACTCGGCATCGGGATAGGTGTCGACGATCTCCATGTCGGTCGTGCCGCCGACAAGCGCAGCCAGACTCTCCCGCAGAATGCGGTCGTCCTCCACGATCGACACCCGCAGCCGGCCTACCGCGGGCTCGAGGCCGGTCTGTCGGTGCTCCCCGTGGGATGTCCTTGGCGTCATGCATGAGCCTCGCTGGAAAGGGGAACCTCGACCACCACCCGCGTGCCGCGGGGCGAGGCCGTTTCAATCCGGCAGGAGCCGCCAAGGTCCGCCGCCCGCGACTGCATGTTGCCCAGGCCATTGCCGCCGGGACCATGCCTATGGCTGTTCGTTGCTTTTGGCAGGCCGCGGCCGTCGTCTGCGATCGACATCCGCAGCCGTCCTTCTTGGACGGATAGCTCGATCTCTACGACTGTCGCTCCGGCATGCTCGACGATGTTGGAGACCGCCTCCTTGGCGATCATGAGTATGCCTCGGCGGAGCTCCGCGGTGGCAGTGCACTCCGGGAGCGGTTCTTGCGTGCGGACGCGGCAGGCCACACCGAAGCGGCCGAGCGTTTCACTGGCCGTCTGGCCGATATAGCTGACGAGGTGGGCGAGCGTGTCGTTGGCCGGATTCACCGCCCAGACCATCTCGTCGAGGCTCGTGACGAGCTGGCGGGCGATCCGCGACACGCCCTCGAGCCGCTCCGCGCGGGCAGGGCCGTCGCCCGGGCCGCGGGCAAGATCGGCGAGGAGCGAAAGCTGCGTCGCGGTGGTGCCGGCCTCGTCATGCATGTCGCGGGCGAT
>JBBAVO010000465.1:0-1892 GCA_040397635.1 Pirellulales bacterium
GTGGTTGGTGCCTGTAACTCCCCTGCGGTTGTGGTCGTTGTCGTGCAGGGTGAGCAGGTCTTCGATGTCCCGGCCACTCGGATCAATGCCATGGGCGTCACGCAGGTGGCTCTGAATCTCCTCGATCGTGGGAGTCCAGTCGCCGTTCACGTTCCAGCGAGGGCCGGCGATTCTTGAGACAGTCCTGGCGGCTTCTTGGGCTGCCAGAGCGAATGAAGACACAAGAGAAGTCTTCAGGGCGGCGAGAAAACAAATGCAGGCGGTTCTTCGGTTCATGGTGGTGTTCTCTGGTTGGGGCCGCCTACGGAGAGCCTACCACGCGAAGCCGGTTCAGGCTGGGGTCTTGAGGGTATGCGGCAGCGGACAATGCGTATTGCCGCAAAACCGCGGCTTTTCAGGTCCGGCGTGTGTTCTCATTGTTGGAGGCCTCAGGCAACGCTATCACCATCCAGCCCAGCAGTATCCCAATCTGCACGAAGACGCAGTCCACTATGAACGACGGCAGTTCCCGTTTCCGGCTCCAGACCGTGGCGTTCTTTGGCCGCACGCTGGCTGAATACCTGCAGATGCTCGCCCTCGATCACGAAGGGCTGCGCGGGGTAAAAATCCTTGACGTCGCGAGCGGCCCGGGGAGTTTCGTAGCCGAAGCACTGGCCATGGGACTCGATGCGACCGGCTGCGACCCCATGTACGACGGCGACCCCGAGGCGATTGTGGCTCAGGGGAAGGCGGACATCGATGCCTGCCGTGAACAGATTCGCAGAAACCCCGGCGCGCTGGTGTATGCCGACATTGACGCTTTCTATGGAGATAAGTACGCCGCCCTCGAACGCTTTGCTGCCGACTACGCGACGAGACAACACGACGGACGCTATGTCGCCGGGGCTTTGCCATCTTTGCCATTTGCTGACGGAAGCTTCGATCTCGTGCTGACGGCCAACTTTCTGATGGTCTACGCCCCACTTGAAGCTGGCGGCATGCACGCTGGCGATAGCTTCGGGCTGGATTTTCACCTGCGGTCCGTCGAGGAACTGGCCAGAGTCACTCGAAAAGAACTCCGGGTACCTGGCATGCACACGTGGAAACAGCCGCCAGAGAGGCACCCGTACTGCCGACCCATGATGGAGCGACTTGAAGAGTTGGCCTTCGCCGTGACGCTCGTAGAGAGCCGCTATGACGACGGCTGCAACGCTACGGACTCAGGCTGCAACCAGGTGCTTGTGGCCAGACGACCTTGATGACGAATATCCCTCGGCCGCCCTGCAGGCAATGGCTAGTGGGACACACTTTCGGGCCCTTGATCATCCCAGTCAACGCACCAGTCGCAAGTTCTCGGCGAGCACCCGCACGACTGGCGTCCTCGAGGTGTGCCAGCATGCCGGGGTGAAGTGCTCAAGCTCGGTTACAACGGCTGAAATGCTCTCTTGAGCGAGGCCGAGGGTGCCGCCAACGTCCGCCGCTCCGAGGTCGCCAAGTAACTCCCGGGCCCGCTGGCTGTGTCGGGCTACGCCTGTGGGCTTTCCTTCACGGATTTTGACGGCGGCGGCAGCGAGGTGAATGAGCCCTTGGACGAAAAGAGCTTCGCGTGTCGTTCGGCCAAGGGCGTTCCAGAAGCTCTCCCACACTTCATGAGCCTCCCAGTAGAAACCCGCGTTGTAGAGGTCGAGGGCGTGGAGCCACCGAGAATTGTCGGCGAGCGTGGCGGCAAGTGCACGGCGGCGAGAATGGAGGATAGTCGGCAGGTCAGCGAGCACGGCGGCAGAGATCGGCGGCTCGTGGGCATGATCCCGGGCGGCGTAGAGGTGGCCGGCAGGGTTGTTCACTGGGTGAGGCAAGTCATGGCCCGGAACATAGCTGTAGGGAGGGAGCGTGATCGCCGGGGCGTAGCGTGG
>JBBAVO010000466.1:0-1890 GCA_040397635.1 Pirellulales bacterium
CAAGCCAAAGTCGACGCCCTCCAGGCCGACCTCGACGCGAAGAACGCCGCCGAAGCCGTCCAGGCCCAAGCCGCCGAAGACCTCGCCAAGGAACTCGAAACCCTCAAAGCCGAAGTTGAGCGCCTCGCCGCCGAGTCCGCCAGCAAGGACGAGGAGATCGCCACCCTCCGCGCCGAGCAGAAAAGCGCCGGCGAACAAGCCGCCGCCATCGTCGCCGCCGTCGGCATCGACACCGCCGCGGCCCCGGTTGCGCCCGAGCTCACCGCCGCGCAGAAATTCGCCGCCCTCGAAGGCCCCGAAGCCACCCAGTTCTTCCGCGCCAATAAAGCGGAGATCCTCAAAACCTTTTACTCCTAACCCTCACCAACCACTCTTATGGCAACAATCGCAAGTTCCTTAAATGACAAGCTCCTGGCGCAGACCGCGCTGGAAGCATTCACAGCGGACCTCATGCCCTTGTCCGTGCTGACCACTTCGTATTCCAGCGAGGTCGTCCGCCGCGGCGCAACGGTTGAAGTCCCGCTCATCGCCAACCTCACCGCTACCACCTTCGACAACTCCTACGAGTCGACCGGCGGCACGATGAACAACGTCTCGATCTCGGTCGACAAGCACCAGATCGTCACCGTCAGCCTCAGCGACACGGAATACTCCAAGTCCTCCATCGCCGAGATCCAGAAGTTCGCCGTGCAGCAGGGCAAAGCCCTCGCCCAGGCGGTGCTCACCTCGGTGCTCAACCTCTTCGTCACCACCGCCAGCTCCGCCGCGCAATACACCGCGTCGGTCACCGGCGCCTCGGCCTTCACCATCACCAACGCCCGCACGCTCCGCAAGGCGCTTACGGACGAGAAGGTGCCCATGACCGAGCGCAGCCTCATCCTCGACAGCGCCCTCTACGACAGCCTCCTGTCCCAGAGCAACCTGTTGGATGCCTCGCAGTTCGGCGCCCGCGACACCATCGTCGAAGGCCGCGTCCCGCGCCTCCTCGGCATGAACGTCTACGAGTCGGTCATCCTGCCCTCCAACAGCATCACGCTGAAGGGTCTGGCCATCCACCCGAACGCCGCCGCCGTCGCCATCCGCGCCCTCGAGCCGCAAGCGCCCAGCGAATACCTGGCCGCCACCGTGGTCACCGATCCGCAGAGCGGCATCACGCTCGGCTACCGTCGCCACTACTCGCCCGCTTCCGGCCGCCACTTCGTTTCCTACGAGTGCGTCTTCGGCCACAGCCGCGCGATCACCGGCGCCGCCAAACTCATCACGGGCTAATTCGTCCCAGCTCAGTCGCAACACGAAGCCCCCGGCCATCGCCGGGGGTTTTCGTTTGTTGACAAACCTCCACCGCCCGAGATGGAGATTCCCAGCCCGCGCGAGCAGATCGCGCTTTGCCTCATCGTCGGCAACGAGCCCAAGCGGCTCGATCGCTGCCTCACCCAATTCGCCCCCGCCGTCAGCGAGATGTGCGTCGTCCACGCCACCGGCGCCGAGGCCAAGAGCCTCAAAGTCGCCGAGGTCTGCCAGAAGCATGGCGCGAAATACGACGTCTACGTCAATGCACCCGGCAACCAATGGCCCCACGTCGACGACTTCGGTGCCGCCCGCCAGCAGTCCTTCGACCTCGCCACCAAACCCTGGGCCTTGTGGGTGGATAGCGACGACGTCCCCGGCGACAACTTCGCGCCCGCCCTCCACGAGCTCTTCACCAAGTTCGCCGCCGACTTCGACGCTTTCGCCCTCTACCACGACGTCGCCGGCCGCGGCATCGCCCACAACCTCCGCGAGCGCGTCGTCCGCCGCGACAAGGGCAAATGGATCAACAAGATCCACGAGAACTTCCAACTCATCCCCGGCGCCAAAGTCGCCAAGTCCGACGCCCCCGTCGTCGTCCAC
>JBBAVO010000467.1:0-1886 GCA_040397635.1 Pirellulales bacterium
GTGTTCAGCCAGATCCCCACGCCGGTGACCATCGGCCGCGAGGAGGGAAATACGATCCAACTCAATGACGAGCGGATCAGCCGCTACCACCTGAAACTCCAGGACGACAAGGACAAGATTGTCCTCACCGACCTGGAGAGCACCAACGGCACCAAGGTCAACGGCGAGGACATCCAGGTGCGGATCGTGCGCGACGGCGACATGATCTCGGTGGGCCGCTCGCTGCTGCTGGTCGGCTCGCACAGCGACATCGACCGCCGCATCTCTGCGCTCGCTGCCAAACTCCCCTCCGCGCAGGACAGCCACGCCAGACAGATGCGCGAACGGATGGATCGGATCGCGAGCCACAAGTCGGATGTGATCGAGGACGTCAGCCATGTGCGGTCGCCCCTGCTGCCTGGCGGGCCACCGCCGTTGCCTGAGCGACTCGGCCCCGCGCAGACGGCCGAACTGGCGGAACTGCTCGACTACGTGCAGGGCGTGCTCCGAGAGGCCACCGAAGGAGCGGTCATGCGACCCGGGAACGAAACGGTCGAACTCGACTTCGCCCACTGGCAGGTGATGCTCGAACTGCAGGCCCGGCTCGCCGAACTGCTCAGAGGCATCTCCGAGCCGTCCTGACGAAAATCGAGCCCCATCCGGTACAATGCCGCATCCCCTCGAGCGATGCACATTGGAGCGAGCACACGGATGAGCACGCAGTCTTTCGTCCATCTCCACTGCCACAGCCACTACAGCCTGCTCGACGGCGCCAGCCCGATCGACCGGCTCGTGGACCGGGCCGTCGAACTCGGGATGAACTCCCTGGCGATCACCGACCACGGCAATCTCCACGGTGCCCTAGAGTTCTATCAGACTGCCAAGGCCGCCACGCTCAACCCGATCATCGGCTACGAGGCCTACATCGCCCCGGGCAGTCGGTTTCAGAAAGACGCTGGCAGCCAAAAAGACGCCAGCTACCACCTCACACTCCTGGCCCGCGACCGGACGGGCTTCAACAACCTCCTCCAACTGGCCACGAAGGCCTATCTGGAGGGCTTCTATTTCAAGCCGCGGATCGATCGGGAACTGCTGGAACAATATGGCGAGGGAATCATCGTCCTCTCCGGCTGCCTGTCGAGCGAGTTCAACCGGGCGCTGATCGGCAGCTCCCGCGAGCAGCGGGAGTCGCTCGCCCAGGCCCGTGAGGTCGCCGGCTGGTTTCAAAAACGGTTCGGCGACCGGTATTTCATCGAGATTCAGGACAACGGCCTGGAGGTGCAGCGGCAGGTGACCGACGCGGCCCTGGAACTCTCCCGCGAACTCGGCATCCCTCCTGTGGCCACCTGCGACTGCCACTACGTGAACCGCGAGGACGCCGAGGCGCAGGACATCCTGCTCTGCGTGAATACGGGCCGATTCCGCAGCGATGCCTCGCGGATGCGGATGGACTCGAGTGAGTTCTATCTCAAGAGTCCGACCGAGATGCACGCGGCCTTCACCGACCTTGATCGCGACTTCGTCGCGGCGGCCGTGAACCGCAGCCAGGAGATCGCCAACTCGGTGTCGATCGAGCTCGACCTCGGCAAGCGGCACTTCCCCGGTTTCGACGTGCCCAGTGGCCTGACCGCGGCCGATGAACTCCGTCGCCTCTGCCTCGAAGGCCTTCGCGAACGCTACCGCAACGTGCCGAAACGCTGGGCGGAAGAGATGGCGGACGGTGGCGAACGCGTGCTGCATCCCCAGGTGATGGAGCGGCTGGAACGGGAACTGGGCGTCATCAACACGCTCGGCTTCGCAAGCTACTTCCTGATCGTCTGGGACTTCGTCCGCTACGCCCGCGAGGTGGACATCCCGGCCGCGGCGAGAGGATCGGGCGTCGGGGCGCTCGTGGCCTATTCGCTCTA
>JBBAVO010000468.1:0-1885 GCA_040397635.1 Pirellulales bacterium
CGACGAGAAGCCACACTCAGCGGGCCCAAAAAACCCAAACGGATGGGGTGGGATTCTTCCGGCGAGGATTCACCATCCGGCTGGATTCATGGGGTTTGCGATGCAACCCCACTGGCAGCATGGATTTACGTGTGTCTGGCAGCGTGCGGCGGGAACCGGTCAGAGACGGTTTGCGGCGGACATTCTCAGCACACTTCTAGCACACGCGATTTTCCGCGGCGCTGAAAACGGTCGGATGATCCGGACCATCCGCCACACGCTCCCCTGCCCTGCAATCGCCGGTGCGGCGGGAGGTGCCGCATGAACCTTCGCGAAACATTGGTCATGCCAGCCGATCGTCCGCTCGATGTTCTGATCCACACACGCTACTCGACCGACGAGCAGAGTCAATCGAGCATCGATGGACAGATCCATGCCTGCCAGCGGTTTCTGACGGCGAACCTTCCCCGGGATTGCACGCTCGAGCAGGTGAACGTGGAGATCATCCGCGAACCGGAGATCAGCGGAGAGATCGCCGACCGGCCCGGAATCAACAAGGTCTGGGCTGGCATCAAGACCCACCGCTGGGATGTCATTCTGGCGGAAGAGTCGAGCCGGCTCTACCGGCATATGACGTTTGCCTCGCAGTTCTTCGACACGGCGGTCGATGCTGGAATCCGCGTGATCTGCCCCACGGATTTCATCGACACCGCCGATGAGGACTGGCCGGAACGCCTGCACGCGGCGCTCGGGCATCACGGCCGGGCCAACCACTTCACCCGGCGGCGGATCAAGCGAGCCCAGGAAAACCGCTGGCTCTCCGGGGCGGCGATGGGCCCGCTGGCCATCGGCTACAGGCGGCGGCCATCGATTCCAGCCACGGCCACGGACCCGGCCAGGGGACCGTTCTTCGACTCTATCGACGAGGAGCGAAAGCCGGTCATTGTGGAAATCTTTGAGCGGACTGCCAACGACGAGCCGCCCTGGGCAATCGCCGACTGGCTGACCTCGATCAACTTTCCGAAAGCGAAGAATAGCCAGAAGCCGGAATGGTCGGCGGGCAACGTGACCTCGCTCCTGCGGCGGCCGATCTACCGCGGCGAGGAGGTGTTTCGCACCAAGTTCTCCAAGCGGGAGCTGCGCACGGGCCGCTCGAAGCTCGTCTGGAACACCGCAGACGGTGTGCTCACCAGGAAGAGCGAGCACCTGCGGATGGTCAGCGAATGGCTGTGGTATCGCGCCAACGCCGTCATTGATCGTCGCTGCACCCGGCTGCATCCCCAACGCGGCCCCGAGCATCCTCTGGCTGGAAAACCCCGCGACTCCCGGAAACTCCTCTCCACGCTGTTTGTCTGCGGCATCTGCGGCGGACTGATGCATGCTGAGGGCCGCAACGAGGGCGGCTACCGCTGTGCCAATGCCAAAGTCTACGCCTGCTGGAACCGGGCCACGTGTCTTCGGGCACAGGCTCACCCGGCAATTCTCCGGCAGGTTGTTGATGCCTTGATGTCGGTTGCCGGCGTCCGCGATCGGCTGGTTGCCCGTGTTCAGGAACTGCACGCCACCGGCGGCGATATCGCTGCCGAGCGGCGGTCCCTTGAGTCTGAGGCCCGGAAGCTCACGACGAGCATCGAGAATATTGGACTGGCAATCGAACGCGGTGCCGGCAGTATCGACTCCTTGGCCGAGCGGCTGGCCGGTCGGGAACGGGATCTCAGGCTGGTGCGCTCCCGGCTTGAGGAACTGGCTTCGCGGGAAAGTCAGCGGGCCGCTCTCCCGTCGCCCGAGGGTCTTCTCGGGCATCTGGAGTCGCTCCGGGCGGAGCTCATCGCCGGGGATCGACGGGCTCCCGTCATCCTGCGGAGTCTTCTCGACGGTCCGATCCGGGCGGTGCCCTACCAGCAGT
>JBBAVO010000469.1:0-1879 GCA_040397635.1 Pirellulales bacterium
GCTGCTGGCTGCCGGTCTGAAGTACGCGACCATGCTTCTTCACGGCATCGGCCATCGCACGCGCCTCGCGGATCGTGAGCGAAAGGGGCTTTTCGCAGTAGATGTCCTTGCCCGCCTTGCAGGCCTCGATCACCGGGATGGCGTGCCAGTGGTCGGGCGTGGCCACGACGACGGCATCGATGTCGTCGCGGGCGATCAGCTCGCGGAAGTCGCGGTGTTCGGCGATCGGGTTGGTACCGTACCGCGGCTCCTGATCCTTTTCGAACTTTTCACGTGTGGCGGTGCTGATCGAGGTATCGACGTCGCTGATGGCGACAAGCCGTGCTCTGCCGGTATTGAACAAGTGGATCGCGTCGGCATGCCCCATCTTGCCGCAGCCGATGAGGCCGAAGCGGACGACGTCGCTCGGCGGCGCGGTGCCCTGGCCCCCGAGCACGCGAGCCGGCACGATCGTGGGCAACGCGAGGCCCGCTGCGCCGGCGGCGAGCAACGTGCGCCGAGGGAACCGGCTGGCGAGCGGGTTCGTGGATACGTGTGTCACGGTGTCTTCTCTGGAGGTGGCGTTGGTGCGGGTGGTGGAGTGGTCACTGTTGGCGTCTGCTCCGGCGGTTGGACGGCATCGGTGGGCTCGTCGCCAAGTGGCCGCACCCAGATGTTTCGAAACCGCACGGGCACGTGGTGATCCTGCAAGGCGAGCGTCATTTTCCGCGCGTTATTCCGGGATTCGACCGCATGGTGGACGACAACGCCGTTGTGCAGGACCGTGAGCCGTGCTGGCCGTTCCATCCGTCCCTTCGAGTCGAACGTGGCCAACTCGGCGATGATGTCGAACGACTGCCACTCACCGGGCTTGCGAGAGGCATTCACCCGCGGCGGCTTGCGGCCATAGAGCGCGGCTGCCTGGCTGTCGGCCTCGGTGTCGTTCTCGAACGAGTCGAGGATCTGTATCTCGTTAAACCCGCTCAAGAAAACGCCGGAGTTGCCGCGGGCCTGGCCGCGATGCTTGATGACCGACGGCGTCGCCCACTCGATGTGCACCTGGCAAGATGGAAAGGACTGTCGCGTGAGGATCCAGTTGGTCTTGGGCTCGACGACGATTTCTCCGTTCTCGATCTGCCACGTGGGCGTGTCATCGGTGGGGCCTTCGATGCCGAGCGACGATCGTTCCCGCTTCCAGGCGTCAAGATTCTTGCCGTCGAAGAGCACGATCGCATCGCCAGGGGGCGGTTGCGGCAGGGTGGCATCGCTTGCCGGTGCGATCACCGGCGGCCGCGGCCGGGCCTGATCGTGCGAGTAGTAGAGCCCTGGCGCCAGTGCTGCGTCATCAGGTCTCGCGTGTGGCGCAAGCAGCGTAGCAACAGTAGCCAGCGATGCGACCGCGACACAACGAACACGAACAGTAGTAAATGGCATGACGCGAGTGTGGCATCGGCGAAGGCTTCGGTCGCGTCGCAGTTTATGTGACACGCCCTGCTATCATTGGCCTGGCGTGCTGGCCGACGCACCAAGCACGGTCACGGGACCGAGCAGGCCGGATGGCAGCAGCGGGCTGCCCGGCTTGTAGAACGCGTTCATCGCCGATGCGAACACGAGCCGGGCGATCCGCTGCGATTCCGGCAGAGACTGATCGCCGATGATGCGATTGGGCCACGAGTCCGAGACACGGATCTCGAGCAGGTTGCCGCGGTCTTTTAGAAGTCCAGCCACGTCGACCCGCCGGGACAGACGGCTCGGCGGCTTTGTCGCTCGACACGGTCAAGGCCACGATGCTCGTCTCGGCGGTCGCCTGGTTCGCCGCGGCTCCCTTCTGGATGAAGGTCGAAGACTGACAGGAAGCCGAGAACGACAAAAAAGTGAACGGGATCTTCCGGATCGGGCC
>JBBAVO010000470.1:0-1871 GCA_040397635.1 Pirellulales bacterium
TAAAACGCACGCGCGGCGTAGTCGGCGAGGAGCTGCAAGCAGCCTCGGCGCCCAATGCCATCGAGGCGCGGCTCCAGCAGGATGCCGAAGCGGAGCTGGCTCTGGGCCGGTCACTGAGCCCGGAGCAGGAGCGCATGGCAACGCAGTCGGCGCGGGCCGGCATGGCGGCACGCGGCATGGCGACCGGGAACGCTGCGCTGGGCGCGGAGATCCTTAACCGGGACGCCTATGCCTCTGCTCGCCAGGACCAGCGGCGCGGCTTTGCGGCCGGCGTCAACCAGATGGACCTTGCGCGCAGACAGCGGCGGGTTGGTCTGGCTGGGGCTTACGGCGACCTTGATCCGTTCCGGCAGGCGATTGGGCCGGCGTTTGGCCTTGGACAAAGCACGCTGTCCACCACGACCGGACAGGTCGGCAACATCTTCGGTGGATCACTGCAACAGGCGGGCAACGTTGCCTCTTTCAACACGAACATGGCGGCCAGCCGATACAACTCGGTGATGAATAACAACGCCGCGATGCAGGCGGCGGCGATGCAGGCTGGTGCGAGCCAGAATGCTGGAATGATGGGGATGTTTGGCGGGCTTGGCCAGGGAGCGCTTGGCGCTGCCGGCTCAGTTGGTATGGGCATGGCGCTGGCCGGAACCTCTTTCTAATGACCTACGCGGACAAGCTAGACCACGCTCACGGCGTCATCATGGACGGGCTCGCCGCCTACGGCAGCCATGTCGTTGCCTCGTCTTTCGGCAAGGACTCGATGGTGCTGGTGGATCTGGTGCGTCAGCACGCGGATCTGCCGGTGGTCTTTCACCGCGAGCCGTTCCAGCCGCGCAAGTATGAGTTTGCCGAGGGCGTGATCCGCGAGTGGAACCTGCGGGTCCACGACTTCCCGCCGACCTTGACGGCGTGCCAAGAGGGCAACGGCGAGGTGGAGATCGTGGGCTACTACCAGGTGGGCGCAGCCTACAATATGCTGCCGACCGGAATCCGCGCCCCGAAGGACGGCGAGGACTTTGTCTGCGGACTGCGGGACATTTACCAGCGGCCGACCGGGGCGTTCAACTGGCCGTGGCAGGCGCTGTTCCATGGACACAAGGCGAGCGACCACGATCCGGTGTGGGGCGACATTCCGATCAATGCGGACATCCACCAGAACGTGGGCAGCGCGAGCTATGTCTTCCCGCTGCGTCATTGGACGGACGAGGACATCTGGCGCTACACCGAGGAGAACGGTCTGCCGGTCCACGACACACGCTACGAGAAGGTGGACGGACGCTGGCAGGAGCGCGAGGACAAGGCGCTCAATCAAGATTATGTGACGGCCTGCACCGCCTGCATGAGCAGGACGGCGACGGCCTCAGTGCCATGCCCGAAGCTGGGCGGCAAGATGGTCAGTAACGTGGCGGGGCAGCTGCGTTGGGCCGATAAGGTCATCCTGCCCTACATGCAGATGGCCGCTTAATTCAGAACGAAGGAGAACAAAACTATGTTTGGATACCAACCGACAGTGAACGATAACAGCGGGGCGATCATGGCTCAGGGCATGATGGGCGCCGCAGACACTCAGGCCAACGCCATGGCAGGATTCGGCCAGAACATCGGCAGTGCCCTGCAAACAATCGGCGGCATGTATGGCGAGGTCGAGGCCCGCAAGGCCAAGGGCCGCGCGTTCAAGGATGTCTTCAGGGTCGTCGCCCCAAGCGCCGGCATTGACCTAAAGCAGCTCGAAACTCTGACCGGCGGAAGTCTTAAGAACGACATGGACTGGGCCAACGCCAGCGAGACCATCTCGCCGCTTCTGCCGTCGCTGATCAACGCGCGGTTGGTGCAGGGCAATATGGGCATCAAGCAGCAGGGGCAGCAGCTCGCCA
>JBBAVO010000471.1:0-1856 GCA_040397635.1 Pirellulales bacterium
ACGCGGCCGAGCCGCCGGTCGATCACCGCCGCGAAGAAGCCGAGCCGGGGAATCTCCAGCGGATCCCAGCCGGGCAGCGCCGCCGCCGTGATCTGGGCATCGATCTCCCATCCATCCGCCGTGAGCTTGCTTTCGATCGGTACCGAGCCAATGGGGAGATCGGTCGGCATTTCGCTCGTGCGCGGGATGACAGCGGCGACGGCCACCGGTTTGTCAGCGCTGCGGCCGCCACCGGTCGGCAGGAGCGCGAGCCGGCGGCAGTAGCGGCCGGCCCGATGGCTGTCGCCCGTGGGACGCGTGGCGATCCAGAGATGGAGGCCGTCGCTGTCTTCGGGGCGGGTCGGCTGGCACCACCGCGTGGCCCCCACGCCTCTCGCCACGGCCCGCACCGCCAGCCCCTCTTCATTCCATGCCAGCCACAGATCCAGCAGATTCGGCACATTCGCCACCGGTGCCAATGCGGGCAGCCGACAGGCCTCGTCGAGATCCCAGGCCGTGGGTGGCCAGAGTTTCTTCCGTCTCCGGCAGGGGAGGCGAAAGCGGAACAGCGCGGCGGGATTGACGAGGGCGCACATGGCGGGATTTTACGAACTATATAGTAAGAGGATAGGAGAAGGCGGTGGCCCACCGCCCATGCCGGAAATTGCTGGGAAACCGGCACCAGGAACTGGTACCAGAACCCGAGAGAGCGTCCCGCCCATGCGTGTGCTGCAGGTGGCCAGTGAGGCGACCCCCTTCGCCAAGACCGGCGGCTTGGCCGACGTGGCTGGCGCCTTGCCTGAGGCGCTCGCCCACCAGGGCTGCGATGTCACGCTCGTGATCCCGGCCTACCGGGAGGTGTTTTCCAAGGGGTTACCGATCGAGCCCACCGGGATCGCCTTCGACGTGCCGCTCGGCACGCGGCAGCTGCCCGCCCGGATCTTCCGCTGCATCCTTCCCGGTTCACGGGTCGAGACGCTGCTCGTGGCCAACGACGAGTGCTTCGACCGTCCTTCGCTCTACGGCGGGTCGGAAGACTACACCGACAACTCTGAGCGCTTCATCTTCTTTTCGCGGGCCGCCATGGAACTGGCTGCGCGGCAGGAGAGGCCCTACGACATCATCCACTGCCACGACTGGCAGACCGGCCTCGTGCCCGCCTATCAAAAGCTGCTCTATTCCTCGGCGGCCGCGGTGCAGCACGCCCGCACCGTGATGACGATCCACAACATGGCCTACCAGGGGCTCTTCTGGCACTGGGACATGCTGCTCACCGGCCTCGACTGGAAATACTTCAACTGGCAGCAGATGGAGTTTTGGGGCCAGCTTAGCCTGCTCAAGACCGGCCTTGTGTTTGCCGACTGGCTCACCACCGTGAGCCCAACCTATGCCCGCGAGATCCAGCAGGCTCCCGGCGGCTGCGGCCTCGAAGGCGTGCTCGCCGCGCGAAGCGATGCGCTCACCGGCATCGTCAACGGCATCGACACGGTCGCCTGGAATCCGCGGACCGATCGATTCATCCCTCGCCCTTATTCCGACCACGATTTTCCCGACGGCAAGTATGCAGCCCGCGTGGCACTCGCCGTGCGGCTTGGGCATGCGGCTCCCGACCCGCGGCCGCTGGTCGCCTTCGTCGGCCGGCTCGTCGATCAAAAGGGGATCGACCTCGTTGTCGACCTGCTCGGCCGGATGGCCGGCAGCGGTCGGGCCCGCTTTGTCGTGCTCGGCACCGGCCACCACCATGTCGAGGAGTCGCTCCGCCGCGTGGCTGCAGCGTTTCCGGGCACGATCGATCTCGTGCTGGGGTTCGACGAGGGGCTCGCGCACCTGGTGCAGGCCGCCGCCGACATCATGCTCGTGCCCAGCCGCTACGAGCC
>JBBAVO010000472.1:0-1852 GCA_040397635.1 Pirellulales bacterium
CGTCGGATGAGTTCGTCGGGGGGCGAGGAGCCCTCGCCGGGCAGGATGCGGTCGGCGTCGGTCGCCATTTCGCGGGGCACGTCGGCCGTGTCGGAGAGTTGCACGTGCGCGAGCGTCTCAGGGGAGAGTAGATAGAGGTCGAGCGGCTTGCTCGGCCCCACTGAAAAGTGAAACCAGTCGAGACAGATGCCGAGGCTCGGGTGCCCGACATCTTCGACGAGCGCCACGGCCGACTGCAGGTTGTTGGGGAAACTGGCGCGAGCGTCGAACTCGAGGGCCAGACGCACGCCTGCATCGGCGGCCCGCGTGGCCGCCTCCGTCAGACTCAGCGAGAGCCGGGAGAGGTCCTCGGGCCCGAGCGGGCCGAAGGCGTCACCGGCGACCACGAGCACGGGGATGGCAAGCTCGCGGAGCAGACCTAGCCGGCTTTCGAAATGCCGCCAGTGCGCCTGGCGAGCCTCTCCCTGACTGGTGAGCAGGCCGCCCTGGAAGCTCGCCGCGACAGGTGTGACGCCGTGGGCCGCACACAAGCCCTTCAGGTCGCCAGGGCTGTGGGTCTCGAGATAGGTCTCGGCATGGCCGAGCCAGAGGTCGATCGCATCGCAGTGGCCGGCGGCGTAGTCCTCGAGGATCGTCTCGAGGCCGCTGTCGAGCGAGCAGACGGTGGAGAGGGCGGTACGCATCAGTGCAGCCGCTCGCGGAGCATGTCAACGCAGGCGTCGATCGGCACCCGGGTCTGCACGAGCGTGTCGCGGTCGCGGAGCGTGACGGTCTGGTCGGTGAGCGTCTGCCCGTCGATCGTCAGGCACCAAGGCGTGCCCGCCTCGTCCTGCCGGGCATACCGCCGGCCGACCGAGCCCTTCTCGTCGTACATGCAGGGCATGTGGGCCTTGAGCCGGCGATAGAGATCGATCGCCACCTCCGGCATGCCGTCCTTCTTCACCAGCGGAAGGATCGCCGCCTTCAAGGGTGCCAGCCGGGGATGCAGCTTGAGCACGGTACGGCTGCGGGGTTTGCCATCCTCGTCGGGCACTTCGTCCTCATGGTAGGCGTCGCAGAGAAACGCGAGCACGGCCCGGTCGGCACCGGCCGATGGCTCGATCACGTGCGGCACGTAGCGTTCTCGCGTCGCGTCGTCGAAGTAGCTGAGGTCCTTGCCGCTGCCCCTGTGCCGTGGCTTGCCGTCTGGGCCCGTCTCCACGACAAGCTGGCCGTCCTGGCGGACGAGCTTGCCTTCCATGTGGCTGCGGAGGTCGAAGTCACCGCGATGGGCGATCCCTTCGAGTTCACCAAACTCGCCTTCCGCCAGGAAGGGAAACGCGTATTCGATGTCGGCGGTGCCGACGGAATAGTGGGAGAGTTCATCGGCATGGTGCTCCCGGAGTTGGAGCTTGCCGGCGGTAAGGCCGAGGCTGAGATACCAGTTCCAGCGACGGTCCCGCCAGAAGCGATACCAGGCGGCCGAGTCGGCAGGCTTGCAGAAGAATTCGATCTCCATCTGCTCGAACTCACGGGACCGAAAGGTGAAGTTTCGCGGGGTGATCTCGTTGCGGAAGCTCTTGCCGATCTGCGCGATGCCGAAGGGCACGCTGACCCGCGACGTGTCGAGCACGTTCTTGAAGTTCATGAAGATGCCCTGGGCCGTCTCCGGCCGCAGGAAGGCACGGTCGTCGTCGTTGCCGGCGAGGGCCCCGATCCGCGTCTCGAACATCAGGTTGAACTCACGTGGCTCGGTGAGCGTGCCGGCCTCGCCAGCATCGGGACCGAGCGTGCCGGAGAGCGTCACCGAGCCGTCCGCCACACTGGCCGCCAGCGGCACAAGAGTCCCCTCCCACTCGATCTCGTCCACCTG
>JBBAVO010000473.1:0-1852 GCA_040397635.1 Pirellulales bacterium
AGCATGCTTGGCGGCAGAAGACCTCGCCATCATCGACGTTTCAGGATGGTGTACTCTGCATCAAAGGCGAGCCACCCCGAGCCCTGACAGCCGCCGGCAATGACACTGTCGCGCAGCCTTGGCGAGGCCCGGAATTGCTGAACGACGTCATACGCCTCTCGGAGTTCCGGATGGCGACTGGCGTCGGCCAGTTCATTCCGACGCAACACCAGCCACTCAGGCCGCAGGAATGCGGCGACTTCCGGAATCGAGCGGTGGCCGCGACGCCGTGCATCGACGACGGCCGGGCTGACCAGACCGGGATAGTCGTAGAGTTTGGCATTACTGAAAAAACCGATGTAGCCGATCGGCTCCAGCAACACTCGGTCGTTTTCGCCAGCATGCGCGGCAAACCAGCGGCCCACCTCGGCCCGCACACCCCACTCGATCTCTTGCTGTTGGAGGGCCAACTGCCGCCACCCGTGGTACGAGAGAACGGCCATGCCGACACCGACGCTAAGCAAGGTCGCGGCAACGACCACGCGCGCCCAGGTTCTTGCCGCGCAGCGTTGCACCAGCCAACAGCCTGCGGTCGCGATCGAAACGATCCCGGCAAGAGCGGCGAACGTCGTGTACCAGGGAAACAGCAGGCCGATGCGGGTGTGAATCGCACCGAGATAGGCTAGGCCCAAGAGAAATGCCAACGCTGACCGCCTGGCAAGGCCAGGTGCGGCCGGCATCAACAGCGGCGCGATAGAGAGTCCTACCAGCAGACGGCAGAGCGTCGGGGTCCACGCCGGCCAGTCGGCTGGATTGAAGTAGATGGGGGCATAGACACTGGCGGCATCCTGGAGGGTATGGCCGGCCCACGCGACGCTCCACTCAAACGGCGAACGGGCTGCGTGCACGTCTCCATAGGCGTTGACCTTGGCGATCACCGTGTGCGGGATCGGGGTGCCGTAGTACCGCCACACCCAGACCAGCCACGGCGCATAGCAGGCCACACACACGCCGGCCGCCTTCACAAGCGGAACGAAGCCAGCGCTCACAGACCGACGTGAATCCTCAGGGTTGACCGGAATGACCAGACCTGCGAGCCCGAGAATGCCAGCGAACACGAATCCGTCGGGGCGTGTGTACATCAGCCCGGTCGCGGACAGCCCGAAGAGCAGCCAATGCTCGACGATGCCACGTTCGATGGCGAGTATGCCGATCGCGGCAAACAGCCAGACGAAAGCGGTTTCCTGACCGTTGCCTGCGTAGGCCACCGTCTTCAGGTCGACTGCCATGGCAACCGCAAGGACCACGATCGCAGCCGCGGGGATCGTCGGGTCGCGCCGCATGGCGAGGCCGAGGGTGGCCACCGCGGCGGTCAGTGCGGCGATGCACGCGGTGCGATAGACCGTGAGGGCGGGCATGATCGACTCACCACCGTAGAGCCAGTCGGCGACCGCCGGAATCATCACGTTGAAAAAGGACGTGAAGCCGTGAACACGCTCTCCCGGGATGTAGACCAGACCATTTCCGCGGGCAAAATTGCGACTGAAGCGGAATGTGATCAGGTAGTCTTCCCAGACGTTGCCGGTGAAAAACACGTATGCGATGCAAACGCAGGCAACCGCTGCCGCAGCTAGCCCGATCAGGCGTGAGGAAGGCGGTGCGGTCATCGGCGTGCCGGCTGTGGCGTCCGCCGATAATCCCCACGGCTGAAATACTTCTCGAGCCAGACATAGGCCACGATGAAGAAATACCGGCTCCCCATCTCGCGGATCTTGAGCTTGGCGATTCCCGTTCGGCGGTTTCGCCAGGTGATCGGGATCACCTTCCATGAATAGCCGCGGACGATTGCCTTCAGCGGCAGTTCGACCGTGAT
>JBBAVO010000474.1:0-1850 GCA_040397635.1 Pirellulales bacterium
CTTCTGCGGCTCGGCTGTGGTGTAGGCATAGTCGAGGGCGACCGCGTGCTGAAGACGGAGTGCCGCGGCGAGCATAAGGCAGACGAGCAGGGTTCGGGGCAGGTCCGCGCGCATGATGGAAAAGCCTCGGGGATAAGAAGCGGTCATGGTGGCCTACGGCACAAGTTCGAGCGTCAGGGTCGCCTCCCTGGCTTTGGCATCGATCGGGGCCTTCAGGCCAGAGGTCTTCGGTGACATGTACTTCTCCGGCACGATTCGCTTCGGCGGAATCAGTTTCCCGGTAGCCTCATCGACCATCTCCGGCTGGGTGTCGGCCGTCACCGCGATCGTGTAGTCCGCCGGGACGAGGTGCGTGGCGAACGAACCACCCGACACCTTGGTCGCCGACGATCTGCCACGATCTGCGGTCGAGAAGTGCACGGCACCGGTCGGGAGCGGCTTGCCGCCAAGCGTGACGGTGCCGGAGACCGGAATCGTGCCCGGGGGACCGCTCTTGCCGCAGCCGACGAACAGAAGGCACGCCATGACGATGGGCCATGGGACGTGCGGTGACCGCACGATCGTGGTCATGGCAGGCTTCCCGCCTTCCCGTCAGCGCGGCCACCGAGGTAGTTGTATAGGGTGAAATCGATGTTTGCATTGAGAAACGACACTGAGCCGTCGCCCATGCAGAAGTAGGCACCGTCACCCGGGTGGTAGCTGGCGGCGTAGCGGAGATTGGTCGTGTTGTTGGCAGCGGCCGTCGGATTGATGTCGGTGCTGTTGATCCGGCCCTGGGTCGAGACGCCGTAATACTGCCCACCCGAGACGCCGCCGAACTGCGAGAGATCGGCCTTGCGTTCTGCGAGCATGATCGTCTTCGAGAGACCGTCGGTGACGTCCTTCATCTTGCACTGGAAAAGGCTCTGGACGCCGAACATACCGGGGTTCATCGATGACTCTGGATAGGCGCCCATGTTCGCATTGCCACAGCCCGCGATGTTGACGTAGGCCGAGCAGAAGCTCGGTTCGGTTCCGCCCCCGGCGGCCGTGCAGTCGTTGAGCATGGAGCCGAGTCGTTGTGGGCCGCACATCGGGGCATAACAGCAGGGGCTCGTCTTATACGTGGTACCAACGTAGGAGTAGCCGACCGTGCCACCGGCAACGGTCGGGGCCAGCGTCACCGAAGCCGGGTTGCTCGGGCATAGCTGCACGGGAAAGCGCAGGCCGCTGAAAATCGACCTGTTCGAGACGCCACTGGGGCCGGCGGTCATGCTGTTGAGGTTCTGGGTCAGGTCGATCCTGCTGTAGACGTCGGCGAATTCTGCGAACGGCATGATGTCGACGTTGAAGTTCTTGAAGGGCGTTGGAAGTCCGCCATTGAAGCCGTTGTTGCACGCGGCGCCTGATACCGCCACCGACGTCGCAGGCAGCTTGCCCTTGGCGTCGTGGTAGTTGATCAACGCCAACCCCATCTGCTTCATGTTGTTGGAGCAGGCACTCATCCGGGCGGCCTCGCGTGCACTCTGCACTGCCGGCAGCAGCAGGCCGACGAGCGTGCCGATGATGGCAATGACGACGAGCAGTTCGACGAGTGTGAAACCATGCTTGACGACAATGCGATCTGGACTGGATCCCATGAGACACCCCTTCAAAGCAAGACACATAGACGCACTACCCACCCCAGAACTCTAGCGAGACAGTGGGTCGGGTGCCTGTCATATCTTTGATGGCAGTGCATCCCCCTTTTCGCAGGGGGGCGGCCGCAGGAGGCGGCCCATGCCGGATTACGAGCGGCCACTTTTCTTTGGATCGCCGCCCCCCCTCGACCAGGCCACGACCTCGCGCCGGCTCGACACGTGGAGCTTCTT
>JBBAVO010000475.1:0-1846 GCA_040397635.1 Pirellulales bacterium
TGTTGCATCGTGAGAGCGAACTGCCCTACGGCCCGAGCCTCTGTCTCGCCTGTGCAGCTGTGGTCGTGGGCTGGAAGCCGCTGTGGCAATGGGCTGGCGGCCCGTTCGGGCAGCCACTCGAACTGGCTCTGGTGCTCGGAGCCGTCGTTGTGCTGACGGCTATCACGCTCTTTGCGTGGCAGCGGTTGCGCCGTTGATGGCTCCGCCAGGGACGGCGCACGGCCGGGGACGGCAGAAGTCTCGTCGCTACGGCTTTTTCTCCTTCCACGACCGACGGCAGTACATTCCCCAGAAGGTCGAAAAATCCTAATGCTCCTCGAGCTTCCGCCGATCCCCGGCTCGTCCAAGACTGCTTCGCAGGATGCCATGCAGCACCAGGAAGCCCCGGGCGGAAGCCCGGGGACACCGGGTGTGAACATCATCCCGCTTGCCATACTCATGCTCATGCGTACCGACGCAGCGACGTTGCCTTGTATCGAAAACGGTCTCCGCCGCCACGCGGAGTCCCCCGGCTTCCGCCGGGGGCTTCTTCCAGACACGATGTCGTGTTTTTCGGGGGTATCACGGCCTTGCCCGGTCTGCCGGTCTTTCCTACGATCCCGCACCCTTTCGGGCGTGGAGCCGAGGCATGCCGATTCCTTTTTGCACCGCCAGAGAATCCGTTGCCGCTCGCTGCCTGCTGTTGCCGGCGGTTGCGATGATGGTCGGCTGCTCGAACCCTCTCTTTCAAAAGCCGACGGCTGCAACTCCCGTGAGCCTCGTGCCGCCGCCGGGAGTTGCGGTTCCAGCGGCCACGCTGCCGCCGCTCTCGGCCTCTTCTGCAACAACGCTGCCATCGTATGCCGATGTTGACGGTCGCCAATTGCAGACGACCTTGGCCCGCAGCCAGGACGAAAACCAGCTTCTGAAGGACGAGATCACCGTGCTGCGCGAGCAGTTGGCGAGCACTTCCAACCAGTTGGCAGCGTCGCGATTTCCATCGGCCGGTGGTGGAGCAGCGCCGTGGGGGCCGCCACGGGCACCTGGGCCAGTCGGCATCGGCCCGGCTGCAGGACCCGCCCCGCAGCCCGGCGGACCTCCGGCTGCGTTCGTGGCGGCGAGTCCTGCCGTGAACGGCCCGGCGGCAATGCATGCTGCCATGGGCCAGCTGGCATTGCCCGGCGTTGAAACGCGGTTTGATGGCAACGTCGTGCGGCTCGAAGTGCCCGCCGATCGACTCTTCGATGGAGGCGGCGCCACTCTCCTCCCTGGTGGCTCAGCCCTACTCACGCAGGTGGCGGCCGAGATTGATCGGGTCTTTCCCAGACACTTCGTCGGCATCGAGGGACATGTCGATACCGAGCCGCTGGAGCAGTCCTCGTGGGGCACGCCACACCAGCTCACTTCGGCTCGCGCCACGACGGTTTTTGACTTCTTCACGACCCGCACGCCGCTGCGACAGGGGCAGCTCTTCCTCGTGGCGCACGGCGCGAATCATCCGGTCGTGTCCAACGCCACGGCCGCCGGCCGCACTCGCAACCGTCGCATGGAGTTGGTCATCTATCCTGAGCGGATCGGCGGCGGAGACGAGAGCGGCGACTAGCTTCACGAAAAACACGGCATCGTGTCACCCTGACAGGCGGATGCCTGTCCTCAGCTCGCGCTTGGCAAACGCAGTTTGCTGGTGCTGCGCATGGCATCCTGCCACGCCGATCAGCGTGTTCGGGGAGCCCGCCCGCCTCGTTTCCACCTGAGTTGCCGTCGTCACAATGGCCACTTTCAGCCGGCCGCTTTCGGCCCTAAACTCATCGTATGGTCACGATTATCGACTACGGCAGTGGCAACCTCCGCAGCGTGCAAAAGGCGC
>JBBAVO010000476.1:0-1827 GCA_040397635.1 Pirellulales bacterium
GGTTCCCAGATTTGGTTCCCAGATTTGGTGCCAGGCAACATTTCTGGGCTGCATGCAAACTCCTCTTCATCCAAGCCCGCAGCGCAAGCAAGGGAATGCGGGCTGCCTGCGTAACCCGTGCCGAACACGTGCCGTTCCTGTCGCCGATTCCCTCCGCATCAACGGTGTAGTGCTTTGTGCACATCCGATGGGAGCGATGCGAGCAGTTCTGGGTGGGTTTCGATGAGTCGGGCGACGTCGCCTAAGTCTTTGATCACCTTGCTCGGCCGCCGCTCGGGGGTTCGCCAAGCCTTGATCTTTCCGGCCAGCGTGTCTTCCAGCGACGCCACCCGGAGGAGAATCCCATGGACATCTGCCGGGACGGCCCGGGATGTGAAGTCGCGGTAGAAATCTTCCGTGCTCAACTGCAGGCTGACCTGCGAGCGACCGCTGAAATTCACCGACCAATCGTGGCGCTCGGCCTTGAAGCCGACAGCTTCGAGCACGGCCACAGCCCGATCGATCTCATCAACAGCAACAACAAAATCGACATCCCTGGTCACCATCGGCTCGGCGGCCCAGTGGTTCACCGCAATGCCGCCGATCGCGCACCAATGCAATTCGGCGCGTTCCAGCGCGTCTACCATTCGCATGACGTCGTCGGCCCCGCCTGCTGTCTGCCAGTCGTAAAATTGTCGTCCTGTCATGACGCCGAGTTTACCCAGAGCTGGCAACCCTGGGGGAAATAGAAAAACCAAGCCAGACCAGGTGTGGTGGGCCTGGGTGTGGCGGCCCTCGCCTTTTCCCAGGAGCCAATTTCCCGTTTGTTTCGCCAAAGCCGCTTCGTCCACGATTTCGCGCCTCGTACGTAGCGGGCACCATCTCTTCGAGGGTATGATCCACAGAGAAGTTTGGAGCCTGTCCCATGGAATTGTTGCCCTATCCTCGACGCAGCGACCGAGAGTCGATCGATGCCGATGCGCGGCATGTCATCGGCATGACTCCAGAGCAACGGGCGGAGGTTTTCGTGGGCTTGGAACGCACCATGGAGGCTATCCTTGCCCATGTTCCACCTGAGGAGCGTCGTCGCCGTCAGGAGGCGTCTCGACTTCTCGATCCCCGGCCCACTCCGTGGTGGAAAAACCTTCGCCGCTCCGCCTGGCCACACGACGATGCAGCCTCCTGAACTACCTCCCCTGGCTGACGTCGTTCTGCGACTCGCCGGTGTATTTGCACAGCTCGGTGTGCCCTATGCCATCGGCGGAGCCGTCGCCACGAGTTTCTGGGGCGTGCCCCGAACGACACAAGATGCTGATTGCCTTGTTGCCGTTCCCGCGATCGCCTACCAGCGGCTCGCCGATGCATTGAATGCCATGGGCTTCGTGATGGATCGGTCTCCAGCCCCGCAACCCGTGACTGTCGAAGCCCTGCTTCAGCAGGTACGTGACGATAAATACATGACGCTGGCCTGCCGCGCGACGAGCGTGGAGCTGTTCATCCCGGTCGTGCCGCTGCAGCATGCAATCCTGAAGCGGGCTGTTGGTCGTCTTTTCCACGGCCAAGACATCCGCGTGACGACCGCCGAGGATCTGATCCTGCTGAAGATGGCCTTCCACCGGCACAAGGACCTGCAGGACATCAAGGGAATCCTACACGTTCAAAAGGGACGGCTCGATATTCAGTATCTCCGTCACTGGAGCGGCCAGATGTTGGAAGAACCTGCCTGCCACGAACTCGACGAGTTGATCGCAACCTACGAAGCAGACCGCCCTGCTTAAAAAAGGTTGATTCATAGTGAGTTGCGGGAAAATCGGGGACGGGAGTGAATTCAATCACGTGCCGTGGAAT
>JBBAVO010000477.1:0-1813 GCA_040397635.1 Pirellulales bacterium
ACGATGCGAGACTGGCTCACGCAGCCCCGCTATGCGGAGTTTGCCGGTGAACTGGCGACGCGGATCGACCGGGCTGCGGGGGAGCCCGCCGTCTGGAAGGAACTCGACGACGTCTACTGGACGGTGATCCCGTTCGGCACCGGCGGCCGCCGCGGCCGGATGTATCCGGTCGGCTCCAACGCCATCAACGACCGCACGATCGGCGAGAGCGCGCAGGGACTGGCCGACTATGTGCGGAGCGTCATGCCCGCCGGCCAGGAGCCCTCCTGCGCCATCGCCTACGACACCCGCCACCGGTCCGAGCACTTCGCCAAGCTCTGCGCCGAGGTGCTGCTTGCGGCCGGCTTCAGGATTTTCTTTCTCCGCGGCTTCCGCAGCACTCCGGAACTGTCATACGCCGTTCGCCACACGCAGAGCACTTGCGGCATCATGGTGACGGCCAGCCACAATCCTCCCAGCGACAACGCCGTGAAGGTCTACTGGGCCGGCGGCGTGCAGGTGCTCCCGCCACACGACAAGGGGATCATTGACCGCGTGATGCGGTGCGACGCCGTGCACCGTGAAAGCTTCGATGCGGGCGTCGCGGCCGGCCGCGTGCAGTTCGTGGAGCAGGAGATCGATCCGGCCTTCGTCGCTGCCGTGCTCAGGCAGTCCACTGCCGGCCCCCGGGACGTCTCCATTCTTTACACGCCGCTCCATGGCGTGGGTGCGAGCGCCGTCGTGCCGGTGCTCGACGGGGCCGGCTTCAAGAAACTGCGGCTCTACGGCCCGCAGGAGATGCCCGACGGTGATTTCCCGAACGTGCCCGGCCACGTCGCCAACCCCGAAAACCCAGCGGTGCTCCAGGGGGCGATCGCCGAGGCGAAGGAACGCGGCGACGACCTCGTGATGGCGAGCGACCCCGACTGCGACCGGCTTGGCGCAGCCGCACCGCTCACCATGGCGTCAGGCAGCGAGTGGCGGACCTTCACGGGCAACCAGATTGCGGCCCTGCTCGTCGACTGGGTGCTCTCCAGTCGCAAGCGGCTCGGCACGCTCAAGGCCACCGACCACGTGATCACCACGCTCGTGACCACCGGTATTGTGCGACGCATCGCGGATGCCTACCGGGCAACGACCGTCGACACGCTGCAGGTCGGCTTCAAGTGGATTGGGCAGGCGATCGACCAGACGGGCCCCGAGCATTTTGTGTTTGGCTGCGAGGAGTCGCACGGCTACCTCGCCGGCACGCACGTTCGCGACAAGGACGCGAGCGTGGCGGCGCTGTTGCTCGCCGAACTGACGGCCGCGCTCAAGGCGCAAGGGACAACGCTCCACCAGCAGCTCGATGCCATCTTCTGCACGCATGGCTGCCATCTTGAGCGACAGGTGGCGATCACGCTGCCCGGCGCGGCGGGCATGGACCGCATGCGGGAGATCATGGCGACCCTGCGGACGCAGCCGCCCGCCGCGCTCGGCGGCCTGCCGGTTGCCCGGGTTCGCGACTACGGCAGTCTCACCACCTCGACGCCCGGTGCTGCCGCCGTACCCTTTGCCGGCGCGAAGGGCGACCTGGTGATGTTCGATCTGGCCGACCCTGCCACGCCGGCCACCATCCTGACTGCAACGGAGATCGCGGCGGGCCACTTCCCGGCGCTTGCGAGTTGTGTCGCCGCCCGCCCCTCGGGTACGGAGCCGAAGATCAAGTTCTACCTGTTCGCCGTAGCGCCACCCTGTGGCCAACACCAGCTCGCCGAAACGAAATCCACCCTGACCCAGCGGCTCGACGCATTGGAACGCGACCTGCGTGCGCTCGCAGGCGTGTGAGGCTGTG
>JBBAVO010000478.1:0-1802 GCA_040397635.1 Pirellulales bacterium
CCAAGCCGGTAGTAGCCCGTCGCGATGAAGGCGTCATTCGTTGGATCGGGCAGTTCGTCGCCGGCCAGCTGCTCGAGCACGAACTGGTCATAGGGCTTGTCGTCATTCAGTGATCGGATGACGTAATCGCGATACCGCCAGGCATGCGGCTTGTTGCCGTCGCGTTCGAAGGAGTTCGTGTCGGCATACCGAACGAGGTCGAGCCAGTGACGCCCCCATTGCTCGCCGTAATGCTGGCTGGCGAGCAGCCGATCAACCACCTTCTCCCACGCGTCGGCCGAGTCGTCGGCGAGGAAGTCATGGACTTCCTGCTCGGTCGGCGGCAGGCCGGTGATGCCGTAGGTCGCCCGGCGGATCAGAGCAATCTTATCGGCCGGCTGCGGCGCCGTGAGCCCGCGGCGGGCAAAGCCATCCCGGATAAACACGTCGATCGGATTGGCAAGCGGCTGGTCTATCTCGAGCGGATCCCCTTCAGTGGCCGCGGCCGGCACGGTGGGCCGCACGAGCGGCCGGAACGCCCAGTGCTCCTTCCACTCGGCCCCCTCGTCGATCCAGCGGGTGATCGCATCGACCTGCGTTGCCGTCAGCCGCGGCCCCTCGGGCGGCATCTGGGTGTCGGGATCGCTCGAGGTGATCCGCGCGAGGATCTCGCTCTCTGCAGTCTTACCCGGCACGATCGCTCGGCTGCCGCTATCAAGTGCGGCCGTCGCACCGGCCATCTGGTCAAGCCGCAGGCCGGCCTCGTGCGTGTCGGGACCGTGGCAGGAAAAGCAACGCTTGGCGAAGAGCGGCTGAATGTCGCGAGAGAAATCGACCGGCTCGGCGAAGGCCGCGGGTGAAAGGAGGATGCCGCTACCCACCACCGCCAAAGTCAGCAGTCGCAGGCCGCGGCTGAGGCAGAAGGAGTCGCGAAACATGCGATGCCCATTGGAATTGCCGATTGAGCGCGTTAGATTGAATTCTAAGCGTCGTTTACAAAGTGTCAAACAAATCGTTTTTCCTGTTCATGCACCAGGCCAACCGCATCGAATCGACACTCCTCCGCCGGATCAACGAGCGCCGGCTGTTGGAAGTGATCCAGCAGCAGGGACCGTCGTCCCGAGCGACACTCACCCGCGTGTCGGGCCTGACGGCCCCTACCGTCTCAAAGGCGGTCGATTCGCTGCTGAAACGCGGCTTTGTCGAGGAACTTGATCCGCTGGAGCAAACGCTCGGCCGGCCCGGCCGCCTCGTGCGGATGGCCGCCACCTTGGCCGCTGTAATGGGCGTGGTGATCGACGCCCAGAACTGTTGCGTCGTGGCAGCCGGCCTCGACGGCAATGTCTCCGAGGATCAAACGCGGCGATTCATCACGCCCACAAGCTACGCCGAACTGCTCGACGCCCTCGAAGAGCAGTGCCGAAATCTGCTCGGCGGCATCGCGGGCCGGGTGCACGGCATCGGCGTGAGCGTGCCGGGGCTCGTCAATGAACGTCTCTCGGAGATCGTCTTCTGCCCGAACCTCCACCTGCTCGACAAGCGGAATCCAGCCCGCGATCTGGCGGAGCGACTGGGTGTGGAGTGTGTGCTCGTTCAGGAGACCGATGCGCTCTGCCTGAGTGAGCGGATGTATGGCGACGCCCGCGGCCTGCACGACTTCGCGATGCTCGATGTCACCACCGGTCTGGGCCTCGGCGTGATGAGCGGCGGCCAGGTGCTCGCGGGCCACAGCGGCATGGCAGGCGAGGTAGGCCACATCACCGTCGTGCCCGATGGCACCCGCTGCGGCTGCGGCAACCGCGGCTGCCTGGAAACGCTCGCCA
>JBBAVO010000479.1:0-1794 GCA_040397635.1 Pirellulales bacterium
GGCCCGTCTCCGCGAGCGTCTTGGCCATGTGGATGTAGGAGAAGTCATCGATATATCCGCCTTCGGCGAACGGCCAGGCAACGAGGATCGCGGCGAGCGTGACCAGCACACAGAGCAGCAGATTTCGAGCGTCGATGCTCATCGGACAGCCTTGTCGGGCACCATCTCCATTCGCCACAGGACATCGATCGTGCCCTGATGCGGGGGCTGTTAGTGATCCGGTACAGACTTTGCTTCAATGGCCGTTTGATGACACACGACCACGCGACGCTCATACGGGGGAATCCACGCTGTGTACGGGAAGTCACGAAACCCTTCGCGATTTCCCAGACACTCGGCAGATCCATCCGTAACGAGAAACTCTGGACTAAGCGCGCGAACGAGATTACTGCTGTGACGATATTGAGGCGGACCGGGTGCCACGTACGCATCGGCTGGCGTGCGAATTCGAGAATCGTTGAGGTAGCCCACTGCCTCGATCTGCGCCCAGCCATCGATGTGCAACCCGGTCGTGATCCGATTGCGAGGCACTCCCTCCCGCTGCAGATAAGCAATCGCTGCGACGCGGGCGCGACAGTCCGCAAACCGGTCATGCGCAAAGGCGATGCTGTAGACCGCCATGGCGGCAAGAAAACACCAGCCCCACGGTGATCTTCGCCCCAGGTGACTGCGTCGCTGCTCCACCCACAGCAGTAGACCGCAACAGACCGCAGGAAAAACGGGGAGGAAATATCGTTCCCACAGAACGCCCGCCGTTGCAGAGAATTGGATGACCGCCGGCAGATAGAGGACCAGATATGCCGACATCACGAGAATTGCAGGCGGCAATCGGCGAACCACGGCTACGATCTCCCGCCGGTACCGCTGACTATCCCATGCCATGACGCCCAAAACGAAAAGCAGGAGCGTGAGTCGCGCGATACGAAACCCCGCAATAGACGCTTCGTAGACCACGGCACTCGCTGAGACCGGTCCCTGTTGCTCAAAGAGTCGAATAACGCCGTTGAGTACATGCCTATGCGTTGGGATCAGGACAGCCACCGTGGCGATCAACACCGCGACGATCAATGCCCAACGCCTCGGTCGCGATTCGCCCTTCGGCCATAGCGTGGGTAGGCACCACACGACAGCCGACGTCATGGGCAGGAGCACCACCGGAACGACAAGACCAACGAACGTCCGTATTCCGTCGAACCACCGGCCAGCATTCTCAAGCCGCAGCGACAGTATTTCCGACGGGATAGCATACGGCTGGCTATTAAACCACCGTATGCCACAAACCATGCACACCAAACCGATGCAACCGGCACAGAACGCCATGCCACGGATACGGGGCGTCACGCCAGGTCTCAGGAACAAAATAGCCGACCCACTAAGCAACGAAAACCACACTGACTGGCGGATCGTACCTCCGACGATACCGCATGCGAGAGCTGTCACGAGCCACCGCAACACCGCGAGTTCGTCAGCGGGTCGTTGGTCGGCTTCCTCGATAGCCCGCGTGAATCCATACCAGCTCGCAAGAAGCAGAGACAATGCAGGGAGATCGGTCATGAAGGTTGGTGCGAGATCTATGAATTGGGTGCTCAGGCCTGTCAGGAGCGCCGCGAACAGACTGTCATATGGGGAAAGGCTGCTGCGGCGGGCTAGAAGATAGACCATCGCTACCGCCCCGAGCGCCAGTGGCAGAACGCTCAGCCGAACGAGCGTGAACGAAAAGCCAAACAGCCAGACCCACGCCGCGCCCCACCAGACCTGAATCCCGAGCATCGCGGTCGGCCAGCCGTTGTAGGC
>JBBAVO010000480.1:0-1794 GCA_040397635.1 Pirellulales bacterium
GCACGGTGGACCAGATCGAGTCGGCAATCGGGATGGTGGTCGCCCACTACGTGCCGTTCCGGGCGATCCGGGCCGGCCACCAGCTCTCCGACAGCAAGGGAGCGTCGGCCGCGCTCTCGGCGGAGGTGGCAGTGATGAGTGCCCGGCGGGCACTCGCGGGCTTTCTGGGCCCGCGGGACGTTTTTCGCAATCCGCTTGCGATCTACCGGCTCAATGAGCCCTGCCCCGATGGACAGAGCCCGTTCGATCTGGAGCTCGGCGTCAGTGGCGACGCCTTCGCGATCCATGCCATGCACTTCAAGCTGGGGCTCTATGAGCATCAATCGGCAGGCGCGATTCAGGCGATCGTCGATGCGTGTGCGGCCCGGCCCGAGCTGGCCCGCGACCTGGGCCGCATCCGTGCGCTCCGCGTGAAGATCTACGAGCCGGCCTATTCGATCATCGCCGATCCGGCCAAGCGGACGCCCACCACCCGGCAGTCGGCTGATCACTCCCTCCCGTTCATTCTCGCGAAGACGCTTCTCAAGGCCCATGCCGCTGCCACCTCGGGGCACGCTGCCGGGTGGGAGTCGCTGATGCTGCTGCCGGATGATTATTCCGATGCAGCGATCGCCGACGCCGACATTCGCCAGCTCATCGATCGGATCACGATCGAGCATGGTGGCCGGGAATACGACGCCCTCTATCCCGATGGCATCCCGACGAGCGTCGAGATCGACCACGAGTCGCTTGGGCTCCTCGGCGGCGAGCGGGTGCGGTATCCACTGGGACATGCCCGGTCGGACGCCGATCGCACGGCCGCGGTCGTGGCCCTCAAGTTCGACCGGCTCGTGGCGGCGGCGGTGGACGATCCCGTGCGGCTGCGCGAGCGGCTGCGGGTGGCCCGACGGAGCCCTGAAGAGATCGCGGAGCTGTATGCGTTTCCCATTCACGGGTGTGATCCCGGTTGACAAGCCTGTCGGAGTGTCCTCCCGCCATGTCGTTGACGTGGTGGCGCGGGCCCTGGGCATGAAGTCGGTCGGCCATGCCGGCACGCTCGATCCGCTCGCCAGCGGCGTGGTGATTGTCTGCGTGGGCCACGCGACGAAACTCGTCGACTATCTCCACGAACTTCCGAAGCACTATTCGGCCACGTTTTTGCTCGGCCGTTCGAGCCCGTCCGACGATTTCGAGACCCCGATCGAGGAAGAGACAGATCCCGTCCGGCCGTCGGCCGAGGAGATCGAAGCGGCGGCCGTGGCATTCCGCGGTGACATCCTGCAGCGGCCCTGCGATTACTCGGCGGTGCACGTGGACGGAAAACGTGCCTACCGTCTCGCGCGAAAGGGCCGACCGGTCGTGCTCGACTCCAAGCCCGTGCGGATCGAGAGGCTCGAGATCACGAGCTACGACTGGCCACGAATGGCTATCGAGATCGAGTGTTCGTCAGGCACGTTCGTCCGGGCGCTCGGCCGCGACCTCGCCGAAAGCCTCGGCACGCGGGCCGTGATGGAGTCGCTTGTGCGGACGGCCGTCGGTCCATTTGCATGCGCGGCGAGCATTGCGCTCGATGCGATCACACCTGACACGGCCCGAGCGAGCCTGATGCCTGCCGCGACCGCCGTCGCACATCTCCCAAGCATGGTGCTCGATGGCGATGTGCTGGCGAGCGCTGTCCGCGGCGGGCTCGTGCAGATCCCGGAAAACCTCCCTGCCGTCGCCGCTCTCGATGCCACGGGCCAACTCATCGGTATGCTGAAGCGGCTCGAATCGGGCAGCTACCGACTGCGTCCGAATTTTCTCGGCGAGGGGTGA
>JBBAVO010000481.1:0-1788 GCA_040397635.1 Pirellulales bacterium
ATCCGTGCCTTGTGCGTCCAGACATGGGTCGATTCCTCGGCCACTTCGGCCATCCAGACGGAATCGCTCGTCCGGTCGAAGCCATCGAAGGCGGCGCTCGTGCGATCGAGTTGGTCGCCAAGCACAAGGACGAGACGGCGTGGCATGGTATGGCTTTCGACAAACTCAGGCGGGCTGGTCACCGCGATGATTGGGATCGGCGTCAACCGGTGGCTGGGATTGGCCCACGGCGGGCGCGATCGCCGGCAATGCCACCGACACCAGGAGCAGGAGGGCCGCAGGCGGGGCCAGACAGGCCAGCGTCGGCGCGCCCGGCCACCAGGGGGCCAGACTCGTCACCAACTGCCGCCAGACACAGAGATGGATGAAGGTCGCCGGTACGAGGAGCAGTTCGAGCGGCATCGACGGCCAGGCCATCACGGCCGACCAGATCAGGATCTGGACGAGACACGCGACGAGCAGCAGGATCACCGTGCCGAGCATGCCCTGCCAGCCAAACACGATGCCCACCAGCGCCAGGCCGACGCCCATTGAGCAGGTGGGTAGCAGTGGCAGACCGCAACGGCCTGCGGCATCGCCATGCAGGAGGCGGTTGAGCAGCAGGTGGAGGAACTGTCCGCAGCAGAAACCGGCAAGGCCGCCGGCCACTGAGACCGCCAGCCCGTTGACGAGCCAATCGTCGGCCGTGCGACTCGCGTCGGCGTCGAGGCCCAGCGGCAGGGGATGCAAGGACGGAAACAGACTTGGCAGGAGGATGGCCACAAGGAGCACGGCCACGACGTGCCGACCGGGCAGAGGATGGCGATCCCAGGCGATCAGTCCCCAGACCAGCAGGATACAGAGCATGCCGCAGTGATAGAGAGAGAGTCCGAGGAGATCGGGGGAGGGATTGGGAAACAGCATGAGCACGCCGCCGTGCAGGAAGTCTGGAGCCCGCTGCGGCAGATTCGCACCGCCTGAGAGCAGTTCGCGGAAGTAAAGCGCCGTGCCAAAGCCGGCGCAGATCGCCTCGACGACCGGATAGCGGGCCGCGATCGGCAACTGGCAGGATCGGCAGCGTCCGTTTAAGAACAGCCAGCCCACCACCGGCAGGTTGTCGTGCCACTTGATCGGTGTCTCGCACCGCGGGCAGTGGGAGCCGCCGTGCACGACCGACTCACCCAGCGGCAGCCGGTACACCACGACATTCAAAAAACTGCCGATCAGCGACCAAAAGACGAACACCCACACCGCCAGGATCGCCGCCCCCCCCACCAGAGGCAGCATCTCGACCACGGAGTCATCGCTGCTGAAGCGGTGCGCCGCCGGCGAGACCGCCCAGGCGGCGGCGTCGGTGGCAGGGAACCACAACGCCACCACCATCGCCGCCAGCACGACGGCCCAGACTGTCGCACGGCTCGGCAGAGCCTGCTCGGGATGGTGTTCCTGTTCGTCCGGCCGGGCAACCGGCTCTGGCTCCGCGTCGATCACTCGGGATTCCTCATCCTGGCAGCGGCTTTGTCCTCCAGACTACCACGGACCGGATACCGAAAAAATTCGGACTGGACAAATTCGACGGCCTGTTACGAGTGCTCGGAGCGTGCGGTTAACGAAGACGAAGCAGGCACGTCTGTCAGACTCTCGTCAGGAGGCCCCCGTGATCGCACTCGCCAAGCAATGTTCGAAGTCCCGGCGACGTTCTGCGACGGTCGGCAGTTCGACATCGAAGTCGAAATCGAACCGTCGGCCAACCGCTGCCGTGGTGCGGAAGTCTGCTCCCAAGGCGTCTGCTCCCAAGACGTCTGCTCC
>JBBAVO010000482.1:0-1785 GCA_040397635.1 Pirellulales bacterium
ACGTCGCCCGCCTCCACCATCAGCCAGAAGTTGCCCCGGCTGTGCAACACGTCGAGCGCCGTGCGGGTCATGTCGGCCAGCGTCGGATTTTCGGTGAGATCAGCCTCGGTGTAGGGTTTCAGTGGGCAGTATTTCTTGCGAAGCCTGTCAGCCGACGCCTGCTGCTCGGGCCGGCAGCCGACGGGATCGAAATCACCGTCGGCCGTCTGGTAAGGCAAATTGCCCTCGGTCACGCCGAACAGGCCGAAGAGCCGCAGCTTCCGCTGGATGGCGTCCTCGGCCGCGACGGCCAGCACCTCGTCGCCGGCCTGGCCGAAGGTCCGCAGGGCCAGACGGTAGCGGCCCCCCTTCCGCGCGTCGATCGCCGCGAGCGTGGAGTCGGCCACGTATTTTCCACCCGGCTCGAAGTTCGCCCCCTGATCCTTGTCGCTTGTCATGTCTCCCCGCACGCCAAAGCCCGCCCCGATCAAGACGTCGAGCCCGGCGAGCGGCTCCGTGCGATGAGAGATCGAAGGCTGGCCGAGCATGTCGCGGGCGATGTCCTGGTAGTCGTCCCGCGTGACGTTGTTGGCGTAGCTGCAGGCGGGCGTGGCGTGCGACACCGGCACGCTCGTCACCGCGCCCACGGCATAGCCCCGGGCCTGAAGCGTGCGGGCAATCGGCTCGAGATGGCGGCCGACGACATCGACGTTGATGGCGTCGTTGTAGGTTTTGCGACCGGTGCACAGCGACGTGGCCGAGGCTGCTGAGTCAGTGACGGCATGCGGCCGGCTGCGGTCGCGGCCGATCAGGTAGCGGTAGTCCGGCAGCGGCGACCAGGGGCTCTGGCCGCCACGGCGATGGTCGTACCCGCCCGGAATTTCGCCACCGGGATTCTTCACGGCCTGGGCATCGACATCGACCTTCGTGCCGTCGTTGGCCGGGCTCGTGACACAAAAACAAAAATCGGTCGGCGCACCGCGATAGTCCTGAAACCCGAGCCCTGTGCCACGGCCGGAGTCATAGGCCACCTTGCCTTGGGCGGCGATCGCCGCCGTCCGCGTGGTCGTCCAGTCCATACCATCGAAGACCACCAACACGATGTATTTCTTGCCGGCCTCGGCCGCCATCAACTGGAGCCGATGGATGTCGGTCTGGTCGAAATAGTCGGCCTCTGGATTGAGCGTGTCGTCTGGTAGGCGGCCGTACAGGCTCGTCAGCCGCGAGGCGTCGCGATAGGGGCTGTGCGGGCCCGCCACACCGTCGAGCAGCGTGCCGAACGTGTAGACAGGAATCAGCCGGTTGGAATGGTTGGACCATGAAATAAAACGGCCCGCCTGGTCGCCCCAGTGTCCCCACGGGGCTTTTCCGGTCGCCTCGGCCTCGGCCTCCATCACCCGGATCGGATCGGCCGCCGAGACGGGAGCCGCCGGGGCCACGGGCGGCTGGCCCACCACGGGCACCGCTGCCAGTATCAGCCCCACCAGCAACGCCAGCGCAACAAGTGCGCACGATTGCCACCAGAGTGCGCGACACCATCCCGGTCGGTCATTCGCTGTTGTGATCATGTGGCTTATGATAACCGTACCAAACGACGTCCTCATCGCACCCGGGATTTTAAGGCGACGCCGGCACACCGTTTGCACCAAGACTACGCTACTTACCGCTCAGAAAACCTACGCTCTCCGCTCTCCAAAAGGGTTCTCCCGTGGCCAACGACGATCTGCTGCGTCGCGACGTCCGCCTGCTCGGCGACATGCTCGGGGCCGTGATCGTGGAGTTGGCCGGCCAGGAGTCGTTTGCCCT
>JBBAVO010000483.1:0-1781 GCA_040397635.1 Pirellulales bacterium
AGGTTTTCAGGGGGTTCCTTGCCCCGACATGCAGGTCGACAGTAGCCCGCGGAATCGCCCCAGCTACCCCCGCGAATCACGCGATGCGATCCCGCATCGGGGCCAACGGGATCCACCGGCGGCGAACAGAGGTAGAAGTCCTCAGCGTACCAATCGCTGCACCATTCCCACACGTTCCCGAGCATGTCAGAAACACCCCATTGATTCGCCGTTTTCTGGCCAACTTGTTGAGGTCTGCCACCAGCGTTGGCAACGTACCAGCAGTGGTCTGCGATCTGTTTTCGATCGTCGCCCCATGGATAGGTCGTGGTGGACCCTGCCCGACAGGCATATTCCCATTCCGCCTCGGACGGTAGGCGATATGTCCTGCCGGCATCCAGTTCTTGCGGGAACCGTGTCAGGCGACGACAGAAATCCATCGCGTGATCCCACGACACCCGAATCATAGGGGTGTTTGTGTCCCGCTGAGGATCTGGTTTTTCCTCCATCACGCGACACCACTGACCGTATGTGACGGGAAACTCGCCGATGAAGAACGGTTGCGAAAGAGTGATGCGATGAGGGGTTTCGTCTGCCGCACCTTCGGCATCGCCCATGAGGAAATTACCGCCGTGGCACATCACGAATCGCATGTCGATGGAGTTGCTTCTGGCCTTCTGAGGCAACAGATGGTCAAGGTTGAGATGGTCACGGTTGGTGCTCTCCGCCTTTGCCTTCTTCGCCGGCGAGACCGAAAGAGGATCGGTACGGGGCTGGTTGACTGTCGCACTCCGGTCGTTCACTGACTGCGTCCGCGCCCCCGCCTTCCTCAGCGCCGCGTAGGAAGCAATCGCTGCTACGGCGATGCCAGACTGGAGAATGATTGGCACCTGCGCCAGATTCCCCGCCACGTGTGCCAGCACGAGGATTCCTGCCGCGATGATCCAGCCATACCCTCCCCGGACGCGATCCCCGCGGTCATGCGAATCCTCACCAGGTCCTTCGTTCGTCGCTGCCTCAGTCTCTGGATCTCCGGAGGGTGCCTCGGTGTGACTCATGCGCCGTTCGCTCTTGAGCCACAAACTTCCCAGGTCGCTCGCGACGTCTATCGGCGACTGACATTTCGGACACCGCCCAGCCCGGCCAGCCGCCTGCTGTTGCAGTTTCAAGATGTTTTTGCAGCGCGGACAAAGAAGCCGCACGACTCCCGGTTCCGGTGTCAGTGGCTCAATGTCCCGCAATACGGCCGTTGCGAATTCTGTGCAGGAAGGAAACCGCTGATCAGGGTCTTTTGACAGAGCTCGATGCACGGCCTCGTACGCGCTGCGTGGCAGGTTTGGGCATCGCTCGTCGAGAGGAGGCACCGGCGCAGAAACATGCTCCACGATGAGGTGAGCCGTCCTGCCATCGAAAGGCTTGTCACCCGAGAGCATCTCGTAGACCGTGACAGCCAGAGCATATTGATCGCCGCGGCTATGAATCAGCGGCTTGGGGCGAAAAACCTCCGGTGCCATGTATTCCAGCGTGCCGATGGCAGCGGTCGCTGCCGTGAGGGTTTGCTCGGTCGAAGAGCCTGCTGACCCATCGATGACGAATTTCGCAATCCCAAAGTCACCGAGAAACGGCCTCAAGAAGCCGTCCAAAAAAATATTTCCAGGCTTAATGTCGCGATGGATCATTCCACGGTCATGGATGTGATCCAGGGCAGTCGCGACCTCCCGAAGCCAGCAGAAAAGCATTCCGGGCGGATTGCGGGAACCAATGCCTGTCTCGCCACGTCGTCGATAGTCCGCCAGAGAGCC
>JBBAVO010000484.1:0-1778 GCA_040397635.1 Pirellulales bacterium
TGTGTCTTGCTCGCGGTATCTGAGGGACGAGCATTCCGCCCGATCCGAATATCGTAACCAGATCATTCCTCGGCGACGAATCTTATTCGTCCCGCTCTCCATCCAAAGCCCGTAGCGGGTTTTCGACGGTGAGTCGATCCACGTCGGCGTCGCTGAGACCGACGGCATGGCCCAGTACGCGTTGGATGTCGGCCATGGTCGCCGTCGAGCCGACGAGATGCGATCGATCCGGAGCCCACGCTGCTCCTTCCTCACCCACGACGACCTCCTGCCCGGCGAGCACGTAGCGGCCCGGCCCCATGCCGGCGGCAGCGGTGGCATCGGTCACGGCAATCGTGCGATCAATCCCCATGTGCCGGATGATAGTTCGCAAAAGCATCGGCGGCAGATGCACACCGTCGGCGATCACCATCACCCATCGCAAGCGATCGGCCGCAAGCACACGCTGGATGACGTTGTCGTGTCGATGGAGCATCAGCGGGCAGCCGTTGCCCAGATGCGTGAAGCAGGAGAGCCCCGCGTCGATGGCGTCGTTTAGCACGGACAGTGAAGGATCGCAGTGTCCGGCCGACACGAGAATGCCCTGCTGCGTAAGCCACCGGGTGGTGGCGTGGCTCGCGTCGTGTTCGGGCGCAAGCGTCACGAGCCGCACAAGTCCGCGGCCGGCATCGACCAGCCGCTTCGCGGCATCAACGCTCGCCGGCAGGACGTGCTCGTGCGGATGCGCGCCCACAAAGCCGGGCAGCGGACTGATGAACGGGCCCTCGATGTGGATGCCAGCCATCACATCGCGAACCAACTCGTCCTCGGCGTGCAATGCCGCGAGCCTGTCGATTCGCGCCGTCATCCGGTCGAGCCGATCGGTGATGATGGTGGCGAGCATCCGGCCGCCCCCATCCAGGCGCACCGCCTCACAGGCCCGCCGCATGGCGTCGAGGCCGAGGTCGTCGGCATTGAAGTCGATGCCCTTCAAGCCGTTGATCTGAAGATCGAGCGGATGCGTCATGAATATGTTCCGTCGTGCAAGGCCATGCACGGTCGCTGGCTTCAGGCCGACGCGGCAGGGCCACGTTGACGATCCGAGAGCAGCGACGCCGCTTCGCGGTCGAGGTGTAGGCTGCAGTGCGGGTGCGTCCGCAGGATCGAGCCGGGCACGTTGGGCGTGACCGGTCCCTCGACGGATGCCCGCACCGCCTCGGCCTTCCGCCGGTCGGGCACGGAACAGACGATCGTGCGGCTGGCAAGAATCCGGCGGATCGACATCGAAAGCGCCTGCGTAGGCACGCTCTCGAGCGAGGGAAACCAGCCTTCTCCCACCTGTTGGCGGCGGCACAGTTCATCGAGCGACACGACCAGATACGGCGCCGTCGTCTCGAAGTCGGCCGGCGGATCGTTAAACGCCACGTGGGCATTTTCGCCGATGCCGATCATCGACACGTCAAAATCGCCCGGCGGCACGACCGCGGCGAGCCGGCTGCACTCGGCCACCGGATCGGCCTCGACGCCAACCTCATGAAAGGCCTTCGGTCGGATGGGCAGCCGGTCGATGAACCGTTCCCGCAGGTAACGGCGAAAGCTCGCCGGGTGGTCAGGCGACAGGCCGACGTATTCATCGAGGTGATAGATGGTGACGACGTCCCACGGGATGCCCGCCGTGGCGCCAAGCGCGGCCAGTACCTCGAACTGCGACGAGCCGGTAGCAACCACGAGGGTGGCTGCCCCCTTGCGATCGCACGCCGCCTTCAGGGCAATCACCGCCTCGGCAGCCGCGGCCCCAC
>JBBAVO010000485.1:0-1776 GCA_040397635.1 Pirellulales bacterium
GAAGATCTTCAGGCCAGAGGCCTTGCTGGAGCCGTCGTTCGACACGGTCACGTGCACCCACTCGCCAACCGGCAGCGGCTCGGCGGCACGAATCGAGATCGCATCCCCGGGCCAGAAGTGGATGAGCGACCACTGCAGGTGGCCGTCGAGCACCAGCAGCTCGTAGCCGCGGCTGGCCGCATCGGTCCATGCCTGTGAGCGATGGAAGACGACCGCCCGCTCATAGCGACTCGCTGCCTTGAGCCAGAGCGACACCGTGAAGGGCTGGCTCCGCCGGAAGTTGCCCACCGGCGTCTGCACCGGATGGTCGCCCGTGAGGTGCACGGCCTGGCCGGCGTGCCCTTCGACGAGCGTGTTTTCCGGCGGAGACGTCGCGGCCTTGTCGGCGGCCAGCAGGCTGGTGAACGTGCCGTTGGCGGCGCGTTCGTCAAATGAATAGCGGACGATCTCGCCAGGAATCGTCCCGGCTTCGGCCGCCGCCAATGCCGCTGGCATCTCCGCCTTGCCCGCGATCCAGTCGGCCACTTTTGTATGAGCCACCGCCTCGCACTGCTCCAGATCCGCCTTTGACTCCGCCGCAGCCTCATCGGCCTTCGCGAGGGCCGTCGCCATCTTCTCGTCGACGATCCGTAGCTTGGGCGTGGGCACGGCCGGCGTGAAATACGAATAAAGCCCCGCCTCGTCGACGTCGTCGAAGAAGGCGAAGAACTGATAAAACTCCTTCTGCGTGAGCGGGTCGAACTTGTGATCGTGGCAGCGGCAGCATTCGAGCGTGAGCCCGAGAAACGCCGTGCCAAACGTCGTCACGCGGTCGTTGATCGAGTTGACGCGATACTCCTCCTCGACCGACCCGCCTTCACACTCCTGCTGATGCAGACGGTTGAACGCCGTGGCCAGAATCTGCTCGTCAGTGGCATGCGGCAAGAGGTCGCCAGCGAGTTGCCAGGTGGTGAACTGGTCCCACGGCAGATTCTTATTGAAGGCGGAGACCACCCAGTCCCGCCAGGGCCACATCGGTCGCTCGCGATCGACCTGGAAGCCGTAGCTGTCGGAATAGCGGGAGAGGTCCATCCAGTCGGCCGCCATCCGCTCGCCATACCGCGGGCTCGCCAGCAGCCTGTCCAAGAGTTTTTCATAGGCATCAGGCGAGGTGTCGGCGACGAACGCCGCGACCTCGACCGGCGTGGGGGGCAGGCCCGTGATGTCGAAAGTGGCTCGACGGATGAGCGTGGTCTTGTCGGCCTCGGGCTGCGGCGCGATGCCACGTTGCTTGAGCTTGGCCTGCACGATCCTGTCGATCGGATGCGCTGGCCGTGCTTCGCCGTTCGGCGCGACAGCCTCGGTGAGCTCCGGCTTCGCCACTGGCACGAACGCCCAGTGCGGCTCGTACGGCGCCCCCTGGGCAATCCATCGCTTCAGCAGATCGACCTGTTCGTCGGTGAGTCGGCCGATCTTGGCCTCCGGCGGCGGCATCACCGAATCGGGATCGGTCGAGATGATCCTGGCGACCAGTTCGCTGGCATCGACGTCCTCCGGCACGATCGCGCGGCTGCCACTGTCGAGTTCACTGGTGGCCTGCTCGGCCATATCGAGCCGCAGGCCGGCCTGCCGATTGCCGCTGTCGGGGCCGTGGCAGGCGAAGCAGTTGTCCGACAAGATCGGACGGATGTCGCGGTTGAACGAGATCCGGGCCGGCGGCTCTACCGGTGCAGCGAGCAGCCCGGTCGGGACGCAGACCGCCGCCATCAGGGCCGCGAAAGCGGCAGTCACGCAGCG
>JBBAVO010000486.1:0-1773 GCA_040397635.1 Pirellulales bacterium
GCCCACTACCGCGGCTGGCGGACCGTGACCGACGCCCACGGCCTCGACTTCGATGAAGACCGCTTCTATGCCATGGGCGGACGGCCCACGAGGGACATCGTCGCCACGCTGGCCGCCGAGAAGGGGATCGTGATCGACCTCGAACATGCCGTGTATGCGAAGGAGCAGGCCTTCCTCGCCCAGCTCGCCCATATCCAGCCGATCGATCCCGTCGTGGAGGTGGTGCTCCGTTCGCGGGGCAGGGTGCCGATGGCCGTTGTCACCGGCGGTTTCCAGCGGGTCTGCCGGCAGATCCTTGCCCATGTCGGCATCGACGACGCCTTCGACACAATCGTCGCCAGCGAAGACACCTCGCGACACAAGCCCGACCCCGATCCCTTCCTGGAGGCGGCCCGCCGGCTCGGCGCCCGACCGGAGCGATGCGTCGTCTGGGAAGATAGCGACCTCGGCATCGAGGCCGCGCGGCGGGCTGGCATGGAATGGATCGATGTCCGCTCGTTTCACCGCCCAGAGCGGCTGACCTCATGACAACCACAACCGTCACGCTCGACGACATCCGTCAGGCCCACGACCGCATCCGGTCGGGCATCTACCGCTCCCCCTGCCCACCGAGCATCCCGCTCTCCGACCTCACCGGCTGCCAGATCTGGTGCAAGCTCGACCTGCTCCAGCGGACCGGCAGCTTCAAGGAACGCGGCGCCCGCAATGCGCTGCTTCTCCTCGAGCCCGCCCAACGGGCCCGCGGCGTGGTTGCCGCATCCGCCGGCAACCATGCCCTTGGCCTCGCCTATCACGGCAAGCTGCTCGGAATACCCGTCACCGTGGTGATGCCGCGGTTTGCGCCACTGGTGAAGGTGGCCACCTGCCGTAAGCTCGGGGCCCGGGTCATTCTGGAGGGGGAGTCGTTCGACGATGCCCGCCGGCTGGCGGTCGAGATGGCCGAACGCGACGGCCTGAACCTCGTGCACGGCTTCGACGATGCCCGTGTGATCGCGGGGCAGGGGACGATGGCCCTGGAGATCCTTGAAGACGTGCCCGATGCGGAGGTGATCGTCGTGCCCACCGGAGGCGCGGGCCTCTTGGCCGGCGTGGCCACCGTGGCCAAGAGCCTGCGGCCCGACATCAGGATCATCGCCGTCGAGCCGGCCGCGGCGGGCAGCCTGAGCGCGTCGCTCGTGGCCGGCAGACCGACGCAGGTGCCCACGCGACCGACGCTCGCCGACGGTCTGGCTGTCGGAAAGGTCGGGGCCCTGCCGTTTGCGATCGCAGCACCGCTGATCGATCGGGTGGTGACCGTGGGCGAGGAAGCGCTCTCGCTGGCGGTGCTACGGCTGCTCGAACTCGAAAAGACCGTCGTGGAGGGAGCAGGGGCGTCGGCCCTGGCCGCCGTGATGGGGGACGTCGGCAAGGAACTCGCCGGCCGCCGGGTGGTGCTCCTGCTCTGCGGCGGCAACATCGATCTCACGATTCTCGACCGCGTGATCAAGCACGGGCTGGCGGCCGACGGCCGGCTTTGGCGATTTACGACGCAGGTGACCGACCGGCCCGGCGGCATCGCCAAGCTCACCGCCGCGATCGCCGCGGCGGGCGCCAGCGTGCAGGAGATCGTGCACGACCGGGCCTTCTCCGGCCCGGATGTGTTTGTGACGAGCGTGGAGGTAACGGTCGAGACCTCCGACCGCGACCATGTGGTCGCTCTCTACGACCACCTCCGTGCCGCCGGGTTTGTGGTGGTGCCATCGACCGCCGCAGGCCCCATGCCCACACGGCACG
>JBBAVO010000487.1:0-1772 GCA_040397635.1 Pirellulales bacterium
GGTCTCTACAAGCCATGCCTGATCGTCGGGCCGCATGCGTATCTGTCGGGCCACCTGCCGATGCAGGCCGACGGCACGCTCATCAAGGGCCGCATCGGGCAGGAACTCGACGCCGACGCCGGCAAGGCGGCCGCCCGGCAGGTGGGCCTCACGATCCTGGCCACGCTCATCGACAGCCTGGGCAGCCTCGACAGGATCTCGCACGTCGTCAAACTGCTCGGGCTGGTCAACTGCACGCCCGACTTCGAAAAACATCCGTATGTCATCAACGGCTGCAGCGAACTCTTTGCCGAGATCTGGGGGCCCGATCAGGGCGTTGGCGTGCGGAGCGCCCTCGGTGCAGGATCGCTTCCCGCCGGCGTTGCCGTGGAGATCGAAGCGATCTTCGCGCTGGCCTGACCACCCGGGAGTGCGGCCGTGCCACTGGTCATCGTAGGCGTCGCGATTCTCTCGCTCGTGGCGCTGGTCGTCTGGGCGAAGGTCCATCCATTTCTGGCATTCGTGATCGTCTCGGCCGCAGCGGCCTGCGCACTCGGCATGCCGCCGGGCGACATCGCCGGCGCCATTCGCAAGGGGATTGGCGACATCCTCGGCACGCTCACGATCGTCATCGTCACCGGAGCCATGCTCGGCAAACTCGTGGTCGAGAGCGGAGCGGCCCAGCGAATCGCCACGACGCTCGTCAAGGCGTTCGGGCAGCACCGGATGGCCTGGGCGATGGCGATCACGGGCCTGATCGTCGGCATTCCCCTCTTCTATGGCGTCGGCTTCGTGCTGCTGGTGCCGATCATCTTCGCGGTGATCGGCCAATACCGTCTTCCGGCCCTGGTGGTGGCCATGCCGGCGCTGGCTGCGATGAGCGTGGCCCACGGCCTGCTGCCGCCACATCCCGCACCGACCGCACTCGTGGCGACGTTCCACGCCAACCTCGGACTGACGCTGATCTACGGACTGATCGTGGCCGTACCGGCGATCATCGTGGCGGGTCCGCTGTTTGGCCGCACGCTGGCCGGAATCAACGCGAGGCCGCTGCCCGGCCTCGCCGCCGAGCCGAAACCTGAAGCCGAACTGCCCGGCACCTTCATCAGCATCGCGACGGCGCTCCTCCCCGCCATGCTGCTTCTCCTCACGACGATCGGTGAATTCGTCGCGCCGGCGTCCGCTTCAACCGCCGGGTCGGCCGCGGGAATCCTGAAGTTTCTCTCCGATCCCGACGCCGTGCTGATCTTCTCGCTGCTCTTCGCCACCGTGTCGCTCGGCCTGCTCCGGGGCCGGTCACTGCCGAGCGTGATGCATACGTTCACCGGCGCGATCAACGATGTCGCCTCGATCCTGCTGGTGATCGCGGGCTCGGGTGCCTTCAAGGAAGTGCTCATCAAGAGCGGCGTGAACGCCCAGATCGCGCAGGCTCTGCAAGGGCTGTCGATCGATCCGCTGCTGCTGGCGTGGATTGTCACGGCTGCGATCCGGGTGTGCGTCGGCTCGGCGACGGTGGCGGGTCTGACCGCTGCCGGCATCCTGGCGCCGGTCGTCACGGCGGGTGGCGTCGATCCGAACCTGATGGTGCTGGCGATCGGCGCGGGTAGCCTGTTCTGTTCGCACGTCAACGACTCGGCATTCTGGATGTTCAAGGAGTATTTCAACGTCAGCATCGCCGACACCCTCAAGAGTTGGACCGTGATGGAATCGATCGTGTCGGTCGTGGGCCTCCTCGGCGTGCTCGTACTCGCGCGGATCATCTAAGCTGGCCGCAGCCCCCCCGTGGCGGCAAG
>JBBAVO010000488.1:0-1766 GCA_040397635.1 Pirellulales bacterium
GTGATGTCGAGCCGCACGTCGGCGAGTCCATCGAGCACGTGCGCCGCATCGAACCGCGTGGCCAGCAGGCTCGAGAGTCCCAATGGGAATCGCGTGGCGGCGACCGCGAGCGTCCGCGTCTGGGAGTTGGTCTGACGGTCGGGCGACGACACCGACCAGCCACCGTCCCGCGCGAGGATGGCGGTGGCGCCGGCCGCGACTGTCGTGCGATCGAGCCTGCCGGAGGCATCCGCACGCGCGGGGGTCTTGGACTCATCAGTATGCTCCATGCTGCCGGACGTGTGGCCGGCGGCCGCGGGTCCGGCGGAATCCTGCACCCGATCCGAGGCGATGCGATTGGCCGCCTTCTCGAGATCCCGCAGTGGGGTGCCGCTATGCCGCGTGCGGCCCGAGATCGTCCAGCCGGCCAGAGTAGCATCGGGCCGCACGGTGCCGGCCGCCAGGAGATCAGTGATCCGCCAGGCGTCGTTGCGATCGAGATCGACCAGTTCGACGGCGGCATCGACCACCTCGACCTCGAACGACAGCGGCACAGCCGTGGCCTGCACGACTGCCGCCAGCCATGGCGCGAGCACATCCTCGATCGTACTGCCGCCGCGGCGGACCTCGACGACCGCCTCGCCGCCGATCAGCCGTACCGCGCCCAGATCGCGCGGATTGACCAGCAGACTCGCCAGCCCACGATCGATCACGACCCGGGGCACGGCCACCAGCGGCCGCCCTGCCGGATCGCGGAGCACGACGTCGCGGTATTCGATGGTGCCCCACCACCGCCACGCCGCTGCGCGGCTGGTCACCCGGCCGTCGATACCGGCAAAGATCGCCTCGAGCGGGCGGTCACGGAGGTCGGTGAGCACGATCACCGCCGGTGCAAACCAGACGACCGCCGCGAGCACGGCAAGTGCCGCCAGCGCGAAGACGCCACGTCTTCGCCGCGGCCGCGGCTGCCACTCATCGTCGGATCGTGAACGTCGCGTCGCCATAGACAGCGAAGTATAGAAGTCTCTCCGCCGGCCGCGAAGGCGAATATCACCGCGATTGCAGCCGCTGAAAGTCTTCCGGCGTGTCGATGTCGTGGAATGACTCGAGCGACGGATCGACGGCCTTGCATGCTTCCTCCGTCACCTCGCGCACGCTGCGTGGATCATTCCGGGCCATCTCCACGCACAGTCCGCGGAGATCGCGGCGGCCGGTGGCCAGCCAGGCTTCGATCTGCGGCAGCGCCTCGACACGCATCACCGACACGAGCACCTGCCCGTGGCCATGCACGATCGGGATGGTCCAGACGGCGTCCGACGCCGCCGCCACGTCGATGAGCAGACGAACGACCTCCCGGCGCAACAGCGGCACGTCGCATGAAGTCACGAACGCGAGCCGGGCCGGCGGGGCGGCGGCATGACCGGGATGACCAGCATGCCCGGCATGTTCACCATGACAAGCATATTCCCCGGCGACCGCGGCCCGTAGGCCGTCACGGATGCCCGCAAGCGGCCCCGCGCCGGGCGTACTGTCCCGAACGATCTGCACGCCGTCGAGGACAGGCAGTATCTGCCCAGTTGCCGCCACCACGATCGTCCGATTCGTCTCGGCCGCCACCGAACCAACGACTCGCTGCAGAAACGTTTTTCCCTGAAACGTGAGCAACGCCTTGCCGCCGCCGGGCGCTGCGACGGATGCCAGCCGTGTGGAGCCTCCACCGGCCAGCACGATGCCCACCGTGGCCTGACCGGGCTGTTGCATCGCGGCCTGAACTCTTGAAGAATGCA
>JBBAVO010000489.1:0-1749 GCA_040397635.1 Pirellulales bacterium
TCCACGAGCGAGTCGAGCAGCCGGCGTCCGGGGAAATCGATCCGCACCAGCACCCAGGCGACGAGCAGGCCGCAAACGGAACTGACGATCGCCGCGGTCAGTGATGCCCCCAGCGATACCGCATAAGCGGCACGGGCCCGGGGCGTCCAGGCTGCCGCGAGAAACTCAGTCGGGCCGAGTGATGCCGCCCGCAGCGTCAGCACGGCCAACGGGACGATGACCAGCGCCGTGATCATCAGCGACGTGATGGCGACGCTGATGCCAAACCCGGGGAGTACGGAGCGACGGCGTGGTGATCGGAGGACTGGATTGTGTGTCGACATCGTTCAGCCTATTTGCCGCCGTTGGGCTGGTAGATGGTGTCGAATACGCCGCCTTCGCCGAAGAACTTCTTCATGGCGGTGTTCCAGTCGCCGGCGACGAACGAGATGTCGAAGGTCTCGATCGCGGGCCAGGTTTCGCCGGCGGCGGGCGGGGGCGGAGAGTCGCCCCAGGGCCGGAGGTGATGCTTGGCGATGATCGCCCGGCCCTCGGGGGTGTAGAGGAAGCCGAGGTAGGCCTCGGCAGCATGCCGAGTCGCCTTGCGGTCTACGTTTTGGTCCATCAGGGCCACGGGTGGATCGACACGGATCGAACGCTTCGGATAGACGATCTCCAGGCCGCCCTTCGATTCGTCAACCTCGAGATGGGCCTCCTGTTCGAAGGTCAGGTGCACGTCGCCGATCCCCTTCTGCGAGAAGGTGGCCGTGGCGGCCCGCGCGCCGGTGTCGAGCACCGGGGTGCGGCGATAGATCGCTGACACGAATTTCTGTGCGTCGTCCTGACTACCGCCGGCAGCCAGTGCCGCGCCCCAGGCCGCGAGAAAGCTGTATTTGCCGTTGCCCGATGTCTTGGGATTGGGGGTAATGATCGAGATGTCGTCGCGGTCGAGATCGGCCCAGTCTTCGATGTTCTTCGGGTTTCCCTTGCGGACAACGAAGACAACGACGGAGTGGTAGGGGATCGAGTTGTTTTCGTAACGGTTCTGCCAGTCGGGGCGGAGCAGGCCAGACTTGGCGATCGCCTCGACGTCGGGCCATGTGGCGAGCGTGACAACGTCGGCATCGAGTCCGTCGATGACGGCGCGGGACTGGCTGCCCGAAGCGGCGTGCGACTGCTTGATGGTGACGGGCGTGCCATGCTCCTGTTCGTAGTGTTTGGCGAAGGCGGCGTTGATGTCGCGGTAGAGCTCGCGGGTCGGGTCATACGACACGTTGAGCAGTTCGATCGCCCGGGGCCGGTTTGCCGCGCCGCCGGGGGTGGGCGACGACCCCGAGCAGCCGCTTGCTGCAACCAGGAGCAGGGCCACGAGCGCCCGGGCGGACGAATGGAACGAGCGGCTGTGCAGCAGGAAGCGGCGGTTCACGGTGGGCCTCGCGTGGGGAGCGAATCGGGGGTCAAAAACGCCTTTATAACCGACAGCACAATGATCGTCAACGTAGTAATGTATTCTTTAGTGCGTGACATAAGTCGTTGTTAAATATGGACTTGTGGGAATTGCGTTGGGGGCGGCTTTTGCTACCCCTCGTGGCGGCAAGTTTTTAACTTGTCCGTTGCCCCGGCACTGATTCCACAAGTTAAAAACTCGTGGCCACGTCTGACTTCGGCCAGGCATTCGCCTGGGGTGGCGGCAGGATGCGATATTTCGCGTGAAGTCAGAACGGCCAGATCAGCGGCGCCAGCGCCACGGTGATCGCCATCACCAGCAGG
>JBBAVO010000490.1:0-1741 GCA_040397635.1 Pirellulales bacterium
CTCGATGCGTTCGAGCCGCCGCTCGATCTGCTCGAGCCGGTTGTTCATGCGACGGAGCAGTTCCTCCAGCCTGGCCCGAGCGGTGGCCTCGTTCGACTGCTCGTCCGACTGGTAGCCGGCGGTCGGCTGCACCCGGCGGGTCGTCAGTGGTGCCGGTTGGAGCGCGGGCGGCGGTACCGCCTGCCCAGTCGCCTGCCCAGTCGCCTGCCCAGTCGCCTGCCCAGTCTCTTCGCTCCCGATCAGCGCCCTCTCGAGCGGTTGTTCGAGCGACTGCAGCACCACGTCGGCCTGCTTGGACTGCCCGCCGGGGAGCACGTAGTGGAGTGGCACGGGCGTGCCCACGGGGCCGCGGGCCACGAGTTGCGTCAGATCCTGCGGTGAGCGAACAGGCTGATTGTTGATGGCGACAATGACGCTGCCGGGAGGCACGCCTGCCTTGGAAGCCGGCAGATCCTGGACCACACCGATCACGAAAGCACCCTGAGCATCGGAGAGGCGAAACCGCGTCTGCACGTTCGGGTCAACCGGTACGGTGCGCACGCCGAGCGCTGTTCTGCCGCCTGGCATCGGAGTCGCAGACGCAGACGGAGACGGAGTCAGATTCGCAGTCGGAGTCGCAGTCGCAGTCGGAGCGGGCAGCACGCCGAAGGAGGTCGGTTCCGGGGCCAGTCGAGACGGGGCCGCGAGGTCCGGAGGAACGGCGGGAGATGCCGATGGGGCGACATTCGGCGGGATTGTTTGGCTGGCTGTGGCCGATTGCCAGTCACGCGCCACCGCCGCGGGCGGACGTGATGAAGCCTGCGCCACGATGTCCTCGACCCGATTGTCGCGTCCCACCGCCATCTTGACCCGTTGGCCGGGCACGATGGCGGCGAGTGCAGCCGCCAGTTCATCGCCGGTTTGCAGATGATTGCCGTTGATGGCAAGCAGCATGTCCTGTGGCCTGACGCCAGCCCTGGCTGCTGGCCCGTCGGGCGATACCTCGACGACCACCAGTCGCCCGGTCACAACGGTGTCATCTACGGCGAATCCCAGCCAGCCATTACCTGCCGCGGCCGGCGGGGCGACGCCGAGGCCTGAGGTTGCTGGGCGGGGCTGGGCTGGGCGATCTGGGGCTGGGCTATCTGGACTGGGTGGGGCGAGTGGTGGCGCAAACGGCAGGGTGATTGGCTCGCCGATCGAGATGTCTTCGGCCTTAAAGGCAGGCGCTACCGGCGCTGCCGGTGCCAACGCGGGCTCCGGCAGGGTTGTGTCGGCTGCGGGTGCGGCGTCGGTCGCTCCTGCGAAAGCTCCGCCACAGACTGCTGCCGCCACGATCGCCAGCGGTGCAAGCAGCCAGATTCTGTCGCAGGCATGGCCTGCGTGACGCCGTTTTGACATCTGGAGAATGGTCATCGATCGCATCCTGATGCGTGCCGTGAGCGAGACCTTCAACACCATCACCAGCGGAACACGGCAGTTCCAATCCCTACGATCCGCACGACTGCCATGCCGTGGCCTGCCACGACCGCGGAATCGCAGTATATAAAAAATTTCACGATGCGTGTGGCACGCGATAAAGCAGCGTTTCTTTGGGTTTCGCACAGTTTATGCACCGAGTGTCGGGCCGCCGTGGCGTCGTTCAATGCCTGGAGCGATGCCTGCTGGAGCCGGCGAAGTGAGGCGGTCATCGATGTTTCGGCGGCGCTGCTGTCATGGCTTTGACAGCACTGCTAGCACTCCTATACTCGCCGCGCGAAGA
>JBBAVO010000491.1:0-1740 GCA_040397635.1 Pirellulales bacterium
GTGTATTCAGTGGTGCATGCCGCGGGCTTTGTAGCCGCCTTGCGTTGCGAACCATGCCAGCAGCAGCGCGTAGCAGACGAACATCGTGGCTGGCACGAAGGCCGTTAGCTTGAGCGCCTGCCGGCCGCCGAAGAGGCCCGCGGCCTCCACCAGTGGCTTGTCGTTCGCCGCCTCAGGGGCTGCCGAAGAGGTCCACCACTCCACGAGCGACTTCTGCGCCGCGATCGCCTCGGGCTTGGCGTTGTCCTTCTGCATCACGTCGAGCGCCCGCTGCGCTTCCTTGCCGCCATCCTCCAGCACGCCCACCTTCGCGCCGTCGAGGCCGACGGTCTTCATCCAGAGAAACTCGTTCTCCTTGGGGGCTTTGTAGCGGTCGTAGACGGCAGCGTTCGATTCACGCAGCTTGGCCGAGGCATTCTGGTCCTGCAGGAAGCCGATGCCGGGGCCGCCCAGCAGACCGGCCGCCAGCATGCCCACGCCACCGGCAGCGCCGATCGTGATGGCGCCACCCTTGGGGAACTGCTCGCTCACCACGGCCAGCATCGTCGGCCACAGGAAGGTCTTGCCGATGCCGTAGACGGTGGCGGCGATCACGCACATCACCGCGCCCTCCGCGTTGCCCAGCATGGTCAGGCCTGCCGCACCGAAGAGGGCGGAGACCGCTAGGAGCCCCAGCGGCGAGATCCGCTCGACGATCGGACCAGCGAAAAACCGCAGGATGAACATCAGGCCCGACGTGTAGACGAACAGCAGTAGGCCGTTGGCCGGGCTGTTCATGATCGTGCCGGTGATCTTGGAGATCCAGGAGTCGGTGCCGAGTTCCACGTAGCCGACGAGGCCCTGGATGAGCAGCAGGGCGGCGAGCAGCAGGTGGCCAAGTCGGAAGCCGGTCGCTGCGCCGAACGCGGCGAGCAGGCCAGCGGCAATGCCGGCGGCCACCAGCGGCGGCAGGCCGAGGTCGCTCTTGAAAAAGAGAGCGAGCAGGCCGCAGATCACGGCGGCGCCGACCAATCCAAGCTCACCGAGCATGTCCTTAAAGGAGACGCCGGAACTGCTCGCCTCGCTCTTGGGGAACCGCTGGCCGAGCATCATCAGGCCGTAGAGCACGACGGGGGCCAGGAAGAGCGAGATCTGAAACTGCCACGGTACCGGCTTCGCGCCTGCGCCGCCCGCCATGAAGTAGCTCGCCAAGCCGCCGAGGATCAGGCCGCCCGGCCAGCCGGCGTGCAGAATGTTGAGGTAATGCGCCTTCTTCTTGGGAAACAACGTGGCCACGAGCGGGTTGACCACCGCCTCGGCGATGCCGTTGCCGATGGCAAAGAGGAACATGCCCCAGAAGAGGCACTGGAAGGCGAGCGGCTTGCCGCCGGCCGCGAAGGCGGCTCCGGTGGCGAGCGTGAGCGCCGCCGACACCAGATGCATCACGAAGGCGGCGAACATCAGCGGGCCGAAGCCGATGCGGTCGGCGATGAGGCTCGACAGCAGGATGATGATGCCGAAGCCGGTGAGGCCGCCGCCGGTGATCGCTCCCAATTCCGTCTGCGTGAAGCCGTATTGCTCGGCCCACTGCCCGAGGATGCCGGCCCGGATCGAGAAGCCCACGCCCGCGGCAAGGATCGCCATGAAACCGGCCCAGAGGAGTCGCTGAGGATTGAGCCCGCCGGGAACTGGTTCCACCCAATCGTCCTTCTCAGATGCCTTGTTCTTGCGGGCCATGTGTCCCCCCAATCCTGTTGAAAG
>JBBAVO010000492.1:0-1717 GCA_040397635.1 Pirellulales bacterium
CGGCCGACGAGGTGCGGCTCGACCGCAAGCCGAATCCGCATGTCTCCTTCGGCTTCGGTGCTCACCTCTGCCTGGGCGCGGCGCATGCCCGCACGGTGATGCGAGTGCTGCTCGGGCTGCTCTGCCAGCGGGTGAGCCGCATCGAGTTGATTTCGAAGCGAGACCGCGTTGAACACACTCCCGCTTACGATCGCCCACTCGGCTACGAGTCGCTCGTCGTCAGGATGCACCCGCTCGAACGGGCGTGAGTCGCTCGTCTGGGGCCAACCCGATGGAGCCGGTCACCCAGAACAGCACCACGTTCTGAGGCAGAAGGCTGAGGTTTGTTGTCTTCCGAGTCCCGCCAGAAAGGGTTGCATTCCGAAACCACGGGTTTTATTATGCTAGGCATGCAACGAGCCTGCGAGCCACTTTTTTCGGAGTATCTTGACGCATTTCCCTGCGTGGCCATCGTCGGTCCCCGGCAGTGTGGCAAGACCACGCTGGCCGGCTCTTTGCCTGCCGATTGGAGACGATTCGACCTCGAGCGAACGAGTGACCGGGATCTCGTGGCTCGCGATCCCGACCTCTTCTTTCGCCTTCATCCCCGGCGCGTCGTCATCGACGAGGCGCAACTGCTGCCCGACCTGTTTCCGGCCCTCCGGGTCGCGGTCGATGCCGACAGAGCGTCGGCCGGACGGTTCGTGATCACCGGTTCAAGCTCTCCGGCACTCCTGCGGCGGGTGTCGGAGACGCTTGCCGGCCGGATCGCCACGATCGAGTTAGCCCCCTTCTCCTGGAGCGAGGTGCATCCATCCCCAGGGGGCCCGAGCTTCGCCGAACTCCTGGCCGACCGCTCGGCGACCGCGGAGCGGTTCCTGACGCTCAAGCCCCGCAGCGACATCGGCGATGTGCACGACTACTGGCTGCGGGGGGGCTACCCTGAGCCCTGGCTCAAGCCGGCGGCCCGGTTTCGTGCCACGTGGATGTCGCAGTACATCAAGACCTACGTCGAACGCGACATCGGCCGGCTCTTTCCCGGGCTCGACCAGGATCGGTTTCGGCTCTTTCTGCAGCATCTCGCCAGCCTCTCCGGAACAATCATCAACAACGCCGACGTCGCCCGCGGCCTCGGCGTCTCACCTCCGACCGTGCGGGACTACTTCGAGATCGCGCACGGCACCTTTCTCTGGCGCCGACTTCCGCCCTACGTGAAGCAGGCGACAAAGCGGCTCGTCAAGCACGCAAAGGGGCATATGCGTGATAGCGGTCTGCTTCACCGCCTGCTTCATCTCGCCGATCGCGATGCCCTGCTCGGCCATCCGCAGGCGGGCCGGTCGTGGGAGGCAATGGTGACCGAGGAGATCCTCCGACAGATGGAGTGGCGGGGACTCGACTGCGACGCCTTCTTCTACCGCACCTCGGCCGGAGCGGAGATCGATCTTATCCTCGATGGCGACGTCGGACTCGTGCCGATCGAGATCAAGTACACCCACTCCATCGACCGCCGTCGTCTGACGGCCCTTCGGGAGTTCGTCGCCGAGCGACGGTGCCGGGCAGGCATCGTGATCACCAACGACAGCGAGCCAAGGCTCCTTGACGAGGCGATCGTCGCGGTTCCGTTCTCACACCTCTGATCCGCAAAGTGGCATTGAGTCTATATTGGTCTGCTCGGCGAGCCCCGATCACTCGTAGGTGAATTCCGCCGTGGCCACGCAGTCGCGGTCGGCACGAAGGC
>JBBAVO010000493.1:0-1713 GCA_040397635.1 Pirellulales bacterium
CTTGGATGAATCCGGTTCCCCATGCATGCGTCGACGCGCCAGCGACGGGATGGGCGGTCTCAAACCAGCGGCACGACGAGCCCGTCATACGCCAATTCCACGCCGGCCGGCAGCGCTGCCTGCGTGGCGGCATGCGGCATCTCGTGCCCCATGTGCACGAAGATCGTGCGGCGGGCCTGCACCCTCGCGGCCACAGCGAGTGCCTCGGAGACCGAGTAATGCGTCGGGTGCGGCGTGGGTCGGAGGCAGTCGAGAATGAGCGTGTCGACGCCCTCGAGCAGCGGCCAGGTCTCGTCGGGGATGCCGTTCGTGTCGGTGCAGTAGGCGAGGTTGCCAAAGCGGAAGCCGAGCACGTCAAACGGCCCGTGCTTCAGTCGCAGCGGCACGATCCGCTGCCCGAGCAGCTCGAACGGCTCCAGTCCGATCCGCTCGAACACCACCTTGGGCACGCCGCCACCTGCAGGCGGCCCCGCCGCGAAAGCGTAGTCAAAGGCGGTGCGGATCCGCTGCTCGACCCGTTCCTCGCAGGAGAGTTGGAGCGAGCGGCCCAACGCAAAGCAGATCGGTCGAATATCGTCGAGTCCGTAGACGTGGTCCACATGATCGTGCGTGTAGAGCACGGCATCGACCCGCTGGATGCGTTCGCGAAGCAGCTGCGTGCGGAGGTCGGGCGTGGTATCGACCAACAGCGTCCCTTCCGGCAGCCCGAGGATGACGCTCGTCCGCGTGCGGCTGTCGCGGGGATCGCTGCTCTGACAGGTGGGGCATGCACAGCCGACGACGGGCACCCCGATGCTTGTGCCGGTGCCGAGGAAGAGCAACTGCCCGGAAACGTCGCGAAACATCCCCGGCGTGGTGGTCGTCAACGGCATGGAACCAGCTTTGTGAGGCGGAGAACACGCCATTTCGACGGCGTACGAAAGAGCAATATGACTACTTTTTCCAGTGCGCCCAGCACAGGCTGGCCTGCGGGTCGCCTTGACCCATGCGGCAGGAGACCGCGACAATCGGTCGAAAGGACTTTCTCTCATTATGCAACAGCTCGAACGCCTCTGGGATGGATTCTCGAACGTCGCCGCCGGTGCCGGTTCCCGGCTGGAGCGATTCATTACCGGGCTGTTCGGCTCGTCCAATGCGCGGTACCTGCGACGCCTGGATCCCCGGATCGAGGCGATCAACTCGCTGGAGCCCAAATATCAGGCCATGTCCGACGCCGAGCTTCGCGGGCAGACCGCCGATTTCCGGCGACGGCTGGCCGGGGGCGAGACCCTCGACGACATCCTCGTGGAGGCCTTTGCCGTCTGCCGCGAGGGGGGCCGTCGGTTCCTCGGCATGCGGCACTATGACGTGCAGTTGATCGGCGGCATGGTGCTCCATTCCGGGGCCATCGCCGAGATGATCACCGGCGAGGGCAAGACGCTCGTCGCCACCCTGCCGGCCTATCTCAATGCCCTCGAGGGCAGCGGCGTGCACGTCGTCACCGTCAACGACTACCTGGCCCGCCGCGACATGGAATGGATGGGTCCGCTCTACATCGGGCTCGGCCTCACGGTGGGCGCGATCCAGTCGGGCATGGACTCGGGCGAGCGGCAGGAGTCGTATGCCCGCGACATCACCTACGGCACCAACAACGAATTCGGCTTCGACTATCTCCGCGACAACATGCGGATGGCCGCCCGCGGCGACGACCGCTTCCCCAAGCACATGCAGCAG
>JBBAVO010000494.1:0-1710 GCA_040397635.1 Pirellulales bacterium
TAGATGGCACCTCCGGCCCCGTCTTGTCGCAGTTTATGCGACACCGCGATGACTTCCCGAGAATGGCAGTCCAGGGATTGCCCGTGGCCCGCCGTATCGGCACCATACCAGTGGCGGGCGAAGCCGAATGACCATGCGGAAGAAATCCACACGCACGGCGACCGACACGGGCCTGCTCATCGTGGCCCTGGTCGTCGCGAAGCATTGCGTGCTTCAGCCTCGATCGTAGCCGCGGAGACGACAATTAACGACAGAAATATACGTCTGTACAGTATTTTGGTCAATAGGATGCTCAAGCACTGCGGTCGGCCAGCCCGTAGCGATAGTGCGTCCACGATGCCGTCCTCTGAAGAACACATCATCTCACTCATTTGAGCTCGGACGTGAGTGCGAAGTCGGCGACGGTGGTCTGCCCTGCAACCGGCGTGATGCGAAGCTCGGTCTTCAGGCGGTCGCTGTGCCGGCTGGGTAAAACCTGTTCAATGATCGGCTCCGGCTTGCCACCAGGAATCGCCGGTTCTTTTTGAAAGCCAACGACCTTCGTCGCACGAATCACGACGACGAGCGGAGTCGCGGGTGCAGTTGCCCGGTATCGCCCGTTGGCATCGGTAAAGGCGTGGCCGGTAAATCCGCCGGCCCCTGATCCGTGAAACTTGAGGCCGTGACTGTTCGTACGCCAGCCAGTGACGCCAAGGCGATCCGTGTCGTGCTCGTCGAGGATGACGTGGGCACCCGCGCGAGCCTCGAGCGGATGGTCGCGACCGACGCCGCTTGCCAGGTGGTCGGTGGATTCCGGACGGTGCGGGAGGCGACCGAGGCGATCGTGCGATTACGGCCTGATGTCGTTCTCGTCGACGTGAACCTCCCTGACGGCACCGGGGTGGAGGCGGTCCGCAGGCTCGCTCCGCTCCTGCCTGACACTGAGTTCGTGATGCTGACGATCTACCAAGACGGCGACGTGCTCTTCGGCGCGCTATCCGCTGGCGCCCACGGCTACCTCATCAAGCCGGTGAGGGTCGAGGAGCTTCTCGCTGCGATCCACGACGTTCTCGAGGGGGGCGCGCCGATGTCGAACGTGGTGGCTCGGAAGATCGTGCGGTCGTTCGAGTTCGGCCCGTCACTGCCTCCGCCGGAGTCGCTCGCGCCCCGCGAGCGGGAGGTGCTCGAACTCCTGGCCTCCGGGGCGATGTACAAGCAGGTGGCCAGCAGGCTCGACATCAGCCTCAACACCGTCCTCACGCATATCCGTCGGATCTACAAGAAGCTTCACGTCAACTCGCGGCACGCCGCGGTCGAACGTTACCGGCGGATGCAGTAGCTGGCCGTGGATCACATGCACGGGGCGTCGTGCGGGCCTGCATCTCCGAGATCTCGGGGTAGCTGACACCAGGGACGACGAAGTCGTCGGCAGGCACGGTGACTCGCTGACAGTGAAGATAAAGCCACTCGGGAAAGGCGGTGACATGACTACCCGAGAATAAGCGAGTTACCCGTTCGGGAAAGTCGCTTATTCCCGCCTGCTTGTGCCCGCGAAAACAGCGGTGTTTTGGTCACCCGCAGCGACGGCGGGCGAACTGCCGGGCCTGAGCTCGCCGCGTGGCGTGGCTCTCCAGGAGATAAACGCCGCGACCGACCAGCCACTGGGCCAGCGACATGCGGAGATGGCGAGCGCGGCCGCCGGGCCGCCGCTCGTAGAGCTTGAGAATGACC
>JBBAVO010000495.1:0-1694 GCA_040397635.1 Pirellulales bacterium
CTCCGACTCCGATGCCGACTCCAACTCCAACCACGCCCACGAATGGCGATCTGTGGAAGGAGCAGTTTTTCGCCCCCTACGTTGACATGGGGCAGTATCCCGTGCCTGATCTCGACGGTCTGGCGAAGAAGTATGGGGTGGGGCTCCTCACACTGGGCTTCATGCAGGCCAGCCCCAGCGGAAAGCTGGCCTGGGCCGGTTACGACGTCCTGACACTCGACAGCACGAATGAACAGGCTCTGGCCATCCGCGCCGAAATCAACGCCCTGCGGGCTGCCGGTGGCGACGTGATGGTGTCGTTGGGTGGAGCGGCCGGTATTTCGCTGGCGCAGTCCTATGCCCGGCGAGGCCTCGGCGCGACCGCTCTGGCGACCGCCTATGGCGAGATGGTCGACACGCTGAAGCTCACCAAGCTCGACTTCGACATCGAGGGCGCCGCCGTTGCCGAACCGCAGACGCTCAAGCTCCAGATGGACGCCATCGCGATGATGCAGAAGAGCCGGCCGAATCTGGGCGTATGGTTCACGCTGCCGGTGCTGCCGCAGGGGCTCACGCAGGACGGCGTCAACGTGGTGAAGATCGCCCTCGTGGCCGGCGTGAAGGTCGACGGCGTGAACGTGATGGCGATGGACTACGGCGACAGCGCCGCTCCGCCCCAGCTCAAATCGATGGGCGAGTATGCCATCGACGCCGCCAACGCCACCTTCGCGCAGATGACCACGCTGTTCACGAGCCAGGGGCAGACGTTCGGCTGGAACCAGTTGGGCGTGACTCCGATGCTCGGCGTCAATGACGTTGTCAGCGAGGTCTTCACTCTGCAGGATGCCGATCGCCTCGAAACCTTTGCCCGCGCCAAGGGGCTGGGCATGCTCTCCATGTGGTCGCTCAACCGTGACAATCCCGGCCCCACGGGGCAGCTGTCCAACTTCCACACGGGAATTCCGGCGATGTCCGCCGGTGGCTTCAGCCTCGCCTGGGGCGATTACGGAAGCGATCCGGCGATCACCGGCGCAGTGAATCCGGTCACGCCTGTCACTCCCGTCACTCCGGTGACCCTCCCAGGCATCACGATCGGCGATGTCTCCGTGAGCGAAGGCAACCCGCAGACGAGCGTGGCCAATGGCTACCTGCACACGTCGGGCAGCCAGATCCTCGACGCCAACAACAAGGCGGTGCGGATCGCCGGCGTCAACTGGTTCGGCCTCGAGACGTCCAACTTCGCCCCGCACGGCCTCTGGTCCCGCGGCTACAAGGAGATGATGGATCAGATGAAGTCGCTCGGCTTCAACACGATCCGCCTGCCCTACAGCGACCAGCTTTTCGACGCGGGCAGCACGCCCAACAGCATCGACTTCTCGAAGAACGCCGACCTGCAGGGGCAGAGCGGCCTGCAGATCATGGACAAGATCGTGGCCTATGCCGGGCAGATCGGGCTCAAGGTCTTCCTCGACCACCACCGCTCGGAGGCTGGTAACAGCGCCAATGCCTCCGGCCTCTGGTACTCCTCTGCGTACCCTGAGAGCAAGTGGATCAGCAACCTCACGATGCTGGCCACCCGCTATGCGGGCAACTCGACCGTCATCGGCATCGATCTCCACAACGAGCCGCACGGGCCGGCTACATGGGGCGACGGCGGCGCGAACGACTGGCGGCTGGCCGCGGAGCGGGGGGGCAACGCCGTGCTCGCCGCCAAC
>JBBAVO010000496.1:0-1680 GCA_040397635.1 Pirellulales bacterium
ATGATCGTGGTGCTCGTGCTTCTCGGGCAATTGCTCGAGAGCCGGGCCCGCCGCGGCACGACGGCCGCCATCCGCGCACTGATGGACCTGACGCCTCCGACGGCCGAGCGGGAGCCGGGGGGCGAGACGATTCCGCTGGCGATGGTGCGAAAGGGCGACCTGCTCCGCGTGAAACCCGGTGGCCGAATCCCCACCGATTCAATCATCCGTGACGGCGCAACCACCTGCGACGAATCCTTACTGACGGGCGAACCGATGCCGGTGGCACGGTCGATCGGCGACCGCGTGCTCGGCGGGGCGATCAACGGCTCAGGGGCGATCGTCATCGAGGCCGAAACGGCAGCCGATGGCGCGCTCGTGGCCCGGATCGCCCGGCTCGTCCGAGAGGCACATGAGAAACGGGCGCCGATCGAGCAGCTGGCCGATCGGATCTCCGGTATCTTCGTGCCGATCGTGCTGGCGATTGCCCTGCTCACTTTCCTGCTCTGGTCGGCGATCGGGCCGCAGCCACGGATGGCGCTGGGGCTCCTATCGGCCGTGAGCGTGCTCGTGATCGCCTGCCCGTGCGCGCTGGGTCTGGCGACTCCGCTGGCAATGACGGTGGCCATCGGTCGGGGCGCCCGATCCGGCATTCTTGCCCGCTCCGCCGAGGCGATGGAAAAGCTGTCTCGCGCCGGCACGATCGTGTTCGACAAGACAGGCACGCTCACGCAGGGCCGGCCACGGATCGTGTCGGCCGTCGCAATGGCCGCAGATGGCCGCCCGGTCACCGTCGATGAAGCAGCCGCGGCCCCAGACTCGCTCGCGCAGGAACCATTCCGGACGCTGCTGTTTCAGGCGGCCAGTCTGGAGGGCTCGAGCGAGCATCCGCTGGGGCGGGCCTTCACGCAGGCCGCCTCCGCCGCCGGCATCGACACGACACGGCCAGAGGCGGTGCAGGCGATCGTGGGCCGCGGCGTCGTGGGCAAAGTGCAGGGTTCGACGGTGCTGGTGGGCAACGCCGCCCTGCTCTCTGATCGCGGCATCCCGCTCGACGCGATGCCGGTGTTAGCCGCCGCGACGACGATCCACGTTGCGATCGACGGCCGCTTCGCCGGTTCGTTCGGCCTCGCCGACCCACCGCGGCCCGAGGCGGCCGCCGTGATCGCCGATCTTGCCCGCCGCGGCTTTCAGCTTGAAATGCTCTCCGGCGACTCGCCCGAAGCCGCAGCGCAGGCAGCCGCGAAGATTGGCATTGCCCGGGCAACCGGCGGCCTCTCGCCGCAGCAGAAGGCGGAGCGAATCGCGGCCATCAAGGCAGAGCAGCCAGCTGGCAGGAGCGTGGTCTTCGTCGGCGACGGCATCAACGACGCCCCGGCGTTGGCATCGGCCGACGTGGGCATTGCGATGGGGTCGGGGGCCGATGTGGCCCTCGAAACGGCCGACATCACGCTGCTCTCCGGCGGCCTTGCGGCGGTGCCCCGCGCAGTCGATCTTGCCCAGGCCACGATGCAGAACGTCCGGCAGAATCTGGGCCTCGCGTTTCTCTACAACGTGCTGGCTCTGCCTGTGGCGGCCGGTGCGCTCTATCCCCTGCTCGGGCATGTCACGAGCCCGATGCTGGCAGCTGGGGCGATGAGCCTCTCCTCGCTGTCGGTAATCGCCAACTCGCTCCGCCTCCGCAGCCTCGATCTCAAGTGA
>JBBAVO010000497.1:0-1671 GCA_040397635.1 Pirellulales bacterium
GCCGGTTAATGCCGGTGTGACTACCGGCGCGATGGGGATCGGCTGCCCGGCGACCCGCACTGCCTCTGTCACAACCGGCGGCGGACCGCTCAAACGAGCAAGCTTCGATGGATCGACGATGGCCAACCCACGGCGGAGCGTGATCCAGATTTTTCCATCTCGCGTCACGAGGGCCTGGCAGTGAGGCCTGTCGGCGGGGTCGATCACCACCCCCTCGTCTTCACCTGAAAACACCCAGGGATGCAGCCGTGATTGTTTTCCGTCGGCTACTGCGTCGAGCTCCGCAAGCGATACCGCGAAGATCTGTCGGCTCGTCACGCACCAGAGTAGGCCGGTCGTGTCCGCCGCCAGTGCCACGATACCGGCCGACGGTAAGCCAGCCTCGGCCGCGACCAGGGCGGTTCGGCCGTCCTGGATCCGCAGGAGCCCGACGTCACGAATCACCCCCCACACGTCCCCATTCGGTGTTGCGGCCAGCGCCGATATTTTTGCCTTTGCGGACGGTTCGACCGCCACCGCCTCGCCCTGGGCGTCCGCTCCACCGCCATCGGTGAATCGGCAGAGGCTGCCGTCGTTCGCCGCCAGCCAGACGGTGCCTGCGGTGTCTTCGACGATCGCCTTTGTCCCCCGCAGATTGACAGCTTGATTGCTCGCGATTGCGGCCATCAGCCAGCTCGCGTCGCGATACCGAAACAATCCGTCGTGGGTGGCTGCCCAGAGGTCACCGCACCGTGAGGCAAGCAGCTGCTCGATCCGATATTCGCCGAATTCGAGCGTTGGCGGTGTGCCAGGCGGTGATTCGATCTTTTCGAACCTTTCGCCGTCATACCGATGGATGCCGTCGGTGCGGGTGCCGATGAAGATCTCCCCGTCGGGCCCGGCCGCGACGCAATGCGCGATCCCCGACCAGCCGTCGGCCTCCGCATATCTCCTGAAGAGCACGTCGGTGTCGCGCGGCTCGATGCGGCCGAGCCTACCACTCTCCGTCGCGATCCAGATGCGGCCATCGTCATCCTCGCACAGCGAGTTTGGAAGCTGCAGACCGGTATCCATGGCGACGACGCCGCGGATCACTGCCGGCCAGAGCCGGTTGACGGCGGTGGACGTGCCGACCCACAGCCCTCCTTCCTCGTCGTCGGCGATCGCGAAGACGCCTTCACCAACCGTGGCCACCGGGGCGAATGAGCCTTCCGACATCAGATACAGTCCGAAGAAGTCGCTGCCCACCCAGAGCCTTCCTTGTGAGTCCTCGTAGAGAATTGTAGATCCGTGCGGCGCGTTCCCAGCTTGCAGACTGAGCTCGGCTCCCTTGCGATACCGAAACACCTGCGTGTTGACCTTGATCCAGAGCCCCCCGTCGCGACCTGGTGCAATCGTGATTCGGCCCACGGGGAGTAGAGCGCGGGCGACGAACCGACCAGCTGCGGCGTCGTACTCCGCCAGTAGGCCATTCTGTGCCAGCCAGACATGGCCATCGGCATCGGTGGCGACATGGGAATGAGTGTCGATCAGCACGCCCTCCTCGCTGCCGAGCCGATGCGTCTTGCCGTCGCGGCTACGGCTGGGCGGGCCGTTTAAGAACCCCGAAAAGACCGTGCCATCGGCGGTGCGACACCGCGATGTGCAGGGGCTGGCCGCAGCGCGGCCCGCAGCCAGCCACGCGTCGAGCGG
>JBBAVO010000498.1:0-1670 GCA_040397635.1 Pirellulales bacterium
TATGTCCCACCCGGCGTGCGAATCGCCGAGCCGCTGCATGTGCTCTCGGGTCTGAGTGAGGGCGGCATCGACACCTCGCATGTGCTCGTCGTACTCGGCGAAGGGGCGGAGGCGACCGTGCTCACGGAGACGGCAGGTGGCGGCAGTGCCAGCGGAGCGGGTTCGGGCTTCCATTGCGGTGGCACCGAGATTGTTGTCGGCCGCAACGCTTTCCTGCGGATGGTCAATCTGCAGAACTGGAGCACGGGCGTCTGGCATTTCGCCCGGCAAAAGGCGGTCGTGCACGAGCAGGGCCGCCTGCAATGGACGCTCGGGGCGCTCGGCAGCCGGCTTTCCCAGGTGGCTCAGGATGTCGCGCTCGCGGGCCGTGGCGCATCGGCCCAGGTCAACGGCGTGATGTTCACCGAAGGGCGACAGCAACTCGTCTACAACACGCTCCAGCATCACGAGGCCCCGGGCTGCAGGAGCGACCTGCTCTACAAGGGTGGCCTGCAGGACCGCTCCCGGCTCGTCTGGCGTGGTATGATCAAGGTGGACAAGGCCGCGCAGAAGACCGACGGTTATCAGCGAAACGACAACCTGATGCTCTCGCGTGAGGCCCGGGCCGACTCGATCCCGGGGCTCGAGATCGAGGCCGACGACGTCCGCTGCACCCACGGCGCCACCAGCGGCCGTGTGGACGAGGAGCAGATCTTCTACGCTCAGGCCCGCGGACTCTCCGCCGACGAGGCGGCCCGACTCGTGGTGGCCGGGTTCTTCCAGCAGGTCTTCGATCGAATCACGATCCTCCCGGTCCGCGAGGCTCTGGCCCGGGCGATCGGCAGCCGCATTCGCCGTATTTCCTGAGGGGACATCATGCCTGAGTTCACCCGCGTAGCCGACGTGTCGGAAGTCTCCGACCCGGGCAAACTTCTGGTCGAAGTGGAGGGCGAGGTGGTCGCGCTCTTCCACGTGGAAGGCCGCTTCTACGCGATCGACGACGTCTGCACGCACGATGGCGGCCCGCTCGTCGATGGTGAACTCACCGGCTACAAGATCGCCTGTCCGCGGCATGGGGCGAAGTTCGACATCCGCACCGGTGCCGCCCTCTCGATGCCCGCCGTGCGACCGACGCGGGCCCATGCCGTGAAGGTTGAGAACGGAGGCGTGTGGATTGCACTGGGTTCCGGCCCGGGGTCAACGCACGGCCCAAACAACCAGTCGGCCGACTTCCGCAGTTATGCCCCAACCAACACCGCCGCAGCGGCCGAGGCCTCGCCAACGCTACCAGCATCCAGCGGCTCACCGGTGGTGGCAGCAGCGATGCCTGCACGTGTTGCCGCAACGGGTGCCGCAACGGCGGCTGTGACGGACGGCGCGCCCAGCGAAGAAGCTGTCCGCGAGTGGCTCAAGGAGGTCAAGGATCCTGAGTTGTTCGTCAACATCGTTGACCTGGGGCTGATCTACGGCGTCACGCTCTCGCCATCGGCCGATACCCCCGGCAAGCAGCACGTGTCGATCGACATGACGATGACGAGCCCCGCCTGCCCGGCCGGCCCGCAGCTGATCGCCGACACGAAGCGGGCGGTGGGCAGCCGCGAGTCGATCGCGGCTGTCGAGGTGCGGATCGTGATGGACCCGCCCTGGACGCCCGACCGCATGACCGACGCCGCCCGCGATCAACTCGGCAT
>JBBAVO010000499.1:0-1666 GCA_040397635.1 Pirellulales bacterium
GCCTAGCCGAACGACCGGGGCTGGCCGGTGGCCTCGAGCACCGAGAGCCAGAGGTCGCCGTCGGGGGCCACTTGGTTGCGGTGGCTCACCGCCAGCGGAATCGGGATGTGGACGAACCGGCCGTGCCAGCGGCCTACCACCATCTCCGTGCGGCCCGCCATCGCTGCATGCACGGCGTTCTGCGCGAGCCTGAGGCAGTAGACACTGTCGTAGGGGTTGGCCCGCACACTTCGGATGAGATAGCTGGGGTCGATGTATTTGAGGTTCAGTTCCATGCCAGCCGCCGCGAAGTGGTCGGCGATCCGGGCCTTGAGCAGCAGCCCCACGTCTTGCAGCCTGCGGTTGCCCGAGGCGTCGTGCCCCTCGGCAGTCTGCTCGATCAGGTCCTGACCGGCGCCCTCTGCCGCCACGATCACGGCATGTCCGCTCCGTTTCACCCGTTCGAGCAGGTGCTCGAGCAGACCGTGCGGGCCGTCCAGCTGAAACGGCACTTCAGGGATCAGCACATAGTTGGCGTCGGGCTCGGCGAGCGACGCGTAGCAGGCGATGAAGCCGGAATGGCGGCCCATCAGCTTCACCAGCCCCACGCCGTTGGGCGACGCCTTCGCCTCGACGTGGGCCGACTGGATGGCCTTCGTCGCCTCGCCGAAGGCGGTCTGAAAACCAAAACTCTGGTCGATGTAGGGGATGTCGTTGTCGATCGTCTTGGGGATGCCGACCACGGCGATCTTGCCGTCACGGGCGGCGACCGCAGCGGCGATCTGCATCGCGCCCCGCAGCGTGCCGTCACCGCCGATCACGAACAGTGCGCTTATGTTCATCCGCTCGAGGCAGTCGACGATCTCCTCCGGATCCTGCCCGCCCCGCGACGTGCCGAGGATCGTCCCGCCGTCCTCGTCGATGTTGCTGACCACGCTCGGCGTGAGTTCGACCACATCGTGGGCGTACTTCGCCACGAAGCCCTGGTAGCCGTTGCGGAAGCCGTGGATCTTCTTCACGCCGTAGTGAAACGTGAGCTCCATGACGATTCCGCGGATCACGTCGTTGATCCCCGGGCAGAGCCCCCCGCAGGTGACGATGCCCACCCGCATCTTGGAGGCGTCGAAGAAGATCTTGCGCCGCGGGCCCGCCGGCTCGAATCCGGGGAGCGAATCGAGGTCGCAGCCACTCTCCCGCACGAGGGTCGCCGTGTCGTGGAAGAGCACGCGGTCGTCCTCGCCGACGTAGTGCACGGTGGTGCGGCGGGATTCCAGCATCGGCTTGAGTGGCGAGTCGATCCGGCAGGGACCGAGTGTTTTCACGACGAGATCGGCGGCGGTGGTCACTGGAGTGTCCCTGAAGTCATTGGAGGAGAGGTCATTGGAGGAGAGGTCGGGGATGATTCACCGCCGCGGCGGCCGGCAAGGAGAAAAGAAACGAAGTCCATTCCTATTCGGCACGGCAAGTACCCTCCCCGTGGCGGCGAGTTTTCAACTTGCCGAATGCGGCCCCGAGCCCAACAAGATGCAATCTTGTTGCCACGGGTGAAAGCAAGGCACTTGTCGCACAGCACAGCATTGAACGAGTTCGTGTTTCGCGTGAAGTAAGCTAGCCGGTGGTTCTCATGCCGGCGGCGATGCCCTGCACGCAGAGCCGGAGGAGATCGCGGAGCGATTCGTCGTCGGGC
>JBBAVO010000500.1:0-1662 GCA_040397635.1 Pirellulales bacterium
GCCTGGTTTGCCAAGGGGGCCGGGCGTGCGGTCGCGATGAAGTTCGAACCGAAGGCAGACCTGGTGGAGACCTGGCGACGTGATCTGCCGGCGGCGGTGCAGCGGGGCGGCTCGCCCGCAGACTTCTTCGCCGGCCGTGGCGATCCGGTGGCGATGGCCACGGTTGGGGGCGGCTTCCTCGCTGCGATCATGCCGAGCGTCAGTCGGCTCGAGGCGCTCGTCGCACAACTCGACGCCGGCACGCCCTTCGACCAGGCATTCGCCAGCGTGTTTCGCGGCCAGCCCCAGCCGCTCTTCGAGGCCTGGACAGCCCAGCAGGCCGCCCGCGGCCCGCGACGGTAGGTCGAAGGATCTGTGCCGCGTGCAGGAAAAGCAGGCGGCGATACGTTTTCCACCGCAATGCCGTGGCGCCGTGTGATGCGGAGAGCTCGTTTTAAAAAACAGACGGGGGTGCCTGGGCCCCGGGGCATGTGATCCGAGCGGTATTCCCGGCGGAGACCAGTTTCCTGGTGAGGCCGGAAGCCTTCGGCTGTACACGCGACCGGAGCCGTCAATCGGCCCCCAACGAGCCTCGTTAAGAGCTCACCGACATGGATCGACGCATCACGAACATGACAGAAAACGTATCGCCGCACGCTCCTTCTGCTGGCTGTCAAGAAGATTCAGAATCCCGGCATCGTCCTCACCCGCTCAATCCTGCTGCTCGCGACCGGCCGGTCCCATCGACTTGGTGTTGCGTTCCACCGCCATCACCACTGTCTGCCGCGAGGCACCGTCGGCCGTGCTGGCGACGATCGGCAGCACCTGCCTGCGGTTGGGCATATCCACACGCACGCGGAACGTGCCGTCAGCATGCACCTTCACCGGCTCTCCCTGCAAGGTGAGGTAGGCGCCCGGCTGCGTCACGCCATAAACGACCATCTCGGCGTCCACTTCGAGTTCGAAGGCCGGGGTGCCATCTTCGCCGTCTTCGTCCTCCGCTCCGGTGCAGCGGGCAGCCGGGGGGCCCATCGGCCTGCGGAGCCGTTCCTCGAAGAGTTCCTGCAGCTCCGTGCTCGAATGCTCCGCCGAGAAGCCGCCGCTCATCGCGTAGATCCGCTCGCAGTCGTCTACGATTTCGCCCCAGTGTGCGTCCAAGGTGTCGCCCTGAGGGGGGCTCGGCATGGTCACGGCGTTGCTCCGCACGAGGGCATGAAAGCGGCCGGAGATCGCCAGGTAGCCGATCTCGCAGCGGTACCGATGCGGGTCGCGGATGTCGATGAACCAATTCTTCACGCCGCCATGCACTGCAATCTCGCGGACCACCCGCTCGGAAGGCGAGGCATTGAGTCCGCTCTCCAGTTCGATCAGCCGCAGGGTCGGTCGGGCACCGTGCCATTCCTGGCCAAGAGCCGCCTGGGCACGCGCGATGCTGCGGGCGGTGAGTTCCCAGAAGACGTGCAGCCAGTGGGGGCCGCGAACCATCAGCACCATGCGATCCCGGACCGGACGGGCTGAGCGGCCACCCTCGGGCGGCGTGGAGAGATTTTTGGCCTTCAGGAGGCGTTCACGGGCCTGTTGGAGCCGGAGGGCAACTGCTGGATCCTGGACCGGGGCCACGGCCCTTTCTCGGCCTACGCTGGCTCGGCCTACGCTGGCTCGGCCTACGCTGGCTCGGCCTAC
>JBBAVO010000501.1:0-1653 GCA_040397635.1 Pirellulales bacterium
ACAGTGGGCTGACGGAAGCTTTCCATTGGGTGTCTCCGGCCCGCATCCTACCCCACCGGTCAAAATCCGGGGCAGGGGAGTGCCGGAACCCTGACGGGCAACGCGCCGGTCAGGCTCCCCGTGGAGGCGAGTTTTCAACTTGCCGTGGCTCGCACCGCGAGTTTCCACCGATCCCGCAGCCCCTCTCCCCCCGTGGCGGCAAGTTTTCAACTTGTCCGTGTCCCCGGCATCGATTCCACAAGTTAAAAACTCGTGGCCACGGGCCGAACTCCTTCGATCTCGTCCTTCATGCCGCCGCAACCGCTACCGGCCCCGGTGCATCTGACGGTAGATGGCCTCGAGGGCTTCCTGGACGTCCTTGTACTTCTTCTTGCCCTCGCGGAGGCCGTCCACAAGCCGGCGGGCTTCCGTATCGGAGTGGCCCAGCGACCGCAGCACCTCGAAGGTTTCGGCGAGCACGTCGGATCCGGGGCTGGCCTGATCGGGAGCCTCGCGGGCCACGAGCAGGGCGAATTTCGGCATCCGCCGCCGCAGCTTGGCGATCATTCGTTCGGCCGTGGCCGCACCGATGCCGGGCAGCGTGGAGAGCAGGGCGGCATCCTGCTCCTCGATGGCGGTGGCGATCTCACCGACCGGCCTCACGATGGCGCGGAGCGCCTTCCGCACGCCCACGCCGTCTACCTCGCAGATCAGTTCGAAAAACTCCCGTTCCACCTCGCTGAGAAAGCCCACCAGCCGCGGCACCATGTTGCCGCGAGTGGGATTCCCCTCCAGGAATTCGAGCGTGTGGAGCGTGACGGTCTGGCCGAGCTTTTGTTGCAGGCCGCGGCGGACGAGTTCCGGCACCAGGACCTCGTGCACGGCATGGCCCAGCGACAGTTCGACGCCGGTCGGCTCCACCCGCTCCAGCACTCCGGAAACCCGTTTGATCATGGACGTGAACTCCCGATGCGGTCGATGGCAAGCCCGGCATGAAGCGGCCGGAGGCGAAGGTGGTAGTCGGCCAGCGCGATGGCCAGGGCGTCGGCCGCGTCGGCTGGTTCGGGTCGGCTGACGAGCCCCAACTCCCGCTGCACAGCCATCTGCATCTGTTCCTTGCCGGCATGGCCATTGCCGGTCAGCGTGCTCTTCACGCGGTTGGGCAGGTAGTGGTGCACGGCCAAGCCTGCCTGCGCCGCGGCGAGGCAGATGACGCCTCGAGCATGCCCCATCAGGATGGCCGTCTTGGGGAACTTCGCGTGCACGAAGATCTGTTCGATCGCGAGCGCTCCGGGCCGAAACGCCTCCAGCACCTCGCGGACACCGGAGTGGATCTCAGCAAGCCGGGTCTCGAGCAAATCGCTCCGGGACCGGACAGTGCCCGCCTCCAGCAGTCGCACGGCACGGCCCGACCACTCCACCACGCCGTAGCCGGTGGTGTTCAGGCCGGGGTCGAAGCCGACGATGCGGTGCGCGAAACTCTGGCTTTCCATGGCGAAAAGCCTACAGACCGCCCCCAAAACGTCACAGAGCGATGTTCATACCCGGAGTCCCCCGGCTTCCACCGAGGGCTTTTATGGGACTCGGAAACATCCGTGAGGGGCTGCCCATGGGCTGTGTTCACGCGAAACATGGCATCCTGCCATTTTCGCTTGGCCGACCTCCGTCGGCTGG
>JBBAVO010000502.1:0-1652 GCA_040397635.1 Pirellulales bacterium
GGAGCCTCGGCAGCGAACTTCGGATGATCGCCGGCGGTCCGGCGGGCGTGCTCCACGAACTGGAACTGACACGGGGCGGCCGCACCTACACGATCCGACCGGTCCGCGGCCAGTTGCCCACCGGTGGCACGCGGGTGATCGTCGGCCCGCTGATCGAGGCCACGAAGAAGCTCGTGACCGGCGAGAAGGTGGCCCGTTATCTGTCGGCCGAACTCCGCGACCGGATCCGCAACACGGGCGTGAAGATCGAGGTGGTCGACCGCGTGTCGCGGAGCGAGCAGGTGGTGACGCCGCGGGAGTTCGACGGCGAACGGCTGGAGATTCCTCGGCGGTGCAAGACCCCGCTTGGCGACGTGCACGTGGAACTCTACATGCGGTGCGAGTCGAGCCAGCCCGATGCGGCGATCGCGCTGTGCAAGGATGGCACGCGGGTGCTCAGGGATGTCTGCGAGCTGCTCCCCTTCCAGCATGCGCCCTGGAACGACGGACGGCTCGAGGGACTGCTCGATTTTGATCCGCTCTTGCTCGCCCCCGGCACCCGTTCGGGGATCATCGCCGACGAGGCGTTCGACGCGTTCGTCGCGGCCGCCGCGGCGCTTGAGCCGGAGATTCTTGCGGCGCTCGAGCAGCGGGAGCAGGCGGAGACCGACCGGGCCAGCCGGCAGATTCTCAAGCAGGTTCACAAGGCGTTTGTGAGTGCGCTCTCCGACCTGCCCTCGGCCGACTACATCTTTTTTGACATCCCCGCTCAAGCGCCGGCACTGGGCAATCGCCCCGGCGGCCGCGGTGAGTCTTTGCCTGGCGATCCAGACGATTCCATTCGCACGGCCGGCGACCCCCCCTCGGCGGCCCAGCCACTCCTGCCTCTCGATCCCGGCCCGCTGCACAGTGTGCGAATCTCCCCCCGGCATCCGCGTCGGCCTCCGGGCGGCGCGTGCCAGCTCACGGCGGTGGCCCGCGACGCGCTCGGCATGGCGATCCCTGATGGGGTGCTGTTTGCGTGGCGGGTGGTCGAGGGGGAGGGCCGGCTCGAGGGTGCAGACGAGCTTGAGGGTGCAGACGAGGCGAGCTGCCGGGTCGCAGCCGATGCGATCGGCGTGGTGACAGTCGAGGTGGTCGTGCGGGAGGCTGGTGGTGTGCAGGCTGCCGGAGCCCGTGCCGCTGTCGCTGCCTGGGGGGCCGTCTCTGGCGATGCCTCAGCATCTGAACAGATTCAGGCTCAGGAAATCTCGGACCGGGTGACCGTGAAATTCCTCGACGATGAGGCGGCCGATGGCACTGGGCCGGGAAGCCGCGGCCTGCCGTCCTATCGCCTGGAGCCGGAGCACGGCCAGCCGTGGCGATCGCGGTATGACGCCAAGGCCAACGAGATCATCATCAATTCGGCCCACCGCGATTTCCTCGCCAGCAAGTCCTCGGTCGGCAAGCATCGGCGGTTCATCGGCAAGCTCTATGCCAAGGAAGTTGTGCTCAGTAACTTCCCGCACGAATCACCCGCGCAGGCACTCGAGCGGCTGATCGAAGTCACGCTGCGGACCGAAGACGCGCTGTAAGCCAGCTAGTCCCGTGCGAGCCAGCGGGATGCGGTGAGCCAGCGGGACGCTGCGAACCCAGCCGCCAGTCCAATCCCGCCGCCGACGAGATCGCAGACC
>JBBAVO010000503.1:0-1648 GCA_040397635.1 Pirellulales bacterium
GTCAGCCTCGGCTTCGAGGGGATCCAGTTCCACGACGACGACGCCGTGCCCGATCTCGAGAACCTCTCCCCGAGCCAGATCGTCCACGAGGCCGAGGCGATGCAGCGAAAGCTCGCCGACATGGGGCTGACCCCCGAGTTCGTCGCCCCGCGGCTCTGGGAGCATCCCCATGGCATCGACGGCGGCTACACGAGCAACGACCCCGCGGCGAGGAAGTGGGCGATCGAACGGTCGAAGCGGGCGGTGGATGTGGCTTTGGCGCTGGGCATCGACCTGATCGTGATGTGGCCCGCCCGCGAGGGCACCGCCGTCCGCGAGAGCAAGAATCCAATCGACGCCTCCCGGCAGATGCTCGACGCCATCAACGCCATCCTTGCCGCGAGCCCGAAGGCCCGGATCGCCATCGAGCCGAAGCCCAACGAGCCTGTCGATCATGCCTTCGTGCCGACGATTGGCCACGCCCTCTCCCTCGGCGCGCGGTCGCAGGATCCCGCGCGGGTGGGCGTGCTGATCGAATCGGCCCACGCCATCCTGGCCGGCCTCGATCCTTCCGACGAAATGGGGTTTGCGCTCGCGGCCGGCAAGCTCTGGAGCGTGCATCTCAACGATCAGAACGGCCTCAAGTTCGACCAGGACAAGGTCTTTGGCGCGGCCAATCTCCGCGGTGCCTTCGATCAGGTCCGTGTGCTCGAATCGGCCAACTATGCCGCCTCGGGAGCGTTCGTCGGCTTCGACGTGAAGGCCCAGCGGACGCAGAAGGCCGAGTCGGCCACGGCCCATCTGGCGACGAGCAAGGCTGTATTCCTGCGGCTGGTCGAGAAGGTGCGGTCATTTCCCGCCACGACGGCCCAGCAGTGCATCGCCGCGCGAGACTACGAGGCGCTCGAGCGTCTCGTGCTCGAGCACCTGCTCTCCGCCTGAAGCTCTTCGCTCGCGTGCTCGAGCCTGTGTCCGCGTCCACCTGCAACGGTTCGCCCATGCCAGATGCTCCGCTCGTCGCCGTCATACTCGATGCAGCCCGGCCGTACGACCGTCTGATCATCGCCGGCGTGGCACAGTTCGCGCGGGAGAAGACGCACTGGAGCCTCTACGTCGAGGAGGATCCGCTCCAGAAACTGCCCGACCTGACCCGCTGGCACGGGCAGGGGATCATCGCCAACTTCGACGACCGCCGCGTGGCCACGGCGATTCGTGGCCTCGGCGTTCCCGTGGTCGGCGTGGGGGGCGGCTACGGCTGGCACGACGCCGCATCGGGCATTCCCTATATCTATACCGACAACGCCGCCATCGGCCGGCTCGGCGCGGAGCATCTGCTCGCCTGCGGCTTCGAGGGGCTCGCCTTCTGCGGCTATCCACGAACGACGACGAGCGGCTGGTCGGAGGAAAGGGCGGCCGCGTTCGAGCAGGCCTGCGCGCGTGCCGGCCGTCCCTGTCACACCTTCACCGGTCGCCATGGCAACGCCCGTCGCTGGGCCGACCTGCAGGGCGAACTCACCCGCTGGCTCGGACAGCTCCCCAAGCCGCTGGGGCTGATGGCCTGCAACGACCTCCGCGCGCGGCATGTTCTCGAGGCCTGCCGCACGCTCGGCCTGCGGGTGCCGCACGACGTGGCGGTGCTGGGCGTTGACAACGACGAAATGATCTGTGA
>JBBAVO010000504.1:0-1645 GCA_040397635.1 Pirellulales bacterium
AGCACCCAGATCATCGTCGTGTCGATCTGCCGGTCGAGTTGGAGAAAGGCATGTGGCAGCAGGTGCAAAAGGCCGACGCCGAGCAGCACGCCGCCGGTCAGCGAGAGCAGGACTTGCATCCGGCGGTGTCCCATGGAAAGAAACGACAGCGACGACCCACCGGCATAGGCCGCACCGGCCACCACGGCCAGTTGCATGGCCAGGGTCAGGAACGGCATGAGGCTGGGTGATGTCGCAGCCAGGAGAGGTTGCATGGGGGCGGCTCGGTGGGAATGGGGAAGCCCACCATGATCACGCGGGGCGGCCCGCAGGGCAAGCGGCCACAGCGACCACGCTACCGCCGGTAATTGTAGGGGGCGGGCATGGTTTGGTACGACCGCGCCTGCTCCATCTGCTGTCGGGCCATCGACATCCGCTCCGTACGGGCGGCATCCGAGGCGGCAATCAGCCCCAGCGCGATGAGCAGCACATAGGCCACGATGTTGGACCAGAGGACGGGGCCGTGGAATTTCAGCGCGGTGCCGAAAGCCTTCTTCACCTTGGTGCCGAACAGGCCGAGCCGGACGCTCCAGATCTCATCGAGCACGAGGTGCGTCAGAAAGCCGAGCACCACCGCGCCGGAGATGAAATATCTCCGCATCGGGTCATCGTGGCTGAAGGTCAGGAAGGTGAGTTGGCCCGCAATCGCCGCGGCCGGCAGACTGTGAAACATGCCGCGGTGGACGGAGTAGTGCTCGAGCAGCCAGGTCACGCCGAACCGGATCAAGGCATAGACCGCGGCACCGGCGAGGATGATCGCCTCCATCGGCAGGCCCATCTGATAGAAGCGTTGCAGAAGCAGCATGGGCGCGATGGCGGCGGCAAATGCCACGCTTTCCCGCATGGGAGCACCGGGCCCGCTGTCGAGATCGGGCAGCATGCCGGCCACGGCACAGACGGTGCCTCCGAGCAGGCAGGTGACCGGGGGCATCCCGCCTACATACCACGCAGCCGCGGCGTAGCCGACGCCTACGATGGTCGAACCGGTGATGTGCGCCTGGAATCCGGGCACTGCGAACCCCCGCCAAAGTCCTGACTACCTGCCTGCGCCTGGGAGCGACCACATGCGCACGCCATGCCTGCGCGACCGCCCACCAAGGCGGTCAGCACAAACACCCAAGGCTTATCGACATTGGAAGCGTCGGCACGTTTGGAGATTCAGCGTCGGCTGCGCGGTCGGCGGCCCCCCTGCACTGCTCGCTAGAAAAGATCACGCATTCGGCACAGGTCGCCACGTACAGGGGGTTGGCGGTGAGTGCGAGTCGTGCGTAATAAAAATCGGGTGCGTGGTTTGGGCTGTCAGGGTTGTCGGCAGCTTCCGCTGCTGTTTGCCAGGGAGGCCTGCGTGACTTGGGGTGCTTGGGTAGTTTTTGTCGCCTGCGGTTTTCTTGCCGCGGTTTGGACTTCGCTCCCGGTCGGGGCAATCCCTACACTCCAACAATAGATGGCTCGGAGGCATTCCGACCAGCGCTGGTCACTGATCACTGGAGGTTGGAGTGGCTCTCGAAGGTTATGACCTCGTCATGCTCGGCATTCTCGCTGGGGCCGCGCTGCTCGGCTATTTCAAGGGCATGGTCTGGCAGCTGGCCTGGATCGCCGGCATCGT
>JBBAVO010000505.1:0-1632 GCA_040397635.1 Pirellulales bacterium
CCAGAACTACCGGCGGAATTCCTCCGGCATCCACCACATCCTTCAGCATCCACCAGGATCCTCCAGCATCCAACAGGAGTTGACCATCAGATGACTATTCGGAGCCGTGTTGGTTTCACACTCGTCGAGCTGCTTGTCGTCATCGCCATCGTGGGGATTCTGCTTGGCCTGTTGCTGCCCAACCTGGCGGCGGTTCAGCAGACGGCGAAGGCGGGAGCTCAGGCTGCGATCATGCAGTCATTTGGCAGGGGGTTCATGGACTTCTCCACGCTCGACAGCCAAGGGCGACTGAGCAGCGGCGCGTACGACCACATGCGTGATGGCGACATCACGAAGGTGGGGTGGGTGGCTGACCTCGTGAACGGCAAATTTGCCAACACGGGCAAGTCGCTCGACCCGCTCAATCAATACAAGGTCAATGGGGTTTTTGGTGTTGCCTGCGGGGCTGGAGAGAGCGAGTCGCTGCAGCACTATCTGTTCGCTTTCAACGAAGTCCGCTGGGTGACCAACACCACTCGGAGACCGAGCGATGGCGCGGTTGTCGTCCATCCTTCGCAAGTGCGTGGCACCACCTACTTTGGCACATCACAGACCGTGTGGGACGACGGCTACAATACGAACTTCGCCACGACGTGGCACTTCAGTCGCGGTGACAACATCATCAACCCCGAGAGATTTCCGGCGGGCGGTCCCGCCTACGGCGGCTGTGATGCCGACGACAGTGACGGGCAGTCGAGCCCGCGGGACGGCGACGGACCGCTCTCTACCACGCATCTCGGCGACCCTTCACTGCTGACATCGGCAGACAAGATTGCGCTGTTGGGTCCCGCTCAGACTGGAAGCATGACATACGATTGGGAAAATGGTCCGATGGATACAGCCGTCGCCTCGACCATCAACAGTTTTATTGATCCAACCGGCCGTAAGCGGATCGTCAAGGGTGGCGACTTCACACTTGAATCATTCACAGATGGCCCAAATGCGGTGGTCGCAGCCGCTCTCCGAGCCAAACAATCCTTCGGCCGTCCCGCTTGGACGTGGTCGGCCGGTGCGAACACACCCTATGTCCACGAAATCAGTGACATCGCCCCGAGGGCCAAGGCGAAGAAGGTCATCAATGCAGCCAATCCCGCCGGAGTCCTCGCTGGGGGCTTCGCGAACGTGCTGTTTGCCGATGGTTCGACGCGGCGTGTCAGCGACAACAACGGATATGGCGGCGGGCAGAAGGGCGATGGTTGGATAGGCCCGTTTCAACAAGGCGGGCGGCACGAGCAGAAGCGGCGGTTCACGACATCACAGTGGTATCACGTCGCCGACGAAAACGTCTACGACGAAGTCCGCGACGACATCTATCTCGGAACTCTCCGCTCACGCCTGTCGGCCGGAGGCGGCTCCTCCGAATAACGCTCCTCCGGGCATGGGCATGAAAAGGGGACGCAGCTCTTTTGCCGGCCCCGTGGCCACGAGTTTTTAACTTGTGGAACCGATGCCGGCGACACGGACAAGTTAAAAACTTGCCGCCACGGGGGGAAGCACATCCCGTGCCGAACAGGACTGGGTGCGTCCCTTTTCTCTGTGTCACGCCGCGGCGTATTCGTCGAGCAGCGACTCGATCCGGGCAAAGACATCGGC
>JBBAVO010000506.1:0-1601 GCA_040397635.1 Pirellulales bacterium
GCGGGGCGTGGCCGGGCCGATGATCTCCACGACCTCGGTGTCGTCGAGCATCTCGCGAGCCTCAAGCTCATTGGCGAGGCGGTCGAGCTTGACGCGTTGTTCGGAGAGCAGGGCGGAGGCTCGGACGGCCGCTTCCGCCAGCAGCCGCGACACCTCCTCGTCGATGATCTGCGCCGTGTGTTCGCCGTATTCACGCTGCTCGTAGACATCGCGGCCGAGGAAGGGCTGCTCGTTGGAGCCGTGGCAGGCCACCGGCCCCACCCGTTCGCTCATGCCCCAGTGCGACACCATCTTGCGGGCGATCCGCGTCGCCTGCTGCAGGTCGTTTTCGGCGCCGGCCGAATACTCGCCAAAGACGAGTTTCTCGGCCGCACGGCCGGCGAGGATGAAGGCCAGCCGGTTGTTGAGGTCGGACTCGCCGATGTTCATGCGGTCTTCCTCGGGCACGAGCTGCGTCACGCCCAGGGCCCGGCCCCGCGGGATGATCGTCACCTTGTGGAGCTTGTCAACGCCGGGCAAGAGCCAGGCGGCGAGCGCATGGCCGGCCTCGTGGTAGGCCGTCATCTTCTTCTCGCGGCCGGTGAGCAGTTCCTCCCGCTTTGGCCCCATCAGCACCTTGTCACGGGCGTAGTCGAAGTCGTCGGCGCCCACGGCGTCTTTGTTGTTGCGAGTGGCCCAGAGGGCGGCCTCGTTGACCAAGTTGCGGATGTCGGCGCCGGTGAGGCCGACGGTGCCGTTGGCCTGCCGCTCGAGGTCGACATCGGGGGCGAGCGGCACGTTTCGTGTGTGCACCTTGAAGAGCGCGAGGCGGGCCTTTTGGTTGGGTCGATCGACGGTGACATGGCGGTCGAAGCGGCCCGGCCGCAGGAGGGCGGGGTCGAGCACGTCGGGGCGGTTCGTGGCAGCGAGAATGATCACCGACTCCGACGGACTGAACCCATCCATCTCGCTCAATATCTGGTTGAGTGTCTGCTCGCGTTCGTCGTGGCCGCCGCCGAGCCCGGCGCCTCGAACACGGCCGACTGCGTCGATCTCGTCGATGAAGAGGATCGCCGGCGAGGCATCTTTGGCGGTCTTGAAGAGGTCACGCACCCGCGATGCCCCCACGCCCACGAACATCTGGATGAACTCGCTGCCGGAGATTGAGAAGAAGGGCACGCCCGCCTCGCCGGCCACGGCCCGGGCGAGCAGCGTCTTGCCGGTGCCCGGCGGGCCCATCAGCAGCACTCCCTTGGGCACGCGGCCGCCGAGCCGCTGAAACTTCTTGGGGTCTTTGAGGAATTCGACGATCTCCTGGAGGTCGGCCTTCACCTGCTCCAGTCCCGCCACGTCGGCGAAGGTCACCTGCTTGTCGCCTGCGCCGTATCGCTTGGCGGGCGACTTCGAGAAGCTGCCTAGGAAGCCAGAGTTGCCGAGCGGATCGCGGGCCCGCTTGAGCGTCATCCAGAAGCCGGCCATCAACAAGAGCGGCACGAGCATGTAGAGGCCCAGCAGGAAGCCGGTGCCGTCGCTTGGTTGGCGGACCGTGGTGCGGACGGAGTGGTCGAGGAGCAGTTGGTTGAGCCCCTCGCCCAAGTAGGCAGAGAGTTCGGTGCGGAAGG
>JBBAVO010000507.1:0-1598 GCA_040397635.1 Pirellulales bacterium
GATGTCGTCGTCGCTCCGCAGCCTGCCCGGAGCCGGTTCGGCAGGGGGCTGGCACTTGCCGCTTCGTTGCTGGCGGCAGTGCTGGTGATGGTGACGGCGGTGCTCGTGCGGCCCTTGGAGTTGCAGCCGCGAATGGCTCGTGAGATCGCCCAGCGTCGGTCGGAAGTCCGAACGGAAGGCGTGGCGATCGCTCTCCAGGAGCGGGCGAAGGGACAACCATCTGTGTCGACGTTGGCGAGCGATCAGTCGGCGTTGGAAAAAAGATCAGCCACGGAGCAGGTCGACAAGTCGAAAGACCGATTGGGGGCTGCGAGGGGGACTCTGATGCCTGCCGCGCCGGCGCCGATGATGGCAGCCAATAGTCTTCGTGCCCGTGAGGCGGATGCTGTGGAGCGGGCTGCCGCACCGGCTCCCGGAGCCCGCAGGTCGGCCGGCGACCGCGATGCCCGGGAACTCGCAACGCAGTCTGTCGGAGGTCAGCGACAGCAGCAGGATGCACAGGCCGGCGAGCGGTATGCCCGGTTTGACGAGAACCGGCCGCGGACATCTTCGGAGCAGCCGCTCTCCACGTTTTCGATCGACGTCGATACGGCGTCGTATGCCAACGTGCGCAGGTTTCTCACCTCCGGTCGGCTGCCGCCCCGGGATGCAGTGCGGATCGAGGAGATGGTGAACTATTTCCGCTACGACTACCCGCAGCCCGGCGGCGACAGGCCGTTCTCGGTGACGCTCGAAGCGGTCGAGTGCCCCTGGCACTCCGGCCGGCGTCTGGTTCGCATCGGCCTCGAGGGCCGTGACATCGACCGCCGCGAGCGGCCCGCCGGCAACCTCGTGTTTCTCATCGACGTGTCGGGCTCGATGGCAGCGGCGAACAAGCTGCCGCTGGTGAAGCAGGCCCTCGCGATGCTGGTCGAGGAGCTTACGGAAAACGACTCGGTGGCGATCGTCACCTACGCCGGCGATGCAGGCGTGAAGCTCCCCGCCACCAGCGGCGACCAAACGGGAAAAATTCTCGCGGCGATCGAATCGCTCTCGTCGGGTGGCTCCACGCATGGCAGCGCCGGCATCAACCTGGCCTACGAGCAGGCGGCGGAGCGGTTCATCCCTGGCGGCGTGAACCGGGTGATCCTCGCCACCGACGGCGACCTGAACGTGGGTGTGACCAGCGACGAGGCGCTCGTGGACCTGATCAAGCAGAGGGCGGCCGGCGGCACGTTTCTCACGGTGCTCGGCTTCGGCGAAGGCAACCTGCAGGACGCGAAGATGGAAAAGATCGCCGACAACGGCAATGGCATCTACGCCTACATCGACGGCGCCCGCGAGGCGCGGAAGGTGCTCGTGGAGCAGCTCACGGGCAGCACGATCACGATCGCGAAGGATGTAAAGATCCAGGTAGAGTTCAACCCGGCGCAGGTGGCCTCGTACCGGCTGATCGGCTACGAGAACCGGATCATGGCGGCCGAGGACTTTCGCAACGACAGGAAGGATGCCGGCGAGATTGGGGCCGGGCACAGCGTCACGGCGCTCTATGAGATCGAACTGGTGGGCGACGGCGGCGAAGGGTCGGCCGGGGCGGAGCCGCTCAAGTATCAGCCGCC
>JBBAVO010000508.1:0-1595 GCA_040397635.1 Pirellulales bacterium
GCCAAGGTTCAAAAACCTAACATCCCGGATGGATCAAGAAATGGGGAGAACGTCAATTGGGTGCGTCACCCGTTGCGGCTCTGCGCCGCGGAGCGACGTCGGAGCAGCTCATCGCGGGAGACGGACTCCGGCCCGCGGGCCCGCTCAGCCCGAGCTTTCCCCGCCTCGATGGCGGCGACCATGCTGTCGTGGTGGTCGTGAAAGAAAGCGAGTGCCGCATAAACCTCGGCTGGCCGCAGGTCTGGATGCTGCCGCAGAATCTCCTCCGCTGACCAGCCGTAAAAATACTGCTCCGCGGCGATGTGCTCGACGGTGTACCGAGTGCCCTCGATGACGGCCTTGCCGTCATTAGCGAGGACGATATGTGGGTATGTGTCAGCAGTCGCCACTTGAAAACTCCTTCGGACTCAGGGGAACTGGATTCTACCGTGCGGCAGGAGCCACCTCCTAGTCGATCATTCGGTCGCCTGTTGGTTGGCCTGCATCGCCGGTGACGCCGGCCCCAACTTGGTATCAGCCCGGTTGTTGGCCACGCAGGGCCGGTAGATGGGCGTGCCCACTTGCAGGCACTGGCAGAGGACGCGGTGGCCGCGATCCACTCCATCATCACGTCCACGGCTGCGGACTGAGCGGCGACCTTATGCAGGGCGTGCGTGATCCGTTGCGACAGGTTGCGTAGAGAAAATACGCCGCTTCGTCGGGCCGTCTGCTGCTCGCCTCGCGCTCGGTCGTCACCGTACGATCGCTGAATCCCTCCTGCTCGAGCAGCGAAGCCAGTTCCTCGCTCGTGAAATGATGGGTCGCATAGAGAATCCGCCCTTCGGCGTCCCGCGAGTAGTAGGTGTGCCTTTCGCCGGTCTGGGGAAAGTCCGCGGCATACAGCCGAGCATACCCAGGGTTGATCGCATCAGACACGCCAGAGGCCGACAGGTAGAGCCAGCCACCCGGCACGAGGCTGCTCCGCGCATGCCGCAGCAGGTTGCGCCGATGTCCTTCATCTCCGATGATCGACAGCACGAGCTGACAGACGACGACATCGAATGGCGCAGCGTCGAGCCGGGGCGGATCGTCGGCAGCCATGTCGGCCTCGTGGAACCGGAGCGGGCGACCCGTCTCATCGATGGTGGCAGCCAACGCCTGAGCGGCACGCACAGCGGCAGGGCTCACGTCGACCCCGGTGACTGAGAAGCCGCGGTCGTGGAGTCGCTTCGTTAACCGGCCATCACCACACCCGATGTCGAGCAGGGCGAGAGGTGGCCGGCCCGCGGCCGTCGCAGCCACATCTGCCAGAAACCGGTCGAGATGAGGCGTCGACTCCTTGCTGGGAATCGCTGCGGCGTCGAACCTTCGCCAGTCTTCTCGTGCATCGCGATGCGTCATGTTTTTCATCCTGAATGCACCGGCGGTAGGCCAGCCTAGGCACAGCATACGTCACCACGGCCACCGGCCAACCCTGATCTACCCCGCGAGGCCGGGCCGGGAATGGGGGTTTGTCCAGCCGCTCCTACGGCTGCCTCTGGATGTTCGGCTGCCGGCTCCGGCACCAAGGAATCAAGCGGCTTCGATTGCCCCTGCGTGGCTCTGTCCTCGCCATT
>JBBAVO010000509.1:0-1591 GCA_040397635.1 Pirellulales bacterium
GCCGACACGGTGATGGATCTCTCGACGGGCAAGGACATCGACACGATCAGGCAGGCGATCATCGACGCGTCGCCGGTGCCGATCGGCACGGTGCCGATCTACCAGATGCTCGAGGAACTCGGCGGCGACATCGACGACATGCGGCCGCAGCACTTTCTCGACATGTGCGAGAAGCAGGCGCAGCAGGGGGTTGACTACATGACCGTCCACTCGGGGCTCCTGCAGGAGCACCTGCCGCTGACGATGCACCGGATCACCGGCATCGTCAGCCGCGGCGGCTCGCTGATCGCCCGCTGGATGATGACCCACCGCCAGCAGAATCCTCTCTACACCCACTTCGAGGACCTCTGCGACATCTTCCGCGAATACGACGTCACCTGGAGCCTCGGCGACGGCCTGCGGCCTGGTTCGATCGCCGATGCCAGTGACGAGGCACAGTTTGCGGAACTGCACGTGCTCGGCGAACTGACGCGGCGGGCCTGGAAGAAGGGCTGCCAGGTGATGGTGGAGGGGCCGGGGCATGTGCCCATGGACCAGATCGACATGAACATCAAGCGGCAGATGGAGGAGTGCGACGAGGCGCCCTTCTATGTGCTCGGCCCGCTGGTCACCGACATCGCGCCGGGCTATGACCACATCACCAGTGCGATCGGCGCGGCGCTCGCTGGCTGGAGCGGTGCGGCCATGCTCTGCTACGTGACTCCGAAGGAGCATCTGGGGCTCCCGGATGCCGAGGACGTGAAGCAGGGAGTGATCGCCTACAAGATCGCGGCCCATGCCGCCGACCTGGCCCGGCACCGCAAGAATGCCCGCGTGCGTGACGACGCCCTGTCACGTGCCCGGTTCAACTTCGACTGGAACGAGCAGTTTCGGCTGTCGCTCGACCCGGAGACGGCGAGGAAATACCACGACCAGACGCTCCCGCAGGAGACGTTCAAGAGCGCCCACTTCTGCAGCATGTGCGGACCGAAGTATTGCTCGATGAAGATCTCGCAGGAGATTCGCGATATGGCAGCGGCCGAGGCAGCTGGCACGGAGAGCGAGCCGGTGGCGATTCAGCTGCCGTAGGCCTAGCCCAACGGCCGGCGGAGCGTGAACCCCGCGGCGGCCGACGCGATCCCGCTCGAGAGCAGGTTGATGCCGATCAGCGTTCCCAGGTAGAGGCCGGCCTGGCTGGCGGGGCTTGTGAGCAGGATGCCGCCGAGCACCGCCGTGATGATCCCGTCGAAGAGGATCCAGCCGCGGGGGAATTCGCGAGGCACGGAAAACGCGGCCGTCAGTTTGGCGGCCGCCTGGAGCAGGATCAGGATGCCGAGAAACGTGACCAGGGCATGAATGCCCTCGACTGGGATCGCCAGCATGGCCACGCCAGCCACGACCGAGAGCGCCCCGCAGACGAGTGCGAGCCAGAAGCCCCGCCACGTCCAGGTGCCCGCCGCCATGCCGAGCTGCGAGATGCCGGCCGCGATCAGCGTGCCGGCGCAGAGATAGTCGATGACGGTTGACGCCACCCACGGGGCGGCGATGGCGAGGATGCCGAGCACCGCCAGCACGCCGCCGAGCCCGAGGCACCAGTTGGCGATCTGGGGTC
>JBBAVO010000510.1:0-1582 GCA_040397635.1 Pirellulales bacterium
GGATCGGAGTTGATCTGGAGATCGATCAGTTCGGCGATCGAGTGGTGGCCATCGCCGGTCACGTAGATGTGCTCCCCCTTGGCGCAGGCCACCATCTGGTTGCCAACCACCAGGAGGCGGTGTTCGACGCCGGGTACGAACTGCTCGACGACGACGGTCTGCTCCCGCCTTCCTTCACTGGACGCCACGGGAAAAGCGCGTTCGATCTCCTCACGGCAGGAGAGGTTCAGGAACACGCCCCGTCCGTGGTTCCCGTCGGCCGGCTTGACGACGACGGGCATGCCGACTGCCTGCGCGGTCTCCCAGGCCTCGGCGGCCGACGAGACCACACGGCCAAGAGGTACCGGTACACCCGCCGCTGCGAGCACGTCCTTGGTCAGCTGCTTGCTGACCGCGATGCCCTCGGCGATCGACGACGTGCGGTCGGTCACCGCGGTCCAGATGCGGCGTTGGAAGATGCCGTGGCCGAACTGCACCATGCTCTCCGCGCCGACCCGCCGCCAGGGAACACCTCGGGCTGCTGCGGCACGGACGATCAGCATCGTCCCCGGGCCGACGCAGACGTCGTCGGCGAGCTCCGTGAGGCGATCGACGAGCGGCGCGAGGTCGGGTAGGTCTCCTGCGAGACCGCGATCGAGGATCGCGGCAGCCTCGCGAAGGCAGGCCTCGGCCAGCACCGGGTCGTGGCCTTCGAGAACGATCCGAAAAAGCCCTGGTTCTCCCGCGTGCATCACCCGCAGGAACGTGGTCTCCGGCGGACGGGCCTGGGTCTGCAGTGTCAGCGCGATCTGTCCGAGCAGTCGAGGGCAGTCGGTGCGGACGGACGTCTGGTCCGTCGAGTCTGGCGTAAACACTCCGAAGAGCCCGCGACGCTGCGGGAGGGCGGCGTCGATCCGGGCCAGGGCTGCCGCAAACGCCTCAGGCTGCGGCACGGCCAATCGGACGGTCGCGTCGTAGACCTCGACCGACTTTGTCCAGACGTTCGGCGATAAAACATGCCGGCCTGCGCAAATCTCCATGCGTCCCGCCCTTTTCTATCCAAAGACTGTACCGACCCGGAACCGAGGATATAGTGTATTACGAGGATTTCGTGTTGGCTGGACGGCTCCCGAGGCCGTCCGGTACCGCCGATCGATTGCCCGGGATGAGGCGTGGCAGCCTTTCGCTTCTGCTTTCCTCTGCTGCCCTCCTTTCCTGGACGATCCGCGTCAGGCCGGTGCGTGTGCACTCCTGGCGGCGAAGCGGGTGTTCTCCAAAGGAGCGATCCTATGGTGCACAGCTTTGCAAGCCGTTGCCGCCTTACGGCGTGTGCATTCGTGGCATGCGTTCTGTCGGCGTCAGCCGTGTCGGCGGCTCCGGTTTCGTTCAACCGCGACATCCGGCCCATTCTTTCGGACAACTGCTTTTTTTGCCATGGCCCCGACGCCAGCCATCGGCAGGCCGACCTCCGGCTCGATCTCCGGAACGACGCCATGGCAGCTGGCGCGATCGTGCCGGGCAAGCCCGCCGAAAGCACGCTCGTATCGCGGGTCAACGCGACCGACGCGGACGAACTGATGCCGCCCCCGGAGTCGCACAAGAA
>JBBAVO010000511.1:0-1578 GCA_040397635.1 Pirellulales bacterium
CGGAAGCCGTAGACCCGCTTCCGCTGCTCGTCCATCACCTCGTCGTATTCGAGCAGGTTCTTGCGGACCTCGAAGTTCCGCTCCTCGACCTTCTTCTGTGCGGCCTCGACCCGGCGGGTCACCATCCGGCTCTCGATCGCCTCGCCATCCTGCATGCCGAGCCTGGTGAGCACGTTCTTCACCCACTCGCCGGCGAAGATCCGCATCAGGTCGTCTTCGAGCGAGAGGAAGAACCGGCTCGAGCCGGGGTCGCCCTGGCGTCCGCAGCGGCCGCGGAGCTGAAGGTCGATGCGGCGGGCCTCGTGCCGCTCGGTGCCCACGATCTGTAGGCCGCCCATGTCGCGGACGACCGCACCCTCTTCCTTCATTTTGTGGTGGGCCGAGATTTCGGCGACGAGCGCGTCCCACTCCTCCTTGGGCACGTCGAGCCGCGTCGCATAGGTGTCCTGAAGCTTCGCCCACGCGAGCGTGTCGGGATTGCCCCCGAGGATGATGTCGGTTCCACGGCCGGCCATGTTGGTGGCGATCGTGACGGCGCCGAGTCTCCCCGCTTGCGAGATGATCTCGGCCTCACGCTTGTGCTGCTTGGCGTTGAGCACCTGATGGTCCACGCCCCGCTTCTCGAGCAGATCGGAGAGCCGTTCGCTCTTCTCGATGGAGACGGTGCCGACCAGCACGGGCAGGCCCTTCTTCTGGACCTCCTTCACCTTGGCGACTGGCACCATCTCGGTCGTCCGCTCGCCTTTCGGCTGGAACTCATGCTGTCCGTCGGCCGTCTTGAGGATCGTGCCGATCTTCCACGTGCCGTCGGTCATGGCCAGCGTGTCCCAGCGGTTGATCCGCTCCACCTCGTCGGCCACGGCGACCCACTTCTCCCGCTCGGTGCGGTAGATGACGTCGGGATGATTGAGTCGCTTCATGCCGCGGTTGGACGGGATGGCGATCACGTCGAGCTTGTAGATCTTCCAGAACTCGTTCGCCTCGGTCATGGCGGTGCCGGTCATGCCGCCCACCTTCTTGTAGAGCTTGAAGAAGTTCTGCAGCGTGACGGTGGCGAGGGTCTGCGACTCCTCCTTGACCTTCACTCCTTCCTTCGCCTCGACCGACTGGTGCAGGCCGTCGGACCACTGCCGCCCCGGCATGAGGCGGCCGGTGAACTCATCAACGATCACCACCTCGCCGTTCTGCACGACGTAGTTGACGTCGCGCTTGTAGAGATGGTGGGCCTTGAGCGAGTTGTCGATGAGGTGGGGCCATTCCATGTTGCCCGCGGTGTAGAAGCTCTCCACTCCGGCGAGCTTCTCGGCCGTCCGCACGCCCTCCTCGGTGAGGGACACGGTGTGTTCCTTCTCCTTGACCTCGAAGTGGCGGTCGGCCACCAGCTGCCGAGCGATCTGATCGGCCTTGGTGTATTTCGTGACGTCGTCGTGGGCGGGGCCGGAGATGATCAGCGGCGTGCGGGCCTCGTCGATGAGGATGTTGTCCACCTCGTCAACGATCGCGAAGGTGAGCGGCCCCTGGCTCTGCTGCATGTGCTTGGGGAAGCGGTCGTCGCCGCGGGCGGCCATCCGCATGTTG
>JBBAVO010000512.1:0-1577 GCA_040397635.1 Pirellulales bacterium
CGGCGCGTCACTCCACGATCGTGCGAGGCGCGCGCGGGGCGTCGTCGGGCAGCGTCGGCACGGTCCAGATCACGTAGAGACCGACCGCGACGGCGGCCAAGGCGATGTACCGCAGCCACCAGGGCAGGCTGTTGAGCAGCAGGCTGCAGCCGACGACGGCGGCCACCATCACAATGGCGCGTCGCTTCATCGTCTGCCGGATGCCGTGGTAGTGCTGCCAATCATCGAGCGTGGGCCCAAACAACTTGGAGCGGTGCAGCCAGGCATGGATGCGGGGAGAGCCACGGTAAAAGCACCAACTCGCCAGCAGTAGGAAGGGGGTCGTCGGAACGAGAGGCAGCAAGGCCCCCACCACGGCCAGGCCCACGCAGATCCAGCCCCCGGCGACGTAGAGAAAGCTCCGGATCGGATCGGTGGTGGGGCGGAGGTCCATGCGTGCAGCATCCGGCAGGCGGGGCGGTCGTGCTGCGGGGATTCTATCACGTCTGTTTTTTCCGTATGATCTCACCCGTCCGTTTTGAGGCCGACCAGCGGCCTCCAGTCGTCCAGACCTTCCCGCCCACCATCGGAGACGCTCCCATGCCGCTCGTTCCCATGCGCATCCTGCTCGATCACGCCGCCGAGAACGGGTACGGCATTGCCGCCTTCAACGTCAACGACATGGAGCAGATCCAGGCGATCATGGAGGCGGCCAAGGAGACGGAGTCGCCGGTGATCGTGCAGGCGTCCCGCGGCGCCCGCAGCTTCAGCCAGGACAATTACCTCCGCCACCTGATGCTCGCCGCCGCCGAGCTCTATCCGTGGATCCCCATCGCCATGCATCAGGATCACGGCAACTCGACTGCCACGTGCGTGAGCGCGATCGACAACGGCTTTACGAGCGTGATGATGGACGGCTCGCTCAAGGAGGACGGCAAGACGCCGGCCGATTACGACTACAACGTCAAGGTGACGAAGGAGGTCGTGAAGATGGCCCACGCGCGGGGTGTGTCGGTGGAGGGTGAACTCGGCTGTCTCGGTTCGCTGGAGAGCGGTCACGGCGAGGCAGAAGACGGCCACGGCGCCGAGGGGCAACTCTCGCACGATCAGCTGCTCACCGATCCAGCGGAGGCTGCATCGTTCGTGGCCGACACCGGTGTGGACGCGCTGGCCGTCGCCATCGGCACCAGCCACGGCGCCTACAAGTTCACGCGGAAGCCCGACGGCGAGGTGCTGGCCATGAAGCAGATCGAGGAGATCCACCGGCGGCTTCCCAACTGCCACCTCGTGATGCACGGCTCGTCGAGCGTGCCACAGGAACTGCAGGACATCATCAACAAGTTTGGCGGCAAGATGCCCCAGACGTGGGGCGTGCCCGTGGAGGAGATCCAGCGGGGCATCAAGCACGGCGTGCGGAAGATCAACGTCGATACCGACTGCCGCATGGCGATCACCGGCGCCGTCCGCAAGGTGCTCTGGGAGAGCCCCGAGAAGTTCGATCCCCGCGACTATCTCAAGCCGGCCCGCGAGGCCATGAAGAAGGTCTGCGCGGAGCGGATGGTGCAGTTTGGCCAGGCCGGCAACGCCCGCAAGGTGCC
>JBBAVO010000513.1:0-1561 GCA_040397635.1 Pirellulales bacterium
CTCACCGGTGACATGGGCCACGGCGTCGATCAGTTCGAGGTCACTCATGACAGAGCATCTCCATGGAAAAGGGGAAACGGACAGGGAAAACGCCCGACAGCCAGAGGGGCCGACGGGAGAACGAGAAAGCCGCCCACAGAAACGATCTGGGGCGGTTAGGCGATAAAAAGCGGTGCGTACTTTGGCGGGCTGTGCGGGCTGGCCGAACAACTCCCGGGAGCGAAGGTAGGGGCTGTGGCTAAGACGGCTCAGCGCAAACTCGGAGGGATAGATATTTCAGTTGGCCCGGACGTTCATAAAAGGGGGACTTCATAGAAGGATGAGTGAGGGGGCGGCGATGGAACGGCTTTTCATCTTGCTGGCAGCAGTTGTGTGCACCTGCGCCGTACGAGCTAGTGCCGGCGATGATGTCGGGCCCAGCATTGAAGCACTCGGTGCCCCAATCGATCTCCAGCAGACGGACGAAGCGTCAGCGTTGGACGATCTCATTGAGCCGGTCGGTCTTTCCCGTGGTGAAAGCGTCGCACGACGGCTCTACGTTGCCGGCATCATCGGTGGCTCCTTTGCCACCCTCGCCACGCCCCTTGGCCCCAACGGGAACGGGGCGGGTGATCCGTCGCCCAGTCCTGCCGCCAACCAATCGCTGTTTACTGCGGGCGGTGCCATTGGCCTTGCATTCGAAGCGCTCGACCGCGACTGGCGTGTCGAGTTCGAAGGCCGGAGCCGGGATAATCTCGTCAGCCAACGAGGCACCACGTTCGAAGCGCCCATAGGCCTTGAGGAATGGCGGTTCACGTCATCGGCCAAAAACGGATGGTCGACCCTCGTGAATCTCTGGCGGGACTACCAAGCCACAGACCGACTGTCGCTCTACCTCGGCGGCGGGATCGGCGGCGGTGGCTACCGGTTCTCCTATCTGAAACAGCCAGCGGGTGATTTTTCGCCGCCGAACTATCAGATTGCCACGACGAACAACGTGAGCACGTTTGCGTGGCAGGCCGGTGGCGGCACTGCTTACGCGATTACTGACCGGATCACGCTCGATATCGGGTATCGCTACTTTCAAATTGCGAACAGCACGTCAACCGGCGTGATCTCGTATGTACCGGTGCCAGTTGGAAGTGAAGTCATCGGCTCCGCGTTTAGTGCCAGCGAATTGTTCTTCGCCTTCCGCATCTACGAGCCGTTCCGAAACTGGCGGTAGTTTGTCAGCCGCCCCCTCTCCGCCTGCAGCGCCTCCGTCCGGTTCCTGAAGGGCCCCAAGACAGGTCCAGCAACAGGCCCCATATCCGCCCACCAGAAGCCGTCTCTATCTGGCTCCACGTGGCTCGCCCGGGTGATCTGCAACTTCCCGAGTTCCCGCAGGTCCAACTCTTCTCCATAGATGCACCGGGCCATGCCATCCACTCCGACGACCAACTCCATGTCGCTGGTCATACGGCACCTCCAACATTCCCACGCCTGAGAATATTCCTGCGGGGCCGATCCACGAGCATTTCTCCGACGCTGGCCTGAATCTGCTCGAAGTCCCGGGCCACCATCTGCCGGAGCCTGACTGAAT
>JBBAVO010000514.1:0-1541 GCA_040397635.1 Pirellulales bacterium
TCCACGGAACCGGAGCCTGGCGGCTCGGCCGCTCGTTGCAGCGCTCGTGGTCGAGTCTGAGGCGGAACTGGGTCTCCGTCGGGCTAAAAGTCCGGGATCTTGGCGGCCCAGTACGATGCGGCGATCGCCCGCGGCGAGTCAGCAATGGATTCGTCCGCCGCATTCCGGCATGTGGCGGAGTAATCGCCGGCTGCCCACGCCATCTCCGCGTGACACCGGGTAACTGGTTGGACGGCCGTGGTGTCTATCTCGCGGAAAGCAACGCGTTACGCCGTGCTCAGGCTCGGCAGTTCAACCGTCGACTATGCGGGTAAACGTGGCCGCCGTTGGCTCACGTCTGTTCGTAAGCCGTTAGAAAATCTTCTCGGGCGATCGAACTCTGACGGCAGATCATCCGGAGAGTCGACGACTTGATCGTCTTGTGGTTTGGGAGTGTCAGGGGGGTCTTCGACCCGTCTGCATTCTCTCGCACCATGGCGATGTGCTCGCGCTCGCGGACCACCTGGAAGCCAAGAGCTTCGAGTGCCGTAACAACGCGTGCTCGGGATGCGTCCTTGGGAAACTTGCCCATCAGTCCGCATTCACGAGTTCGGTTTCGGTCATGTAGGCATGAAGGAGCTGAGAGTCGTCCGCGAAGGCGTCCTTCCCGAAGGTCTCGATATGAAAGCGAATCGCAGATTGAACGTCTGCGATCGCTTCAGCTGCCGTGTCGCCTTGGCCGACAACGCAGCCGGCAAACCCGAGTGGGTATGCGACAAATCCGTCTTCGTGCTGCTCCACGATGATCTTGTATGTGGTCGAGCTCATTGCGGGCTCCAGGGGGACAGAAGTCCTCTCCACTTTATGGCGGTCACGCTCTACCAGCAAGGGCGACCGAGGCCAATGTCAGCCATCGATCACGACGCCCCAGAGTTTCGAAAAGGGGCCGCGGGCGGGGCGTGTTGGTTTCCAGAGGGGCGTTCATCAGAGGGCCGGGACCTGGCGGCTCGGCCGCACGTCGCAGCGCTCGCGGTCGAGTCTGAGGTGGAACTGCGGGAATCCGTCATGACGTCAGGAACTCGGGGATTTGCCCGATGAGTTAGGCTTCGGTCGCCAGATTTCATGGCCGGAGGTGGCTTGCCGCTTTTTGGCGTCCTCGAAGATTGCCGCGAGATCGTGCCCGAACTTTTCGGCGATGCGTCGCCGAGTCGCGTGAATGTCTTCGATCGTCGTGTCGCGATCAGGAGATTTCTGTGTCATCGCTCAATAGCTCCTCGGCCCTCGGTTGAAATCGTGCCGAAGCTCTGTGCCAGGCCCGTCAGACACTCAACCACTGTCGTAGCGCTGCGTCGATTTGTCTCACATCGTCGGTGCCGAGTCGGCCGACCATTTCTATGACGAGCGATTCGTGGATCGTGTACAGCCCGCGCTTGACGAATGAAGCCACGTTCAGCCCGGCTCCCTGCCAGTCGGCAAGGCTGAACTCGCCCTCGATCATCCGGTCGGACTTACTCGTCAAAGGCACGACAAAGACGTCTCGTGAGCGATGCTCGCCACTCACC
>JBBAVO010000515.1:0-1535 GCA_040397635.1 Pirellulales bacterium
GCGTTGTCTGGCTCACGCATCCGGCCATTGACGACCCGATTTCCCTGCCGATCGCCACCTTGGCAACGCTCGCCAACAGCGGGCGTTCGGAAGCCGGCAAGACCCTTTCGGGCAGGGGCGGGCGACTCGTCTGCGATGAGGGATCCGTCTGGGGCTGTCTGGTGAGTGGCGACTCCGCCGGAACTGGCGATACAGCGGCCGGCGTTGGGACTCTCGCCTGGCGGCCGCTTGGCAGTCTGTCCGCCAGCCCGCTGGCGTTGACCGTGGATGGCCGGCAGCCGCAGGCAACGATCACATACGTGGAGCCACCGCGGGCCGATGCGGCTGCGGCCGGGGCGGTCGGCGGGATCGGGGGCCACATCGGCAGCATCAACGGCCGGCCTGCCGTGGTGGGGCTGGTTGCAGGGTCTGCCGCCCGTAGTGCGGGCATTCAGCCTGGTGAGGTGATCTTCGCCATCGCACCACGGGGGGATGGCCGGTTCGTGGAAACGAATGGGTTGTCGCTGGAGGATGCCCAGCATTTGTTGCGGGGCAGGGTGGGGAGCAGGCTGCAGCTCCGGCTGCAGCGGGCCGGCCAGGATAAACCGCGTGAAGTCGCGTTGGTCCGCCAGCAGATTGCCCAGCTCGGCCGCAATCCACAGGCGCTCGAGTTGGCGCTGCAGGCCCACGGCAGGCTGGTGCCGCCGGACGCGGCGCGGGTGGCGGAAAATGCCCAGAACCGATTTGGGTCGGTGTTGATCCTGCGGACCGGAGAGACGCTGCCCTGCCGGGTCGAGGCGATCGACGAGCAGGGCGTTCGCGTGCAACTTCCCGAGAGCGAGCCGGTCACGGTTGGGGCTGATCTCGTTCAGGCGGTGGAACTCGTGTCCGCGGCCGGCAAGACCATGGCGGCTGAAAAATTCCGCAGCCTGACGATGCTGCCCCGGTCGCAGCGGCAGCAGCCGCCGACGCATGTGCTGCGGTCATTCGAGGGAGATTATCTCCGGGGGCGGCTCATCTCGATGGATGACCAGACGGTTCGCATCGCCGTCGAGGCCCATCCGCGAGCCACGCCGCTCGCCATTCCGCGTGTTGACGTGGCACGGCTGATCTGGCTCCATCCGGAGGCTCTCGACACGCCGTGGGAGCAGCCGCAGCCGCCCGCTGGCGAGGGGCTGTCTGTGGAAGGAGTGGCAGCGGATGGGAGCCGGCTACGGATGTCGGCAACCGGTATTCGGGGCAATGTACTGCTGGGCATAAGCCCCGTAATCGGCCCTTGCCGCATCGATCTGGAAAAAATAGATCGGCTGCTGATCGGAGGGGCGATCGCGTCAATGCCGGCAAATTTCCCGTATTCGCAGTGGAAGTTGCAGCCGGCCCCGGAACCCAGAAACCTTCCTTCCCCCCGGCCAGCGGCGGAAGAAGAAAGGTGAGATTTCTCGTTATTTCAGATTTTCGCGATGGTTTTTGCGGAATTTTCCTTGGTGCTTGACGCTGCCGCCTGGTTCGGCTAATTTTCCTCGAAGTGCCAGCCGATGCCATTGAACCGAACGGTT
>JBBAVO010000516.1:0-1529 GCA_040397635.1 Pirellulales bacterium
CGAATGTCGGTCTTGGCCGGATCGCGGTAATAGATCAAGTGCAGATCCCCGGCCGCAGCCGACTCGAGGTAGGGCAGGCCGCGGAATTCGCCGGGATACTGCCCGGTGCCCTCGTGGCGCAGGGGATCGAGATTGAAGGCGTATTTGAGGAGGTTGACAATACCATCGCCGGCGGGGGCGGCGAGCGGATCAGCCGCGGGGCCCTGCAGGCCGTTTTGTTGCAACCATCCGCCGAAGCTGGGTGTCGCACTGGCCACAACGAGAGTGAGCGATCCGCCGCCCGCTTCGAACCATGCGAGGTTTCCACCGCCGATGTCCTGCGCCGCCGCCGCGCCGACGGGGGAAAACTGCGAGGGATCGACGGTGCCATTGATCAGCGGATAGCGACCGACCGGCAACCCCGCGTCCAGCCCCTCGACCTGCGCCAAGGTAAAGCCGCCGCTGACCGCGCCGGCGACGGTGAGCGCAGACTGCGGGGCCAAGAGCCAGCGGGCACCGGGTTCGAGCATCAGGTTGCCGCCGAGCGTGCCGCGTCCACCGAGCGCGGCACCGGAGCGGACAACGACATCACCGGTGGCCGCGCTATGATTGCCATCGATGACCAGACAACCGGACTCCACAGTGGTCGCTCCGGCGTAGGCATTGCTACCGGCGAGCGTCACTGTCCCGGAACCGGTCTTGGTCACCGCACCGGCGCCGGCAAGGTTGTAGCTCCGCGTCAGTGCCGTGGACGGGTCGAGTGTCCAAATCCCGTGATTGGTGATCGTCGCGGCGACGTCGATCGTGCCGCCGCGATCGCTGAAAGACGAGCCGGCGCGCACCACCAAGTCCCCCGCTTGGAGCGCGCCGCCCGAAAGGACAAAGCTGCCCGTCACACCCGTGCCCCCGTCGCCGCCCAAGCGGATGCCCGCCGTGCCGGCGTCGAGCAAACCGGAGACCATCCGGACGTTGCCGTGGCCGCCCGTGCCGTCAGCGCCATCACCCACATGCAGAACTTCCGCCACGGCAAGCGTACCCCCGTCGACCACCAAGGTGCCGGTCCGTCCGCTGTCGCGCCCCAAGAGCAACTGGCCGAGGGCGAGCGAACCGCCGCTGCGGATTTCCAGCGTGCCGTCTCCGGCCCCTTGTCCGATGAGGGCTGCGCCGGATAAGACGGGCGCATTGGTCGCGAGGTAAGCGGTGCCGCCATTGTTGAACAGCGGCACATAGGTGCCGCCGGGCACGACGCCGAGATGCCAGTTGGCCGCCGCGTTCCAATCACCGGACGCCCCGGGCAGCCAGACATTGAGTTCCGCGGCACGGGTTGCTAACAAGCGCGTGCTGGCCGGATCGTCGATGATGATCGTTGTCCCCTCTTCCGCGCCCGCGGACGCCGTCGTGAGCACCTGGTTCTGCGCGTCCAAGACCCGCACATCCCAACGGCCCGCGCCGAGTTCCACTTCGATCGGACCCGCCGTCCCGCCGGCTTCCAGATTCATTTCGAATTCATAAGGGGTGGCCTTGGCCCGCAGCATCCAGTCGCGGTATTG
>JBBAVO010000517.1:0-1512 GCA_040397635.1 Pirellulales bacterium
ACGGAAGAGGAGTTGGTGGACGCGGCAAGAAAAACAATGTTCACCCATAGAGACACTCACGCATTAGGCGGAGGGGAGTTTTTTGCCCGCGTCACCCACCGGGTGATCAATGGTGCCACCCCTTTCGATGCGATTGAAAGCGTAGCATCCTTCATGGGCGGATTTTTCGAGCACAAAGCGGCTCAAGCCATTGCGAAATGTGCAGAGGAGGCGGATCCTAGCTCGGCACTCTCTCAAGAGGCTTTCTCGGATGACCTAGCCCTCACGAGCATGGCAAGACTGTGGGATATCGGCCGCTCTGAACCGATCAAAGTCGGTAAAGCCAGCCCAACCGAGGGGACGCTTCCGGGCGCACTCTACTTCATTCTTAAGTATGCAAACCAAGAAGACGGATTAAAACGAGCGCTTCAAGCCAATGCAATGGTCGGTGGCGATAATGCGTCACGGAGCATTGCAATCGGAATGGTATTGGGTGCCTACAAAGGGGTTCATGCGATCCCAGGTGCATGGAAGGAGACGCTTGATCAATGGGACTATTGTGAGCGTCTGCTCGATCAGCTGCCACTGCTAAAACACCGTCCAACCACGCCACGGAAATAACATGAACGACTCGGGAGATCTCCTCCTAAACCACAAGACGATCAAATCGTCGACTCTCCGGATGATCTACCGTCAGAGTTCGTGCCGGAAGGCGGCCGACGCATCCATTGCTGACTCGCCGCGGGCGATCGCCGCATCATATTGGGCCGCCACCGTCGGCATGACGACCAGCGGGCAGCCGTGCTCCGCCGCCTCATCCACCATCAGCCGGACGTCCTTCCGGGCCATGCTGACGGTGAAGGAAGCCGGCTCGCACGGGCCTTCGGCCACCTTCGCAAACCTGGCCGGAAAGAAGTCGCCCGGGTTGAACTGCTGAAACATCTTGACGGCATCCCGTGGATCGACGCCGGTCGCGTCCGCCAGCCGCACGATGTCGCCCGCCAATGCCGACATCCCCAGAAACGCCAGATTGCCGAAGAGTTTGAATGCCGCCGCCCGTTCCGGCTGCGGCCCGAGTTGGAACACCTTGCCGGTCATCCGTTCGAGTTCCGGCAGCACCCTCGCGCACTGCTCGGGGTCTCCAGATACGAGCATCACGCCAGTGCCCTCCGCCGCATTGACCGGCCCCATGAACACCGGCGCGTGAAGGTAGACCCGCCCCTTGCCCGCCCAGCGTCGGGCACGCTCACCGGTGGCACTCGGCGCGGTCGTCGTGTGGTCGATGATCCAGCACGATGCGGGAATGACGTCGGTGAGCGGCTCGAGCACCGCGTCGACCGAGGCGTCGTCAGCCAGCGACAGGTGCACCCGCTCGACTCCCGCCACCGCGTCAGCGGAGGCGGCAAACGCCTTGGCGCTATGGGCCTCGAGCGCCTTCGCCGACGCTGGCGAACGGTTCCACACGTGCACCGTGTGCCCCTGCGCCAGCAGCCGACGAACGAAGCCGCTGCCCATCAACCCGGTGCCGAGAAA
>JBBAVO010000518.1:0-1500 GCA_040397635.1 Pirellulales bacterium
GACGAGTGTCTGGACTGCTCTGGCCGTTGCAGCGACGTTTTGGCCATGATGAGCGAATGAACACCCCATGCGCATCGCTGGCGCGACGCCTCGCCCCCCTCGCGGGTCTCTTGGCGACAATGTCGCTGACCGGCTGCAGTGCCGATCCCCGTAGCCTGCTCGACGATATGAGCCTCACCTACCGGAAAGCACGGGCCTATTCCGACAACGCACGCGTCCGCATCCGCTACGTCCGCGAAGGCACCGAGGTGGATCAGTCGATCCCGTTCCGTGTGGCCTTCGAGCGGCCTGACCGGCTGCGGATCGACTGCTACGACGCGCGGATCGCCGCCGATGGCACCTCGCTCCGCGCCGCGGTGGGCAACGTCCCGGGGCAGGTGCTGGAAGAGCCGGTGAAGAGCCCGCTCACACTCGACCAGCTCTTCGCTGACGAGCAGGTCCGCCTGACGCTCGCCGAAGGGGATGCCGGATGCCCCACCCAGCTGCCGTTGCTCTTGGCCGACGACACCGTTGACCTGATCATCGCCGACGCCGTGGATAAGCCGCGCGTGACGGGCACCGAACAGATCGAAGGCCACGCCTGCACCGTGCTGACTATCCCGAAGCCCGACGGGCCGCTCGTGCTCTGGATCGACCGGAAATCAAAGCTGCTCCGGCGGATGTCGCTGCCCACCGCGGCCTACGGGCAGTTCCTCACGCAACGGGGCGGGCCTGTCGGCGGGCTGTCAGTCGTGGTCGATTTTCTGGGGGCGACCTTTCCAGCATCGGTGCCGTCCGAGGCCTTTGCGTTCGAGGTGCCCGCAGGGGCATCCCGTGTGGACCGGCTGGAGCCGCCACCGACGCCCCAGCCGCCGAGTGCCCTGGTGGGCAAGGCGGCGACCCCGTTCGTACTCGCCGCTCTCGACGGCACGACCGTGTCGAGTGAGAGCCTCGCTGGGTCGACGGTCGTGCTCGAGTTTTTTCATACCGACTGCAATGCCTGCCGACGGTCGATGCCGCAGGTGATCAGAACGGTGGAAGCGTTCATGCCGCCGGTCAAACACTTCGCCGTGAGTGTCGACGAGACCGACGTGCCAGACGACGCACTCCGCGAGAAAGTCAGACTGTGGGGTGGAGCCCGCACCATCCTGCGAGACCCACGGAGCGTCGCCGCGACCGCTTTCGAGATCACGACCTTCCCCGCCGTGGTGGTGCTCACGCCCACAGGCACCGTCGCCGACGTGCTCTTTGGCCATGATCACCAACTGGCCAAGGATCTCTCCGCGACCCTCGCCGCGGTGGCGGCCGGCACGCCCACCGGGCCACTCCTCCGCGATCGCTTTGAGACCAGGCTCCGGGACTACCGCGAACTGCTCGAAAAGGTCGCCGGCGGTGGAGCGGTGGAGCGGATGCCTCCGCAGCAGATCGCACCCCGTCGGCAGCCCGATCGCTTCAAGCTCGTCAGAGCCTGGCGGGCCGAGGGCGTGGCCATGCCAGGGAACGTGGCCTGCTTCGATGATG
>JBBAVO010000519.1:0-1499 GCA_040397635.1 Pirellulales bacterium
ATCTCCCGCGCGGTTGACCACTTCTGCGCGCCCGACGGCAAGCCGATCAACATGGTCTGGCTGCGGAACGGCACCACGGCGATGAACATGGTGGTCGAGATGTTCGGCAAGGGAAACGTCGCAGTCAACGGAACGGGCCGTGGCGAAGCCTTCGCAGCCGTGATGCCGCAACTGCTGGCGGCTCCCGACGACTGCGGCGGCCTGCTCGCCCTGCCCTTCATGGACGACGAGCCAGGCCTCGGCGTGTCACGAGGGGGCACGGCCTGTGCGATCGGACTCAACGACGCGAATGCCACGCCGGGGAACGTTGCCAAGGCGATGCTCCTGGCGACGATCTTCAATCTGAAGATGGGCAGCGACGAGCTCGACAGCCAGGGCTTTCCGCGGACGGAGATCGTCCTCTCCGGCGGCGTCACGAAGACGCCGGCGGTCGGCCAGATTCTGGCCGACGCCTTCAACACGCCGGTGACGATCCTCGATGGCGCGGCGGAGGGCACGGCCTGGGGGGCGGCCCTGATGGCGAAGTATCGCCATCTCGCGATCGACGGCCGGGCGCCGGACTGGGCGGCCTTTCTCGCCGGCCACGCCAGCGGCCAGCCGACCCGTTTCACACCGCGTCCGGCGGCGACGGCGGCCTATCAAGCAATGGAAAAACGCTACCGCCGACTCGTCGCCCTGCATGGCGACCTCGAGTCAGCGGTCGGGTGACGACAACGAAAAGAGCTGCGTCCCCTTTTTGGACTTTACCAGCTGGGCCAGAGGCCGCGGCGCATCCAGGCCTGGCTCCAGGGCAACCGGTGCCGCCAGCGACGGGCGTGGATCGGAAATCGCCGCGACTCATCCCAGGCGTCTGCCCAGTAGGTCTCGTCAGGGATTCGCTGCAGACCGCGGGCATGCGCCAGGAGCGTGAAGATGCTCTGGTCATGTCGGTGCGACCGAAACTCCGTGTGCTCGCCCTGCGGTGACCGCGAGTCGTCGATGATCGTCAGGTCGGCCATCCGCTGTTCCCACTCGCGGACGAGGTTAAGCGTGTCCGGCCCAACCCGCATCACGAAACCAGTCGCCATCACCATTTCCCGCTGTCGCATGCCCGGCGAGTCGACGCCCCCGGCCACGAGCGCCGCCCGCTTCGTCCACTCCCCAACTTTTCCCTGAAGCGAAAACGCGAGCACACCTGCCGGGTCATCCGTGGCCATCGCGGCATACTCCTCCAGCCTGCGTCGCCCTTCGGGGTTCAGCGAACAGCCGGCATCGCAATAGACGAGCACGTCTCCCTCGGGCAGTGCCTCGAGCGACCGACGGACGACATACGGCTTCCACGTCCAGAGCCCGAAGCCGCGTCGGTGGCGTCGCACCGTCTCGGCATGCACCCGCCAGTAGTCGTCCCCGAGCCCACGGTCGTCCACGGCCTGAATCGACCGGAACCGATCCATCGCGACCGCTTCGCGGCGAATCCGCTCAAGCGACCCGCCGTAGCGGCGATTGGCAAACGAAAGAAA
>JBBAVO010000520.1:0-1494 GCA_040397635.1 Pirellulales bacterium
CGCCTCTGCTGGCTGACAATCTGGGCGTTTTCCTGCCGGAATCGGTCTCTCTTTCTGCCTGGGCCGTGTTCCTCTCGTTCGCGACGCTGATGTGGGGCAGCTTCTTGACCCTCTGGCTCACGGTTCACCCGAAAGTCACGCCCAAGGAGATCGCCACGCTGCCGCCGATCGACCAAGGGGGGGGAGCGGTCATGGGCTGGTTCGGCGGGATGTTGCTGCTGGGAGCCATGATGATCACCTGGTCGATGCTGCCGTTTGGCCTACTCCGAATTCCTGCGCAGCACATGTTTCTCGACGTCGGCAAGACGGCCCTCCGCACGGCCGGTGTGTTTGCCGGCGAGATGCACGAGGGCCGGTCGCTCGTGCTCTACGGCGAGCCGCCGTGCCGAGAGAGCGCGGGGTCGGCCCGACTGGCCAGCGAGACCTGGTACGACACAGACGGCAACACGAAGCCCGACGATTTTGATCCGTACTACGACGGCGACGGCAACGGCTCGTTCACCAAAGACCTCTATTACGTGGATCTCGACTCCGACCGGCTACGGCGAGTCGGCCTGCTCGAGAAATACACAGTCGGACGCTGGGATGGACTGGTGATGGTCGGCAACCGCGAGCGGCCCCAGAAGGGACCGCCCAAGGCGAAGCCAGCGACGCCGCCCCCGGCGGAAAACGTTGCGGAACTGCCGGCCGAGCCTTCAGCAGTCCCCGCAACTGAGGATGCGGCCCCAATGGCCGCGGAGCCGACGAGCCCAGCCCCTCCGTCTGGCGATGACTTTTGAACGGCAGCTGAAAGGCAGTCAGGGCATCGCATGGCAGCCGTGGCCGGTCCGAGTGTCTGGCGAAAACTCGCTGCAGCGGCAATCGTCTGTGCCGCGGTTGGTCTTGCCTACGCGAACGGTCTCTCGGCGCCGTTCATCATGGATGACACCGGGAGCATCGGCCGAAACCAGTCGATCCGCTCGCTCTGGCCGCTCTGGCCGGTCCTCTGCTATCCGCATGGAGAGGGACGAACCCACGACGGAAGGCCACTCCTCAACCTCTCGTTGGCGGTCAACCGCGCAGTCACGGGCACGGCCCCGATCGGCTTCCGGTCCGTGAACATTCTCATTCACTGCGGTAACGCGATGCTGCTGTGTGCGCTGGCCAGCACGCTGCTGGCGCGGCCCGCACTTCCTGCGGGCGTGCGGGAGCGGTCCGGCGACATTGCCCTGGCCGGGAGCCTGCTCTGGGCGCTGCACCCACTCGGCACCGCCGCCGTCACCTACGTCATCCAGCGAGCAGAGTCGCTCGGAACAATGATGATCCTTGCCACCGTCGTCGCGACTGTGCATGGCATCCTCGCCTCCGATGCCCGCCGCCACACCCGTCTGCTCCCGCTGGTGGCGGTGCTGTCGGCCCTCGCCGGCACGGCCAAGGAGACGAGCGTTGCGATCCCGTTGCTCACGGTCCTGATCGACCGCGCGATCCTCTCTGAATCCTGGCGGGGCACGCTGC
>JBBAVO010000521.1:0-1485 GCA_040397635.1 Pirellulales bacterium
TTCTTGAACTGCCAGGGGTCGGTGGGGTCGATCTGGGGACGATTGTAGCCGTGGAAGGCGTTCGAGTAGTGCTTCAGCGGCGTCCAGTCGGAGGCGACCGAGATGAACTTGCCGAGGTAGGGCTTGGCGATGCCGAGGATGTAGTCGTGCGGCAGGTCGTCGGGGAGCTGCACGCCGCGGTCAGGGTGCTCGATCATCCACATGCAGGCGGCCGTGACGGAGATCGCGACCTGCAACGTCGTGGCGTTTTGATGGGGCACGAGCCGCCGCGACTCCTCGATCGAGAGGTCGGTGCCGCACCACCAGGAGTGGAGCGGATGGCCCATGACGAGCGCGCCCAGGGCGTCGGAACCGCTGGTGATCTCGTCGGTCATGATCCGGATCCGCGACTGGAGGCGGTAGTCGTTGCCGCGGAGTTCCCAGAGGCTTGCGATCGCCGCATCGCAGGGGCAGTAGGCGTAGTGCACCGTGGGGCGGTAGATCGTCTTCCCACCGGCGTCGCGGACCGACAGCTTTTCGGTGATGCTGTAGGCCTCGCCGTGGCGGACGACCATGCCAACGATCGTGGATCCGGGCACCCAGCTCACCACCGACGTGTTCATCCCCATGCGGGCCAGGCAGATCTGGCTCTGCGGGCCGTCGGCATGCTGGTAGGCGAACGGCGGCAGCTCCTTCTCGTGCGTGCCCCAGCCCATTTCAGCGGTCGTGGTGCCCTCCTCGCGGAAGCCCTCCACGCTCCAGGTGTTGACGAACTCGTCCACCTCTTTCGGCCGGTTGGTGATCTGTGTGTCCCGCTCGCTGCAGTGGATCACCTTCACGCCCAGTTCATGGGCGAGGTGGTTGAAGGCCCGGCTCTTCGCATGCTGGGCGATCCGCTCCGCCTGTTCGCCGGAAAACTTCTTCTCCTCGAGGCATGCGGCGGCGATGTCGAGCAGCGCGTGCTTCGTGAAGTGGCTGATGAGTCCTGGGTTGGCACCGTGCTCGAGGACGGCCGTCGGGCCGGGCGAGGTCCAGCCGGCGATCTGCTTGCGGAGGTTCATGTGCCGCCAGTAGAGCGTGAGGTGCGTGGGGTGGGCCCCCTTCGCATGCTCGTAGGGGTCCCAGAGTTCTACCGATGTGTTCAGATAGAGCACGCCGTGGTCGTGGCACCACTGCACGATCTCGCAGCCGTCGATGTTCCAGGCGAGGTCGATGAGCAGATCGCCCGCAGAGAGGTGCTTACCGAGCAGGTCGCCGAGATTCTCTGGCGTCACCTTGTCTTGAACGAACGTGACCCCCTTCTCGATCCACGGCCGCAGCGCCGCCTCATTCGGCTCGAAGTCGAGGATCGTGATGCTCCGCGGATCAACCTTGATGTGATCGAGGAGCACCGGCAGCGTGCAGCGGGCGACGGCACCGAAGCCGACGAAGAGAATACGTTTGTTGAAGGTGACCATCGTGAGGCGGTGTATTCCTGGGACAGGGACGGACTGACCGGGCGTGGAA
>JBBAVO010000522.1:0-1471 GCA_040397635.1 Pirellulales bacterium
CGGCTCAAGGCGAAGGGCATCGTGACGACCGCCCCGGCCGCGATGGAGCGGGAGATCGGCCCGCCGTATCACAATCCCGACGCGCTCACGATCCTTGGAGAGGGTGAGGTGAACCGACCGCTTCCGTGGGAGGAACTCTCGTCCACGCAGCGGGAGTTTCAGATCGACAAGATGGCGATCCATGCGGCGATGATCGACAGCATGGACCAGCAGGTCGGCCGGATTCTCGCGCAGCTCGAGGCAATGGGAGCGTTTGACGACACGCTCGTGCTCTTCGCCAGCGACAACGGCGCCTCGGCCGAGATCATGGTCCGCGGCGAGGGGCACGATCCTCAAGTCTCGCCCGGCTCACGGAAGTCGTTTTTGTGTCTCGGCCCGGGCTGGTCGAGCTGTGCCAACACGCCGTTTCGGCGGCACAAGACCTGGGTGCACGAGGGGGGAATCGCAACACCCTGGATTGCGCACTGGCCTAGGGGCATTTCCACCAAGGGCCAGCTTCGCACGCAGCCTGTGCACGTGATTGACCTCGTGCCGACGGCGCTTGAGTTGGCGGGCGTCGAGTTGCCTCGCGAGTACGCCGGAAAGCCGGTGCCGCCCCTGCAAGGTCGGAGTTTTGCCACAGCCCTGAGGGATGCCGCAGCTCCGCCTGCGCACGACACGCTCTGGTGGTGCCACGAAGGGCATCGCGCCGTGCGAACAGGCGACTGGAAGCTCGTTGCCGCGAAGGGCACGCCGTGGGAGCTCTATGATCTCGCTGCCGACCGCTGCGAGACGAAGAACCTTGCCGCCGGCGAGCCGGCACGCGTGGCCGAACTGGAGGCAGCCTGGAACCGGATCGCGGAGGAGTGCCGCACGCTCGCCGCGGCCGATGCGCCAGCCGCGCCGGTCCGGCCGGCGGCGGCTGTCGCGCCGCGCAAGCAGCCGAACATCATCTATGTGATGACCGATGACCAGGGCTACGGCGACATCGCGGCCCACGGCAATCAGGTGATCCGGACGCCGCACTTGAACCGGCTCCACGGGGAAAGTGTTCGGCTCACGGAGTTTCACGCGAGCCCCACCTGTTCGCCGACTCGGGCGGCGCTCATGACCGGCCGTCACGAATTCCGCTCCGGGGTCACCCACACGATCAATGAACGCGAGCGGCTGGCCCTTTCGGCCACGACATTGCCGCAGCTTTTGAAGACGGCCGGCTACATCAATGGCATCTTCGGCAAGTGGCACCTGGGCGACGAAGACGCCTACCAGCCTGGGAAACGGGGCTTCGACCGGGTCTTCATCCACGGCGGCGGCGGCATTGGGCAGAGCTTCCCGGGGAGCTGTGGCGACGCGCCTGGCAACTCATACTACAGTCCGACGATCCGCAGCGACGGCACGTTCGTGAAAACGAAGGGCTACTGCACCGACGTCTTCTTTGATGCCGCACTCGACTGGATCGACCGCTGCCGGAAGGAGGGCAAGCCGTTCTTCT
>JBBAVO010000523.1:0-1470 GCA_040397635.1 Pirellulales bacterium
TTGAGTTCCCGTTTGCCAACCAGAACCGCTACGGCGTTGGCATGTGGTATGACTTCTGACTACACGGCGAGGCTCGGCATCCTGCCGACCTTGCCTTGGCCGGCCTCCGGCGGCTGGTGCTGACCCGGCCCTCCGGGCCTGGCGTTGATAGTATTTGCGCCTATGCCCCTGCTTGCGATCGAAACCACCTGCGACGAGACTGCCGCCGCGATCATCACGCGCGACCGCAGCGTGCTGTCGAGTGTCGTGGCCAGCCAGGAACTGCTCCACGCGAAGTGGCGGGGCGTCGTGCCGGAGGTGGCCTCCCGCGCCCACGTCGAACGGATCATCCCGGTGATCGATGAGGCGATTGCGAGGGCCGGCGTCATCCGTGCCGAACTCGTCGCCGTGGCGGTAGCCGTCAGGCCCGGACTCGTGGGCTCGCTGTTGGTGGGCCTGTCCGCCGGCAAGGCGATCGCAGCGGCGCTCGGCATCCCCATCGTGGGCTACGACCACGTCGCTGCGCATCTCTACGCCTGCCGGCTCGCCCACGGCGAGCGGATGCGCTACCCGTGCGTCGGGCTCGTCGCCAGCGGCGGCCACACGTCGCTGTTTCTCGTTCACGGGCCGACCGATCTGGAGCGGCTGGGCGGCACGATCGACGACGCGGCCGGCGAGGCCTTCGACAAAGCGGCGAGCGTGCTCGGTCTCGGCTATCCGGGCGGACCGCAGATCGAGGCGGCCGCAGTGGGGGGCAATCCGAAGGCGCATCGGCTGCCACGGCCGCTGGCGAACGACCACGAGCGGCTCGATCTCAGCTTCAGCGGCCTGAAGACCGCGCTCCGCTATCTGGTGCGGCCGCCGGGTTCGCCCGCCGATGTGCCCATCCCACAGGGAAAGGCACTGGCCGATCTTGCTGCGTCGTTCCAGCAGGCCGCCATCGACTCGATCCTGGCAAAGCTTTCCCTCGCGCTCGATCGCACCGGCTGCAACGTGCTGGCGATCGGCGGCGGCGTAACGGCGAATACCCTCCTGCGGGAGTCGGTGGAGCGGCTCGGGCGCCGTCGCGGCGTGGATGTGCTCATCCCGCCGCGGTCGCTCTGTACCGACAACGCTGCCATGGGGGCAATCGCGTGGGAACGATTGGAACGCGGCGAAAACGACGGTCTGGAACTCGACGTGCTCCCCGGCACCGACCGCTCCGCCGCCCGCCGACGCTAAGGCGCCGTTCAAACGACCAGCGTCCAGGCAAATCATCGGTCTCGTCATCGGGGACACGGACAAGTTGAAAACTTGCCGCCACGAGCTAGAAGCTGGAGAACTGTTCGAACTCGTCGTATGGCCTGTGTTCGAGGTTCACGAACCTGGTGAAGTCGTGCTGCCAGAGCAGCTTGATGTCGCCGATGGGGCCGTTTCGTTGTTTGGCGATAATGATTTCCGCCTGCCCCTTGACCCGCTCCCGATCCTCGTCGGTCGTCTGGTAATACTCCT
>JBBAVO010000524.1:0-1465 GCA_040397635.1 Pirellulales bacterium
TCCTCGAGGTAGGTGTAGCCGCCGAGTCCCTCTTCATAAAACTTCAGGAACCGCCCCGCCTGACCATCGCAGATCCGCCCGTCGCGAACCGCCTGCTCGATCGAGGCCCGCAACCGCTGCACGAGTTGGTTGGGGTCGAACTCGACGTAGTCGAGCACCTCACGAACGGTATCCCCCTTGATCACGGCATCGACGACGACCTCGCCTCGGTCGTCCGTGCTCACGTGCACGGCGTTCGTGTCACCGAACAGGTTGTGAAGATCGCCGAGGATCTCCTGGTAGGCGCCGATCAGAAACGCCCCCAGGTAATAGGGCTCGTTCTGCCAGGCATGCAGGGGGAGCGTCCGCTTCACATCGCGGCGGTCGATGAACTGATCGATCTTGCCATCGGAATCGCAGGTCACGTCGCCGAGCACTGCGTTGTGCGAGGGGCGCTCGTTGAGCCTGTGAATCGGCATCACCGGAAAGAGCTGCTTGATCGCCCAGCTGTCGGGCATCGACTGAAAGAGCGAGAAATTGCAGAAATAGGTGTCGGAGAGATTGGCCTCCAGCCCCTCCAGTTCCTCCGGCATGAACTCGAGCTGCTTCGACATCTTGGCGATCTTGCGGCAGATCGCCCAGTAAAGGTTCTCGACGGACGATCGCTGGTCGAGCGGCAGGTAGCCGCTGGCGAACAGGTTCATCGCCGTGTCGAGCGACTGCTGCGCGTCGTGATAGCTCTCCAGGAGGTTGCGAATGTTGATGTTCTGGTAGGTTTCCATCAGGTCGTGCAGCGGTTGCTCGGCGTCGGCCGCCGGTTCGACCAGGTCGCCATTGCCCCCCTGCTCCGACACGCCCAGCACACCGAAGATCAGCATGCTGTGGTAGGCGACGATCGCCCGACCGCTTTCCGACACGATCGTCGGATGAGGCACCCCTGCCTCGTCGCAGGCGTTTTGCACGTGGTAGACGACGTCGTTGGCATATTCCTGCAGACTGTAATTCACGCTCGACTCGAAGTTCGTCTGAGAGCCGTCATAGTCCACGCCCAGACCGCCCCCCACGTCGAGATACTTGAGCCCCGCCCCTCGCTTCACCAGTTCGGCGTAGATCCGCGAGGCCTCGTTGAGGGCGGCCTTGATATGACGGATGTTCGTGATTTGGCTGCCCTGATGGAAATGCAGCAGTTGAAGGCAGTCTTCCATTCCCTTGGAGGCGAGCAGTTCGAGCCCCTTCACCAGTTCGCTCGCCGTCAGGCCGAACTTGCTGCGAAAGCCGCCCGACGCCTGCCAACGGCCGCTTCCCCGCGTCGCAAGCTTCACCCGCATGCCGATCCGCGGACGCACGCCGAGTTTCTCCGCATACTCAAGCACCATATGCAGTTCGGAGAACCGCTCCACGACCGGGATGATGTGCCGGCCGATCTTCTGCGCGAGCATCGCCGTCTCGATGAACTCCGCGTCCTTGAAGCCGTTGCAGATGATCG
>JBBAVO010000525.1:0-1459 GCA_040397635.1 Pirellulales bacterium
TCTTGTCACCCTCGTAGAAGCATTCGACCGGGCAGACCACCACGCAGTCGGTGTATTTGCAGGCGAAACAGGGTTCGGCGACAACGTGCGTCATGGTTGGGGCTCCTTGAAATGGGATGGTGAGAAGCTGGATTATGAGTCTGGATTTGAATGAAAACCGCGGACGTTTTGAACGGCTACCGGTAGCTTGTCAAACTGTGCTGGATGGGCGGAATCGTAGGGGGAGCCAGCGCCCCTGTCAACGATTCAGAAATCGGCGATTTTGCAACGTTTCATGAGTCGAGACACTCCCGCTCTTGGTTGCGGTGGCCTGCGGGCCCTATGATTGGATTTGTCGGGGCAATACTCCAGTCACGGTACTGCGTTCTCTGCCGCATTTCCTGCGGCGCGCGGGCCGCGGATGATCGCGAGGTCGTGCCGTGACGTTGGCTGTGACGACGATGGACTCTCCGCCCGCAACCGGTTCGATACAGCAACCAGATCGCAGCCACCCCCCGGCGGAGGCGATCTTTTCGCCCGAGGATCGGCAACTCATCCAGGAGTGCCTCGAGGGCCTTCCGGCGGCCTGGGACGCATTCGTCGCCCGGTTTGGAGGCCTGCTCGCCTTCGTCGTCGATCGCACCGCTGCCCAGCGGCGGATGTCCCTCACGCCGGCCGACCGCGATGACCTGCTCGCCGATATCCTGCTCGAAATCCTGCACCACGACGCCGCGGTACTCCGGGGTTTCGCAGGCCGTTCAAGCCTGGCGACCTATCTGGCCGTCGTCGCCCGCCGCGTTGCCGTCCGCTGCCTGACCAGGCTGGCTGAAAAAACACATGGCAGACGGCCGCTCTCCGACGGGCACGCGCCAGCCCGGGGCGACAACGGCCAGGCTCAACTGGCAGACCGCGAGCAGGTGGAGCGGATGCTCAGCGGACTGGACGAGCCAGAGGCCAAACTGGTGAGGCTCCATCATTTGGAGGGCCGGAGCTACGGCGAGATCAGTCGGCTCACCGGCATGCCGCTGGGGTCGATCGGTCCTGCCCTGGCGAGGGCGCGACAGAAGATGAAGCTGAAGTCAGACGAGCCCGAGTAGCCACCGAGTCGTGTCGGCGGCGGAGCCTCGCGACGCTTTCGTCCGCCGTCCGAAACGGCTCAGCGCGGCCCAACCGGACTGATCACCACCGCAGGATCGGCGAGATCGACCGGTGTGTAGCCCTCGTAGGCAGGCATCTGCCAGAGCTGACCGGGATCAGTTGACGGCATGTTTGTGGAGATGGCCGCCAGCTCCAACTGGAACTCGATCCCCGACGCCGGCCACGACACCTCCACGAATCGCGGCAGGGCCGCGCCCGAGTGCGGATCGACCCGGTGCTTGGTGGTGCGGCAGCTCGCCAGCCGTTCGCCCGCGGCTGTGAACAGGTGCTGCTCGATCACGAGCCCCGTGGTGCCGTCGAGAATCGTTGACTTGAGCAGTTC
>JBBAVO010000526.1:0-1458 GCA_040397635.1 Pirellulales bacterium
GAAATCCAGAACAACGAGACGCTCGAGGTCGATGAGCCGGGGCTCGACGATGCTGCCGGCGGGGCAACGGCAGCCGACGCGGCTGGCGGTCAGCCGGAGCCGGAGTCAGAGGCGTCGGCCAAGACTGTGGACGAACGGCCGCTGATCGTCGATCAGGAGCATGCCAATCAGGCCGACTTCGAACGGTCGTATGACTGGACGAACCTCTACCCCGATTCCGACGATGACCGCAGCCGACCCTCGGCGGCGCAGATCGACGAGGCCGGCGATCGCTACCTCGACGCCATGGCCAACATGGCCGAGCGGCCCGAAACGCTGTCGGACCATCTCCACGACCAGCTCTCCAACTACGAGCTCAGCGAGGCCGAACGGCAGGCCGCCGACAAGATCATCTACAACCTCGACGTCAACGGCTACCTGCCGATGCCGCTCGGGGAATTGATCGATCCAGACGGGCCGCAGGAGCAGCTGCCGCAGCTGCAGAAGGCGCTGACTGTGGTGCAGGGAATGGATCCACCAGGGGTGGGTGCCCGCGATCTGAAGGAATGCCTGCTCCTGCAGATCCGTCCCGACATGCCGAATGTCCGGCAGCTGCGCCGGCTCATCTCCGAACACCTGGAAGACCTCGCCGGCAACAGGCTGCCGCTCATCGTCCGCAAGACAGGCTTCACGATCGAGCAGATCGAAGGATTGCGGGAGCAGCTCCACGGCCTCAAGCCCAAGCCGGGGGCCGTGTTCACGCAGCCCTTCGTGCCCGTCGTCAAGCCCGACGTCTACGTCGATCAGCAGCCCGACGGCATGTGGAAGGTGCGGCTCGAGGAGGTCGATCTGCCGAACCTTCGGATCAGCCCAACCTACCGTGAGATGCTCCATTCACCTGCCACGCCCCTTGCCACCCGTGAATACATCAAGCGGAAGATCAACGCCGCCCAGTGGCTCATCGAGTCGATCGAGCAACGCCGCAGCACGCTCCTGAAGACGACGCAGGCGATCGTCGACCACCAGACGCGGTTCCTCTCGGAAGGCCCCGAGGCGATCGAGCCGCTCAAGATGCAACAGATCGCCGACCGCATCGGGATGCATGTCACGACCGTGAGCCGGGCGGTGGATGACAAATGGCTTCAGACGCCTCGCGGCCTTTATCCGCTGCGGAGGTTCTTCGTGGGCGGCACCGTCAGCGCCGACGGCGACGAAGTGGCCTGGGACACCGTCCGCGTGAAGCTTCAGGAAATCATCGATGGCGAGCCGAAGGACAGGCCCTACAGCGACGACGATCTGATCAAGATCCTCGGCAAGCAGGGGATCACCGTGGCCCGGCGGACCGTGACGAAATACCGCAAAGCCATGGATATCCCATCCTCCCGGCAACGCCGCGACTGGAAACTGGTTCGCGACGCCAAGTCCGAGGAAGTACCGGCCGATGAAGCCCTGGCCAACGATACGATGGCCAACGATACG
>JBBAVO010000527.1:0-1458 GCA_040397635.1 Pirellulales bacterium
CGCGAGGCGGGTCGGATGAACACCTGCCGCAATAATCTCGTCCAGCTCACCAAAGGCCTCATCCACCACGAGACCTCACAGGGCTACTTTCCCTCCGGCGGCTGGGGCCCCGCCTGGCTCGGTGTCGCCGCCCGCCATGGCGACTCTTCCCAGCCCGGCAGCTGGATCTTCAGCCTTCTTCCCTACATCGAAGAGGGCAGCACCAGAAACATCGTCGCCGATCTCTCAACGGGCAACTGCGAAGAACGCTACCAGAGCCTCGCCGCGACCAGGCTCCCCGCGCTCGCCTGCCCCACGCGCCGACCGATGCGGGCCGTCGCTCCAAAAACGCGCGGTCATTACGCCGATCCCGGCCCCACCGTCAGCATCCCCGCCGCGTCCCGCAGCGACTATGCCGCCAACGGTGGCTCGTTCGGCTCCTGCGCGGCCGTGACCGGCTTCAGAGGCATTGCCGCCAATGCCGTCACCAACGCCGTCTCCGTGACCGTCTGCCCCAGCGGCAGCACGGTTCCCATTCCCCAAGTGGCCGCCGCTGCCAACGCTACCCACGTCGGCAAAACCTGCGGCGACTGCGGCAACTCCCCCGAAGCGGATCCATCGCTCGAAGTCCGCGGCCAGTTCTCAACCCTCGCCGCCGGCGACGCCTGGCGAAGGCTGGCAGCCGCCGCCAAGCTGGGCCAGGCAGCAGACGTTCGCCTCGTTCTCCCCGACCTCCAAGACGGCATCATCTACCGCATGAGCCGCGTGCAGGCGGCCAACGCGTTTGACGGTCTCTCAAATGTCTATCTCCTCGGCGAGAAATATGTCGCCGCCGATAAGTATGACGCCGAAGGCAGCGACGCCGATGCCGGCGACGACGGCCCCATGGTCGCAGGCTATTCCAACAACACCATCCGGTCGGGCTTCGAACGGCCCACGCACGACACCGCAGGCAAGTCTCACCCCACGGCCTTCGGCTCCGCCCATGCGAGCGGCTGGAACGCCGCCTTCGGCGACGGCAGCGTCCGCACGCTCAGCTACACGATCGACGCCACCCTCCACCAGCGGCTCTCGGCACGGGCCGACGGAGCCATCGCAGCCCCGCCGGCCGAATGACGCCGGCCCCGGGCAGAGGAGCCTTTCCATGACGGCTCATTCCAATCCGCGGGCCACCCCCTGCGAAGGCTGGTGGGAGCAACGCTGGTTTGGCCGCCGACCGATGGAGCGATTGCGACTCGCCTTCACGCCCCCCAGGCTCGAGGGCTCGGGCACTGACATCATCGGGCCATTCATGCTCGATGGTGTGATCACCAGCGGCGGCGGAGTCTCACTCCAGAAGACCTACGTCGGAAAGCACGACGTTATCTACGACGGCCACTACGACGGCGAAGGCCGCATGTGGGGCACATGGAAATGCGGCCCCGATACCGGCCGTTGGATGATCGCGATCCGCCGCGGCGGCGCAGCAGCCGACGGCGT
>JBBAVO010000528.1:0-1449 GCA_040397635.1 Pirellulales bacterium
GAGAAAATCGCGGATTTCCGCAACCCCGCTTCCGAGACGGTCGATTCTCCGTTATTCTCAGGGGCTCGGATCCCGAACCCAACATGTGACTTCATTCGCCTATGCCCACGATCAGCCAACTCGTCCGCAGCCGCCGCCGGCCCAAGCGGAAGTTTTCCAAGTCGCCCGTGCTCGACCGCTGCCCGCAAAAGCGCGGCGTATGCCTGCAGGTTCGCACGATGACGCCCAAGAAGCCGAACTCGGCTCTTCGGAAGATCGCCCGCGTGCGGCTTTCGAACCAAAAGGAAGTCACCGTCTACATCCCGGGTGAAGGCCACAATCTCCAGGAGCACTCGATCGTGCTCATCCGCGGCGGCCGCGTTCGCGACCTCCCGGGCGTTCGTTACCACATCATCCGCGGTGCACTCGACACGCTGGGCGTGCAGGGTCGGAAGCAGTCGCGAAGTCTCTACGGTGCCAAGAAGGGTTGATTAACTAAGAATCATGGGAAACATCACATCCAGCCGTGAGCAGCTTCGCCCCGATCCGCGTTTTGGATCGCTGCTGGCGAGCAAGTTCGTCAACTGCCTGATGGAAGACGGCAAGAAAAGCGTCGCCCAAAACATCTTCTACAAGGCGATGGACATCGTCTCCCAGAAGATCACCGACGCCGAGCCGATCGAGATCTTCAACCGCGCCATCGAAAACATCAAACCTTCGGTCGAGGTCAGGTCGAAGCGTGTCGGTGGTGCCGCCTACCAGGTGCCGATGCAGGTGAGCCGCAACCGGCAGCAGTCGCTGGCGATCCGCTGGCTGCTCTCGGCGGTGCGGGAGAAGAAGGGCCGTGGCTCGCACGAGAAACTCGCCGAGGAGATCATCGCCGCCTACAAGCGCGAGGGTGCCGCGGTGACCAAGCGTGACAACGTGCACCGCATGGCCGACGCCAACAAGGCGTTCGCGCACTTCGCCTGGTAAGGCGTACGGCATGGATCCTGCCGCTTCGCTCCTGCTCGGCGAGTTGATCCGAAGCCAGTCCGTGGCCTCGCTGGCCACGCTGCATGAAGGCCTGCCGTTTGCGTCGATGGTGCCCTACGCCGTCTGGCACGATGAAGCCGGCGAACGTCTGCTGTTCGTCACGCACGTCAGCCGGCTCTCGGCCCACACCCGCGACATGCTCGAGTCTCCGCAGGTCTGCCTGCTGATCACGGCGCCGGAGGTCAGCAGCGATTCCGAGCCGGTGCCGCCGCAGGCGTTGCCGCGGGTGTCGATCCCGGCCGTGGCCTCGTTCATCGACCGCGAGCATGCTGACTATCGTCAGCTTGCCCAGGCGTATCTCGAAAAGTTTCCCTTCGCGGCCGACTGGTTCCAGCTCGGCGACTTTTCGATCGTGGCGTTTACGCCCTCGGGTTCGGCCCGGTTCATCGCCGGCTTCGCCCGCGCGATGACGGTGTCTGTCGCGCAGTTGCAGGC
>JBBAVO010000529.1:0-1442 GCA_040397635.1 Pirellulales bacterium
GCGGCCGGCAGCTCCACCTCCATGACCGTGCCCTTCTGCGGCAGCCGGCCCTTCGCCACCACCCTGCCCCGCAGCTGCTTCACGATCGCATGCACCAGAAACAGGCCGAGCCCCGTGCCGGGCGTGGACCGTTCCAGTTCGCTGCCCAGCCGCACGAACCGCTGGAAGACGTTCTGCCGTTCGGCGATGGGAATACCCGGCCCGTTGTCGGCCACCCGCACGAGCACCTTGCCGCGCGGCAACGCACAGGCCGTCACCTCCACCTCGGGAGCGGGCAGCGAATACTTCACCGCGTTGTCCACGAGGTTACGAAACACGATCTCCACATCGGCCTCGCGGCCACAGACCCGCAGGGGCCCACCCGATGCCGGCGCGCCGGCCACGCCCACACCCACCCCCACGACCTCGAGCCGCACGCTCTCGGGCGGCACGCCATAGCGGTGTACTGCGGCTTCGCAGGCCCGCTCGAGCACCGGCTCGACGTCGGTCGCGTCGGTGCCAGGGCGGGCCCGTCGCTGGAGTGTCTTGGCGGCATCGAGCAGGTGGTCGATGAGCGTGTCGAGACGTTCCACGTCCTTGAGCATGAAGCGGTGGAAGTCGGCCTGCTGCTCAGGGGGCACGGGCCGCCGCGTGAGCGTCTGCAGGTAGAGCTTGAGCGACGCCAGCGGGCTCTTGAGTTCGTGCGTGACGCTGTCGATGAAGTTGCTCTGCCGCTGGGAGAGGGCGATGGCCTTGAGCGTGAGGGCGAGGTAGATGATCACGCCCACGAGCACGAGCACCAGCAGCGCCACGCCGACGCCGAGGATCGCCCAGTAGAAGGCGGCGTTTTCGTTGCGGTTCTTCGAGCCCAGCGCCGCGGCGATGCTGACGAGCACCCAACCGACGCCGAGCGCCAGGATCGAGCCGATCAGCACGACGCCCAGCAGGATCGGCCAACGGAGCGAGCGACGCGGTTCCATCAGACGCACAAGCCTCGGCTGAATGCGGCCCGAACCACCGAGCAATCGAATGGACACGCCGTCCCGGTATGCTACCACCATCATGGAGCCACACGACACGCGATCCCCGACCAGCCGGCCACCGGTGCACCTCCACGCCGGCCGGACCGCAGCCGTGTTTCTCTGGACGAGGGATCGCTGGACGCACCGGATCACGACCCCGGGGGCCGAAACATTGGCCGGATGGACGTCCCTCGATGGGCCATTTTTCCCTGCCAACGATCCCCGTTGGCCGGCATCGCCGGTGCTCGTCGAACTCTCGCGAGTGAGCGTGCCGCGGGGCGATGCGGCCGGTGGTCAGGCCGTCGTCGGGGTCGGACTGGCCGGCCGTTCCCACTTCTCGGCGAGCATCGCCCCCGATCCCCACGTGGCCGACGCGATTCGATTCGAGATCGCCTGCCGGCTCCACGAGTCTCCCGGCTGGCTGGGGTCAACCTACCGGAC
>JBBAVO010000530.1:0-1439 GCA_040397635.1 Pirellulales bacterium
TTCCCCTCTTTGCGGTACGAGTGCTGCCATGACTACGACAGACTTCCTGCCGCGTCTTCTGATGTGGCACCGCCGGCCCGACCTAACAGCCGTGGTGGTCGTGGCCAGCCTGATGCCAGCCCTCTTGATTGATCGCTCCGCACGAGCGGCCGAACTGGTTTCAGCGTCGGCTCAAGCGTTGGCCTCCAGCGGCCCCGACTACCAGCGGGACGTGCAACCGATCCTCGCCGAGCACTGTGGCCACTGCCATGGCGTCGACGAGCAGAGCCGCAAGGGGGATCTCCGGCTTGATATCCGTCAGAATGCCCTCGAGGGGGGCGAGTCGGGCCAGCCGGCGATCGTGCCGGGCAAGGCTGACGAGAGCGAACTGGTGAGCCGCATCCTGTCGGACGACCCCGACACGATCATGCCCCCACCCCACGAGAAGAAGCCCCTCGCAGCAATGCAGATCGCCACACTCAAGGCCTGGATCGCCGCCGGAGCCAAGTACGACCCGCATTGGGCGTTCGTGCTCCCGCAGCGGCCGGCCGTGCCCGCTGTCGCCGCCGGCACGAGTCCGATCGACGCGATCGTCGCCTCGCACCTTGCCGCGAAGGGGCTCGCGCCTGCGCCTGAGGCCGACCCCACCACGCTCTGCCGCCGCGTCTATCTCGATCTCATCGGCCTGCCGCCGTCGCCCGAGCAACTCGCCGCCTTCGAGGCCGACGGCTACGAGAAGACGGTCGATGCCCTGCTCGCGAGCGACCGCTATGGCGAGAAGTGGGCACGGCACTGGCTCGACCTCGCCCGCTATTCCGATACCAACGGCTACGAAAAAGATCATCGTCGCGAGATGTGGATCTGGCGCGACTGGGTGATCGCTGCGTTCAACCGCGACATGCCCTACGACCAGTTCGTCGTGGAGCAGATCGCCGGTGATCTCCTGCCGAATGCAACGCAGGAGCAGGTTGTCGCCACGGGCTTCCTGCGCAACAGCGCGATCAACGAGGAAGGAGCGATCATCGCGGAGGAATTCCGGATGGTCGAGATGTTCGACCGCATCGACTGCCTCGGCAAAGCGGTGCTCGGGTTGACGACCCAGTGCGCCCAGTGTCATACGCACAAGTTCGATCCGATCACGCACGACGAGTATTACGGCCTGTTCGCGTTTTTGAACAACACCTACGAGGCGCGGTCCTACGTCTACACGCCGGAGCAGCTGGCGGCGATCGACGACATCCGCTGCCAGCTCGTCGCTGCTGACGAAAAGGTCCGCACGCAGCGGTCGGCCTGGCAACAGGAGCTGGCGTCTTGGGAGCAGGGGACGGCGGCGGGGCTTGTTGCCTGGAAGCCGGTCGAGATGACTGAGATGAGCTCCAGCGGCCTGCTCACCCACCCGACGCAGCTGCCCGACAAGACGATCCTGATGCTCGGCCACTGGGACAAGGAGATGATCTTTG
>JBBAVO010000531.1:0-1438 GCA_040397635.1 Pirellulales bacterium
CGGGCAGCAGCCGGCTGGCAAACGAGAACGAGCGGCTGTGCCGCCGGATCGACTCTCCTGCGGTCGGGCTGCTAACTGGCGACGACATGGAAGTCTGCCGCGATCGTGTCGCAGGTGGCCTTCGCGGAGTTGACGACGCCGGGCACGCCGGCCCCTGGATGGGTGCCCGCCCCGACGAGGTAAAGCCCGGGGATGTCCGGGTCGCGGTTGTGGGGGCGGAAGTAGGCGCTCTGGGTGAGCGTCGGCGCGACCGAGAAGGCAGAACCGAGATGGGCGTTGAACCTCCCCGCGAAGTCGGCGGGCGTGCAGTGCCGACGGGTCACGACCGCATCTCGCAACCCCGGGAGGTGCGTCTCGAGCGATTCGAGGATGGCGTCACCGTAGCGGGTGGCCACCGCCTCCCAGTCGATCGCCGCGTTCCCCATGTGCGGCACGGGGCTGAGCACGTAGAACGACTCACCTCCGGGCGGTGCCATGCTCGGGTCGGTGATCGTAGGGGCGTGCAGATACAGGCTGAAGTCGGCGGGCAGGCTATGGCCGTGGAAGATGTCCCGCAAGAGTCCCATGAACCGCGACGCAAACAGGATCGTGTGGTGGGCCAGGTTCGGATACCGACGGTTGGTGCCGAAGTACAGCACGAACAACGACATCGACCAGGTCATTCGCTCCAGCCGCCGTTGCCGGCGGCCCGCAGCGGCGACCCCACGGTAGAGCCGGGCGTAGGTATGGTGCACGTCGGCGTTTGAGACGACTGCATCAAACACCTCCGGCGGCCCGCCATCGGCATGGACAACGTGCTTGGTCGCGTCGCCGACGGTCTCGAGCGTGACTCGATCGACCGGAGCGTTCAGTCGGAGCGTACCGCCGAGGTCTTGGAAGAGACGCACGAGACCGCGGACGAGTGCCCCAGTGCCCCCTTCGGGAAAGGACACGCCCCACTTCCGCTCGATCCAGTGGATCAGCGTGTAGATGGAGCTTGTCTCCAGCGGATTCCCGCCGACCAGCAGGGGGTGAAAGCTGAACGCCTGCCGGAGGTGCTCGTCTTTGACAAATCGTGAAACGGTCGCGTAGACGCTCCGGTCGGCCCGCAGGCGGGCCAGCTGCGGGGCGGCTCGGATCATGTCGGTGAAGTGGAGGAAGGGGACGGCGCCGAGCTCTTCATATCCCTTGGCGAACACCTGTCGGGAGTAGTCGGCGAAGCGACGGTAGCCGTCCACGTCGGCGGGGTTTATGCGCCGGACCTGCTCGATCAACCCCGCCTCGTCGGCGACGTAATCGAAGGCCACGCCGTCGTTCCAAAGCAGGCGATAGAGCGGGGTCACCGGCAACAGGCGGACGTAGTCGGCCATCCGCCGGCCTGAGAGCTCGAAGAGTTCCTCCAGGCAGTGTGGGGCGGTGATCACGGTCGGCCCGGCATCGAAGATGTAGCCGCCATCCT
>JBBAVO010000532.1:0-1432 GCA_040397635.1 Pirellulales bacterium
ACGGCCAGCGAGATCGTGTTCACAGGCGGCGCGACGGAGAGCAACAACCTGGCGTTGCTCGGTTCAGCACGCCGTTGGAAAAATCTTGCGAAGGGCGGCGATGCCGGCGGCCACATCGTCACGGTGGCGACCGAGCATGATGCCGTGCTTGATCCGATCGAACACTTGGAACGGCAGGGGGTGGCCGTGACGCGGCTGCGAGTCGATCCGCAGGTGGCCAGAGCTGATTCGGCGAGCGGCATTCCGGGCCGCATTCGGCTCGATGACCTTGCGGCTGCGTTACGGCCCGACACGTTTCTTGTGTCTGTGATGCTTGCCAACAACGAGATCGGCGTGGTGCAAGACATCCCCGCGATCGCCGACCTCGTGCACTCGAGCGGCAAGGGCACGCTCCTGCACGTTGACTGTGCCCAGGCGATCGGTCGGATGGCCGTCGACATCAACGCCCTCGGCGCCGACCTTGCGAGTTTTTCCGCGCACAAGTTTCACGGGCCAAAGGGAATGGGGGCCCTCTGGCTCAGGCGCCGCGGCCGCGTGGTCCGCGTTGAGCCGCTCGTCTACGGCGGCGGCCAGGAGCGGGGCATGCGGAGCGGCACGCTCGACGTGCCCGGCATCGTTGGCATGGCCGAGGCGGCGCGGCTGGCGGTGGCGGGCCTGCCTGAGGAAACGGTCCGCATGCTTGAGTTGCGGGATCGGCTCTGGGGCAGGCTCGCGAAGGATGTCGCGGGCATCACGCTCAACGGTCCTCCGCTGGACGCCGCCGTGGCAGGCCAGCCCGTGCGGCTCGTGAATAATCTCAATGTCTGTGTGCCGGGCGTCGACGGCCAGACGCTCCTGACCACGCTCTCGGCCGAGGGGTTGGCGGTGAGTTCTGGCAGCGCCTGCTCGTCGGAGCATCCGCGGCCGAGCCATGTGCTCCTGGCACTCGGGCTCGACGAGGATCAGGCCCGGGCCAGCCTGCGGTTTGGCCTGTCGCGGTTCACGACGGAGGCGGAGATTGATATCGCGGTCGAAAGGATCTCCGCCGGCGTGGCCAGGCTTCTGTCGCTGTCGTGAGGCTTCCGAGGGAATTGGCTTTGCCTTCCAGCCGCATTGCGATAGGATTTAGACAGGTTTCGTTGTGTTTTTCGCCACCCGTTTTGCAGGAGTTTTCACACCATGTCGGTCATGCTCACGGAAAAAGCCGCCGGTGAAGTGAAGAAGATCATCGCCGAACAGAAACTCGACCCTGCCACGGTGCTCCGCGTAGGCGTGGCTGGCGGCGGCTGCAGTGGCTTCAGTTATTCGCTCGGCTTCGACACCGCCTGGGATCCCAAGGCCGATTCGAAGAGCGAGCAGCACGGCATTGCCGTCGTCGTCGACAAGAAGAGCGACCTCTTCCTCGACGGCACCACGCTCGACTTCCACGACAGCATCGAGAAGCGGGGCTTCA
>JBBAVO010000533.1:0-1430 GCA_040397635.1 Pirellulales bacterium
ATCGGCACGACCGCCGAGTCGGTGCTCGCCGCCGGTGTCGAATATGAATCCGACCCCGCAGTGGTCGTCTGGCTCGCCCGACTGCCGGGAGCCTGCGTGGTGCCCTTTGCCCTCGAATACACGCAGACGCCAGATGGTGGCATGTTCGTGGGCTGGCCCTCCGTACTCGACGGCAGTTGGCCCGACAACGCCGCGATCGTGCTGTTGGCCGATCCGTTTTCCTTCCCTGTGGACGCGCTCATCCGCCGCGTCGAGGAGGATCACCCAGGCGTGCCGATCGTGGGCGGCATGGCCAGCGGCGGCTACCAGCCCGGCAGCAACACGCTCGTCGTCGGCTCGCGATCGTATGACTCGGGCGCTGTGGGCTTCTTGATTGGCGGAGCGGCGCGGATCCGGCCGGTCGTGTCGCAGGGCTGCCGACCGATCGGCAGGCCGCTGGTGATCACGAAGTCCGAGGAGAACGTCATCGTCGAACTGGGTGGGAGGCCGGCGCTGGAGCGGCTCCGCGAAGTGTATGGCGAACTCGACCCTGCCGACCGCGAACTCGTCCGCAGTTCGCTCCATGTCGGACGCGTAGCCAGCGAATACCAGGACCACTTCCAGCGCGGCGACTTCCTGGTGCGAAACGTCGTCGGCGCCGACCCCGATTCCGGCGTGATCGCGGTGGGGGATCTCGTCCGCACGGGCCAGACGATCCAGTTCCACGTCCGCGATGCAAAGAGCGCGCACGACGATCTGGCGGCCCTGCTGGCCCGCGAGCAGGACCGCGGCGCAGCGCCGGTCGGCGCCCTTGTCTTCAGTTGCAATGGCCGCGGCACGCGGCTATTCCCTGAGCCCAGCCACGACGCCCGCTGCCTGCAGGACACCATCGGCCCTGTCCCGGCCGCAGGGTTCTTCGCGCAGGGAGAGATCGGCCCGATCGGCCGCCGCAACTGCCTGCACGGCTTCACCGCCAGCATCGCGCTCTTCGAAGCCGGTGAATGAACCGCGGGCGGGCAGCTATTCTGCCATTGCCTCGTGGATGCCCCCTGCCTACCGTCCCATCTTCCCGAACAGGAGACGGTGCGCATGCGAATTCGCTGGCTGGGCGACACGGGTGACAGATGGGTCGTGACCGTGGCGCCGATCGCCGCAGCCTGCCTGCTCGCAACCGGCTGCGCCCACCACCGGGCCGATCAATACGCCTACGCGCCGCCCTACGCCCCACCCGTCTACACGCAGCCGCAGGTTCAGATGCCCGCCCAGCCAGCCGCCTATGCCGCGGCCCCCGGTAGCGTTCCAGCAGGAGCTGTGCCCGTGGCCGGCCTGCCTGCTGGGGCGATGCAGGCCGGCACGGTCGTGCCGGCCGTGGGTGGCGAGTGTCCGCCGTGCGCCGAGGGCACACAGGGTGTGGTGGTCAGCTCCGGTGCCATGCCCGTCACCATGATCGA
>JBBAVO010000534.1:0-1419 GCA_040397635.1 Pirellulales bacterium
CCCCGCCCATGCAACGGCTCCCCCTCATCGCCTGCGCCTCCCTTGCGTGCGTTCTTGCCGCATGCACCGGAGCGGTCGCAGCCTCGCCGCCGCGGGCCGTGCTGGACGCGGGGCACAAGGAGTTTTTGGCGGCCCACTGCGCGGCATGCCATGCAGGGGAGACGCCGGAGGCCAACTTCCGTATCGACGACCTCCCGCTCACGCTCGACAGCGTGGCAGCCGCCGAGCGGTGGCAGAAGGTGCTCGGTGCGCTCAACTCGGGCGAGATGCCTCCTGCCGACGAGCCCCAGCCGGAGGCGGCGGCCAAGGCCGACTTCCTCGACGAACTCGCCAAGACGATGGTCGTCGCCCGCAAGAGCCTCGCCGATCAAGGCGGCCGGATCGCGATGCGACGGCTCAACCGTCGCGAATACAAAAACACGCTTCGCGATCTGCTCGGTGTGGAGGTCGATGTGAGCGATCTGCCGGCTGACACGAGCCCACTGGCCTTCGACACCGTCGGCGCAAGCCTGTTCATGACCGCCAGTCAGTTCGAGCAATATGAAGCGATCGGCAGAGATGCGCTTGCGGCCGCCTTCAAGAAGCACGCGGCCGCCGACGTGAAGAAGCAGTTCCGTCAGGAGGCGGAAAAGACACTGGCCACGTTTAAGAAGGCCAATGAGAAGCTGCAGACCAACCAACAGGCCGCCCGGGAGTGGTTCAAGAAACTCGATGCGGCGGTCGCCAGCCCTGAAAACGCCTCGTTTGTCGCAAAGACCCGGCCGACGCTCAAGAGCGAGGAGGAATTCAAGTTTCATTGGCGGTCGCTTTCCGGCCTGCCTGCCCCCGACGACGCGGTCCCAAACAGCGGCAACAACCCGCAGTTCCTGACCGCGATTCTCGAGGAGAAACGGTTCATTCCGTACGAGGAGCACTACCTCTCGATGCCGGGCCTCGACACTGGGGCCTACCTCGCCGTACCCGCCGGCCCGCGTGCGCCGAGCTCGAACTCACGGATCAACCTCGACATCCCGGCGGACTGGCCACCTGGCGAATACGTCATCCGGATTCGTTGCGCCGCCCGTCCCGAAGCGGCGACGGAGCGGCGGTTCATTGAGTTCGGCCATCGCCACTACGGCGACCGCATGCCTGCCATCAGCGCGCACCACGTCACCGGCACCATGGATGCTCCGCAGGTGATCGAGATCCCGTATACGCTCAAGGATGCCGGCTCCGATCCTGCCAAACGACGGTTCGCGTTTCGTGAGATCGGCACGGGTAGTAGTGCAGCCGTCCGGAAACTGTTCGACGAGGGCGTGAAGGCCAACGGCATCGGCCCCGAACTGGCGATCTGGGTCGACTGGATCGAGATCGAACGCGCGATTCCCGCCGCGAGCGATGTTCCGCCCGGCATCACGGCCCTCCAACCGCTGCTCGACA
>JBBAVO010000535.1:0-1412 GCA_040397635.1 Pirellulales bacterium
GAGATCGACAGCGGCATCATGGTGCGAAAGCCGGAGCTGCAGGTGCAGATCGGCGTGTCGCGGAGTCTCAAGAAGGATATGACCTGTTCCTTCTACAACGGAAAATATCCGGAGGAGGCGCGGGCGAATCGTGCCGCCGAGCTGCTGAAGGTCGGCGAGTGGAACCGCATCCGCGTCGAGGCGAAGGGCGACACGTTCACCGTCTGGCTCAACGGCGAGCAGGTCTCGCAATACAAGGACGCAAAGTATGCAGAGCCGGCCCCGATCGGCCTGCAGATCCACGGCGGACTGGTGATGAAGGTCGAGTTCCGCGACCTGCGGGCATTGGCGCTGTAACCAACTACGCCAAAACATTGCCATACCCTGCCCCCGCGGAGCGAGAGCCGACTCGACCAGACATATGAATCATCAGCCGGCGAATGCGTCCCTCGCCGAAGAGCAGGCATTCCGGCCGGTGATCCGCCCCTCAGTGCCGATCCTGACCGTGATCGACGACGGCTCGATCGACGAAGGCGAGCAAATCCGCATCCGCAAGGACCGCTTCGTGATCGGCCGCTCGTCGGGCGACCTGACGATCCCGAACGATGCCACGATGTCCAGCCGCCATGCCGAAATCCGGCTCACGACCAGCCGCGGCCAGCGGGAGTGGACGCTCCACAACCTCGAAAGCGTCAACGGCACGTTCGTGCGGGTGGGAACTGCGTCTCTTGCCTATGACACGATCATTCTCCTTGGCTCCCGCCGGTTCCGACTCGAGAAACCAGCCGCTGCTGAAGCCTCCGAATTGCCAGGCAGCGACACGCTCCCGATCGACCAGCCCGCAGACTCGGTGATCCGCCCCTCAGTCAGGAAGGACTGGCCGACGTTGGTCGAGTCTTCGGGCAAGCCAAACTCCCTGCGGTTTCCGCTCCGCTCACCGAAGGTCACGATCGGCCGCACCGGGAGCGGCTGCGACATTCAGCTCGACGACCCGCTGGTGGCCGCGGACCATGCCGAACTCGTCGCCGACGGAAGCGGCACCTGGAAACTGATCGGCAAGACAACACGCAACGGCGTCTGGGTGAACACCCCCGCCACGGCGCTCGCCTCATGCTGCTTCTTTCAGTGCGGCGAGCAGCGGTTCAAGTTCGTGATCCCGTAGAGTCTCCGTTGGCGGCGTGATTGCATCATGCCGTGGCTTGACGCGGATTCAGCAAGTTGAAAACTTGCTGCCACGAGAAGACACGTCCCCGGATGACCGCATCACGCGTTCAAAAACCGCGCGATGCGGTCGAGGCCTTCGCCCAGCTTCTCTTCCGACGCGGCGAACGACATCCGCACGTGCCCCTCAGCACCAAACGCGCTGCCGGCCACCAGCGCCACATGCTCCTGCTCCAGGAGCGCCTCGCACCACTGCATGCTATTGGTGATGC
>JBBAVO010000536.1:0-1411 GCA_040397635.1 Pirellulales bacterium
AGCGTGCTCACCGGCTCCTACACCTACCGCATGAGCCCCAAGTGGGCGAGCTCCTTCGGCACGGCGCTCAATCTCAAGGGGATGAACATCGGGCAGAATTTCCAGCTCGTGCGGATCGGCGAATCGTTCCTGATGACGTTTGGCTTCAACGTTGACTACAGCCGCAACAACGTCGGCTTCACGTTCAACCTCGAGCCGCGGTTCCTGTCGCGGACACAGTTCGCCAGTCGCACCGGCCTCGACATTCCGATGGCGGGCTCCTACGGACTCGAGTGAGCACGGCCCCGCGGGGCCATGTGCCACGCTGCGAAGATCGCGGCGAGCACGGCGTAGGCGGAGGCGAGTTCCAGTGGACTGCGGCCCAGCGCCTCGGCCGGAAGCTGTCCGATGTCCCATGGCAGGAAGAGCCGGCCGTCTGGAAATGGTGAGTGGATCACGCCAAAGAGCGTGCAGGCTCCGGCGGCCAGGCACCAGCCAGCGGCCGCCAGAAGCTTCCGATCGATGAGTGCCGCCAGCATGCCCGCCCAGAGCAGGCTCGTGACGATGAAGCCCGAGGAGAGCAGCCGGATCGAGAAGAGTTCACGGGCCAGCGAACCGGTCGGCACGGCTCCCGCGGCCATCAGTTTGTCGGCCTCGATCGTCACGAGTGCTGCGAGTGCCGGGACGCAGGCGATCGCCACCGCCGGATAGTGTCGCTGCGGCGTGGCATGGAAACTCTGGGCGGTGATCTCCAGGCCGATGAAGACGAGGATCGGCAGGATCGCCGGGCCGGGGATGGCCTGATAGAGGTAGGCAAAGGTGCCCGTGAGGCCGGCGATGCCGATGAAGACCGCCGTGGCGAGCGTGTAGGCCGCGCGGCCCCCCATCGCCTTGTAGGCGGGGTGGCCAATGTAGGGCGTGGTCTGGATGACGCCGCCGCAGGCGCCTGCCACGATGGTGGCGAGACCTTCGACGGCAATGATGGATCCGGTGTCGTATTCATCACCGGCCGCCGCCGCGCTCTCCGTGCAGTCGATGCCGCCGACCACCGTGCCGAGCGCGAAGGGGATCACGATGGGCAGATATTTCATGGTATCGCTCCAGGCCTCCAGCCACTCCAGTCTCAGGGCCGACAGCCATTCCACGGGCCAGAGTGCGGCCCGTGGATCGATCGCCGCATGCGCGGCACCCGATGGAATCCAGCCAGTGGCGGTGCCGATCGCGTGGATCACGCCACCGACCAGAAGGGCGGCGAGCGCGCCGGGGATCCGGGCCGGAAACGGAATTCCCGCCGTGAGCGCTGCAAGCACGATACCGAGCGACGCGAGGCCCACGAGCGGCGAGTCGAAGATCTCCAGCAGCGGCAGGAACGTGATCAGGGCCAGGGCGATTGCCGTCAGGCTGCCAAGCAGGCCCGCGCGGGGCACGAGCC
>JBBAVO010000537.1:0-1409 GCA_040397635.1 Pirellulales bacterium
ATCTCCATGAACTGGGCGAACTGGCCAACCTCGTCCGGGAGCGGAAGAACGGCAATCTCGGCTGGTACAACATCAACACGCATCTCAATCCCACGAATGTCTGCGTCTACCGCTGCACGTTCTGCGCATTCCGGGCCGATCTGCGCGAGGCCCGCGGCTACGTGATGAGCGACGAGCAGATCCTCGCCCGTGGCCAGGAGGCGGTCGACTCCGGCTCGACGGAGATGCACATCGTCGGTGGCCTGCACCACCAGCGGGACTACGACTGGTATCTCAACATCATCCGGCTCCTGCACAACCACTATCCGTCGCTTCATCTCAAGGCGTGGACGCCGGTCGAGATCAACTGGTTCTGCCATCTCACCAAGCGGTCGATCCGCGACATCCTTGCGGAACTGAAGGACGCGGGCCTCGGCAGCCTGCCCGGCGGCGGCGCCGAGATCTTTCATCCCGAAGTCCGCGACAAGATCTGCGAGCACAAGGCCGACACGAAGGAGTGGTTCAACGTCCACCGCACGGCCCACTCGCTCGGCCTGCGGAGCAACGCCACGATGCTCTACGGCCACATTGAAAACGCCTTCCACCGCACCGACCACCTGCTCAAACTCCGTGACCTGCAAGACGAGACTGGCGGCTTCCAGACATTCATTCCGCTCGCGTTTCATCCTGAAAACACACGGCTCTCCCATATTCCGAAGCCGACCGCGGCGATGGATCTGCGGACCGTGGCGGTGTCGCGGCTGGTGCTCGACAACTTCGACCACATGAAGGCCTACTGGATCATGCTCGGCATCGGCACGGCCCAGACGGCGCTGGCCTACGGGGCCGACGATTTGGACGGCACCGTTCGGCATGAGCTCATCTACCACGACGCCGGTGCCACGACGCCGGAGGTCCTCTCGGTTGACCACATCAAGCGTCTCATCCGCGAGGCTGGCCGCGAACCGGTGGAACGCGACACGCTCTACCACCGCGTCGTCCGCGACGGCACGCAGTGGACCGCATTGCCCGTCACCGCGTCTTAACGGAGCGGTGTGGGATCAGCGTGCTACGGCCGCGGTTCGGGGCTGCCCGTGCCCCGTCGCCGGACGTTCGCTACGGCCATCCATGGCCTTCGCTCACTCGATGCTGACTGCGCTCCGGCATCCTGCCTGCGCTTGTCAGCAACGCCGGCTCTCGGGACACGGGCAGCCCCTCACGGATAATTCTGATTCCATACAAGCCCGGAGCGCAAGCGATGGGATGGGCCCACGACAACATCCTTCCTGCACGGCTGCCTTCCCAAACACCGTGCGGCGAGCCGAGGATCGGTGAAGGTGGAGGAGACGAGGAGGATGTCCGACTTGTTGTGCGTACCACTCCGTCCCGGGTGGCAAGTCGGAATCTCCGAGCGACGGAACCTTTGCCGT
>JBBAVO010000538.1:0-1403 GCA_040397635.1 Pirellulales bacterium
AGGGAGGCAAGACCTACTTTCTCGCCTCCGAGTCGCTCGACAGCCCGGGCAAGCCGGCGGCCACGATCCTTGAGCCGCTTGGCCATCCGCTCGAACTGGTGCTGGAGAGCCACCCGGTGCTCGCCTGCGGTCCTGGCAAGCCGATCGTCGTGCGACTGCTGCTCAAGGGGAAGCCTCTGGCCGACCACGTCGTGTCGTTCATTCCGCGTGGGGCGACGCTCGCCGAAGGCTTCGACCCGAATCATGAACGAAAGACCGACGCGGATGGCCGGTGCAGCTACACGCCGAAGGAGGGCAACCTGGTGCTCGTCGTCGCGCACCACGTCGATCCCGAGGAGAAGGGGGAGGGTTATGAGAAGGCGAGCTACGCCGCCACGCTCGTCCTCGACGTGCCGCAGCGGTGCCCGTGCTGCGCGGAGTGAAAAGGGGGAAAAGGGGACGAAGTTGTTTTAACAGTGGCCACGAGTTTTTAACTTGTGGAATCGACGCCGGGGACACGGACAAGTTGAAAACTTGCCGCCACGGGGAATGAGGGGACACGGACAAGTTGAAAACTTGCCGCCACGGGGAATGAGGGGATACGGACAAGTTGAAAACTTGCCGCCACGGGGCGTCACCACACGAATCGTGCCGCCAACGCGATCGCGGCGGTCTCGACGCGGAGGATGTGGTGCCCGAGTGAGACGCGGACGACGCCGGCGCGATTGGCAACACCGAGTTCCTCGTCGGTGAATCCTCCCTCGGGGCCGACAAGGCCGATGATCGCCGTGGCGGTTGGAGGCACGATGTCGGCAGCGAGCGGCTTTCCGCCGGGATGAGCGATCACGACGCATGCGCCAGCTGGCACCTCGGCGAGCAGCCGGTCGAGCGGGCGACCCGCCGCGATCTCCATGAGCGTGTTTCGGCCACACTGCTTGCAGGCTTCGATCACCACCCGTTCGAGCCTCGCCTGCGCGGATGCGGTCGCCTCCGCCACGCCGCGGGTCGTCTCCAGCGGTACGAGTCTCGCCGCTCCCAGTTCTGTGAGCTTCTCGACCATCCACTTCTGCCGGTCGCCCTTGGGGAGCGCGACGGCGAGCGTGAGCGGGATCGCGGCAGGCAGTGAATCGATGGCTGGCGTGCCTGCGTCGAGTTCCACGCGATCCCGTCCGAGCAACGCCACCCGTGCCGGCCACTCGCGGCCCGTGCCGTCGAAGAGCGACACGGTATCGCCGACCTTCGCGCGGAGCACGCGCATGAGATGGCGGGCCTCGTCGCCCTCGAGAACGGCGTGGTCTCCGACAGGCTGCGTCGTGATGAAGAATCGTTCGCTCATCGGGGGTTCGGCGGAAAGGCTGCCGATTTCGCGGGGAAAACTTCGTCCTGACGTGGGGCATCACGGCCGCTACACTTCCGCCATCATG
>JBBAVO010000539.1:0-1400 GCA_040397635.1 Pirellulales bacterium
TTCCATCTCGCCCACCGCTACCACATCGAATGGTTCGGCCACACCCGCGGGACTTAATACACGAAAAACACGACATCTTGTCCCCTGACAGGCGGATGCCTGTCCGCAGCCAGCTGCTTGGCGGGCCTCCGCCCGCTGGTGCTAACCCGGCCCTCCGGGCCTGGTGCACAGAGCGGACCCATCCCGTCGCTTGCGCTCAGGGCTTCTATGAATCCCGATGAATCCGTGAGGGGCTGCCCATGTCCCGAGAGCCGGCGTTGCTGACCAGCGCAGGCAGGATGCCGGAGCGCAGTCAGCATCGAGCGAGCGGAGGCCATGGATGGCCGTAGCGAGCGTCCGGCGACGGGGCATGGGCAGCCCCGAACCGTGCCGTCACCGTCCTACTTCGCCGGCGCAGGCGCGTGGCCGCGCGGGCCGAAGGCGAGCACTGTTGCAGCACCCGCCGCCACCACGAGCAGGCCGGCCAGAAACCAGGGGCTGATCGCCGTCGTGGGCGTGTGGGCCAGGGCCAGCGTTGTCAGCGTGTTGATCACCGGTGCGCAGCCAAACACAACGGGCATCACCGTGAACGGCTTGCCACCGCAGGCGAAGGCGAGAATCGTGCCGAGGGCGCCAAGGGCGCCGAGCGAGCCTGCGCCGAGGCTCCAGAGTGTGCCGGTGAATTCCCAGGTGCCCGTGTCGCCCATCGGCACGAGCAGTGCCAGCGGCACGAGCACGGCGATGAGGAAGTAGGCAGCGCCGATGCAGATCAGCGGCCGCAGCCGGCTTCCCCCCATCGCCGCCTGACCGCGATGGAGCACGGGGCCGTAGGCACCCCAGGAGAACATCGCCATCGCGATCGACAGGAGAATCTCCAGGAAGCGTTCGGCCTTTCTCTCGACAGTGGCGGGCTTCGCCGTCTCGGCACGCACCGCATCGATCGGCGCAGCCTCAGCGGAGACATCGTCCGCCGAGGCCTTCTGGGCCGTAGCTGCCACGGCCGCCGGCGCGGCGTGGGACTGCGGCTGCGGCTTGAAGACGAGCACGGTCACGGCGCCCAGGATCACGAGGATCAGACCGGCGAGAAACGGCGCCTTCAGTTGGTTGAACGAACGGTTCATGAAAGCGGTGAGCAGTGTGTTGACCACCGGCGCGCCGCCGAACACGAGCGGCATCACGTAGATCGGCTTGCCGCCGAAGCCGAGCGCCAGGATCACGCCCAGTGCGCCGAGCGCCCCGGCTGTGCCCGCCAGCATGCTCCAGAGGACGCCCTTGTTCGTCCAGCCGCCCCGCTCACCACCCCGGGCAAGAAGCGCGAGCGGCACGATGACCGCGATCACGAAGTAGGCAATGCCCACGCACATGAAGGGCCTCAGGTTCGAGTGCATCGCCTCGCGGCCAAAGTGGAGCACGGGCCCATA
>JBBAVO010000540.1:0-1399 GCA_040397635.1 Pirellulales bacterium
CTTTGCCGTCCCGGCGGTGCGATGGCATTGATGCTAGCCCGCGGCGTTCGGCATCCAAACTACCCTTCAAACCTGAAATTGGTCGCCAAGCGAGGGCGATGCTACGCTTGAGAGACTCCGGGCTTTCGACCGCCGGGGAGCCTTTTGGACATGCGAAACGGAGCGGTTCTCTCGATGCAAACAACGCAGCTAACGGTGATGGCCAGGATCGTGCTGGCGGCGGTGGCCGTCACGATGGGAACGTGCATGGCAGCCCGGGCCGAAGACTCCCCCGCCAAGGCCGCGTTGCAGGAACCCAAGGCCGATGCGCCAGTTCCACCTCCTCCACCGGCGGCCGCGAAAGACACGGGCGACGTCAAACCCACCGAACCCAAGAGCGAGACCAAGGCTGGCAAGCCGCCGTTTACCGTGGTGCTCAAGGACGCGACCAAGGTCAGCGGGCTGATTCCCCTCTGGCGGAAAGACGACAAGGTCTACGCCGAACTCACCGACTCCCTGCTCGGCAAGGAGTTCTTCGTGCTGATCTCGATCGCGCGGGGCATTGGCGACAGCTTCCTGCTCGGCGGCATGAGCCTCGGCTTCGGCGACGACTGGGTCTGGCAGTTCCGCAAAGTTGACGACAACATTCAGATCGTCCGCAAGAACGTGCGTTTCTTCGCCGACAAGGGGAGCCCCGAGGAGAAGGCGGTTGATCTCGCCTACACCGACAGCGTGCTCTTCAGCGTGCCAATCGTGACGACCGGCCCCGCTGGCGGCCACGTCATCGATCTGGGATCAATCTTCCTCTCAGACCTTCCGCAGATCTCCCAGCAACTTCCGGGCTTTTCGTTCGCACGGGATCGGTCCACGTGGGCGCGGGTCAAGGGTTTTCCGGACAACGTCGAACTCGAGGTGGCGGCGACCTATGGGTCGAGCGGCACGCGTGACATCGACACCGTGCCCGATTCGCGGGGTGCCACGATCACGGTGCACTACTCGCTGAGCCTGCTTCCGCAAAACAGCTACCGGCCGCGGCTGGCCGACGACCGTGTCGGCTACTTCGTGACGGCCCTCAAGGACTTCTCGCAGCAGGTGGATGAAGACCGGTTCGTTCGCTACATCAACCGTTGGAATCTCGAAAAAGCCGACACGACGGCCCCGGTCTCGCCCCCCAAGAAGCCGATCGTGTTCTGGATCGAGAAGACCGTTCCGTTCAAGTACAGGCAGGCCATCAGGGAGGGGATCGAGTCGTGGAATGAGGCGTTCGAGAAGGCGGGCTTTGCCACCGCCATCGAGGTCCGCCAGCAGCCCGATGTGACCGACTGGGACCCCGAAGACGTCAACTACAACACCTTCCGCTGGATTACCGCCGGCGCGAGCTTCGCGATGGGGCCGTCGCGGGTGAATCCGCGGACAGGAC
>JBBAVO010000541.1:0-1394 GCA_040397635.1 Pirellulales bacterium
TCGATCGGCTCTGCGGCAGTGTCGGCCGGCCCTGGCACGGATGCACCTGCGTGGTGTGGCTGCGAATGCCACAAGATAGCAGATCGATACGGATTGAACCTTCCGCCGTCACCAATCTGCCGGAAGCAATCGCACACTGAGCAACAGCCGGCGACGCCAGTTTACGGCTTCGTGGGGATCACCGACGCGTGGCCGCTCACGCACCGCCAGGCACCGTCCTTGAGCACCCACACATTCGTGAACCGCGACGCCCGCTCGAAAGGCTTGCCGTCCTTGTCTTTGCCGGCCTCTTTGTAGTCGCCGATGTCGACGGCGACCGTGCCGCCGCCATACACCCGCACGTCGATCGAACTGGCCTCGGAGACAGTGTGTCGCTCGCCGCCCGTCTTGAGTGCCGCGATCCCCTCCGCCTTGGTGAAGCGGTGACCCGAGGGCTCGACGTAGACGAAATCAGGGGCCCAGATCCTTTCGAGGATCGACGTGTCATTCTTCAGGTATGCGGTCGACCACTGCGAGGAGAGATCCTTGATGCCCGCCTCGATAGCGGCTTCCTGAGCCGGAGTGACGGCAGCAGCCGATTGGGCCAGAGCCACGCCGCCGCAGGCAAAGGCGATCGAGAGGGACAGAAGGCCGCGGGTGATGATCTGTGAATGCACCATGACTATCGACTCCTTCGAAAGGCAACGTTGGATCGCAGCTATTCTAGCAGAAAAGAGCTGCGTGCCCTTTATCTCGCTACAATTCAGCCATGCTCTGGGTTGCCTGGAAAATGCTGATCGGAAACCGGGTGAAATACCTCGGCATCGTGTTCGGCGTGATGTTCGCTGCGTTGCTTATCGCGCAGCAGTCGTCGATCTTCTGCGGCTTAATGTCGCTCACCGTCAGTCAGATTCGCGACGTCGAGGGGCCGGGCATCTGGGTGATGGACAGAAACGTCCAGTTCGTCGACGACATCAAGCCGCTTGCCGACACCTGCCTGTTTCGCGTCAAAGGAGTGTCGGGTGTCGAGTGGGCGGTGCGGTTCTACAAGGGGCTCGCCCGGGCGCGGATGGAGGAGGGGGATTATCACCAGATGATTCTCCTGGGCATGGACGACGCCACGCTCGTCGGCGCGCCGGAGGGAGTCTTCCTGGGATCGATCGCCGACCTCCGCAAGCCCGATGCCGTGATCATGGATGACGCCGGCTACCAGCTGATCTGGCCGGGTGAGCCCTTCCGGCTCGGCCGCGTGTTCGAGATGAACGACCGCCGCGCGGTGCTCGTCGGCCTGACCAAGGCACTTCGCACGTTCCAGAGCTTTCCGATCATCTACACGCGATACAGCCAGGCGGTGCTCTTTGCGCCGCCGGAGCGGAAGGTGCTCTCGTTCGTGCTCGCGCAGCCGCAGCCGGGCA
>JBBAVO010000542.1:0-1382 GCA_040397635.1 Pirellulales bacterium
TCCTGAAGCGGATTCCTCGCAACCTTGTCGAAGATGCCCGACCCTGCGGCCACGATGCGGATCGTGTAGGTGCCGCCGTAGATCTCCGGTTGGTTCATCCGGATGCGATAGACCATCCCATCGGTACCCTTCTGGGTCACACTGAATCCACCGGTTGCTCGCACGACGTGTGGGCTGTTGAGCGGCAGATCAAACGGCCTGCCGGCAAACATGCCGGCCACTCGAAAATCACCGATATTGACGCCGGAAACGGGCCGCGAAAACCTCACCTCGACCTCATTATCGGCTTCGACATAGGCGAGAGTGGCCGTCGGCTTCACGGTATCGACGGTGAAGGAATACGTGGTCACAGAACTCCGCAGGCCGGCGACATTCTCCGAGTAGGCCCTGATCGTCTGATTGCCGTCGGAAAAGCGAGCGGGCCAGGCTCCCCATGCCCCCCGCACTGGAGTGACCGGCGTGTAAGAACCATCGTTGACACTCACGAACACCTTGCTGCCGGCCGGAGCCACGCCGCTGATGCGCGGTCTTACGACATTCGTGCGGTCATCCCTCGACGTGCCGGAATCGGACTGCGGGTTGAGGCCAACCGTCGGAGCGGCTGGGGCCAAAGTGATCAGTTCGACCGGAAGGGCACTCGACCGCGGGCCGAAGTTACCGTTCTTATCGATAGCCTGCGCCGAGATGGCATGGCGGCCTGGCTGAAGCGCACCGGCCGGATCGACCGTGAACGTCCAGGCGCCATTCACAACCGGTGCCGTTCCGAGCCGTGTCTGGCCGCGGAAAAGGTTGACTGAGGCGGCGCCGCCGCGAGCTGTTCCGGAAAACGTCGGAGTGGAGACGCTCGTGCGGTTATCGGCCGCCGACCAGCCGCTGTCGCTGGCCGCGGCGAGATCAGGCTGGCTGGCAGCGAGCGTCCTGACCAAGGCCGCCATCATGGCACGGGATTCCAGGCTTTCGGCTCCGAGTCGCGGCGCCGCGGCACGCGATGCGGCACGCATGGAACCAACCCGCCGACTAGCAAAGAACTTTTGAAAGAAGCCCACTGCAGTTACTCCAAAGCAATTGCGAACGCCGCTGTTCTTATGCATTTTGTCCTACCGATGATGCACTCAAAGGTCAATCAATGGGTCTGATCGCAACTGGAAAGACACAGAGCCTATAAGCAGGAGACGCTCCGGGCCTGGAAAAGGTTCGATCGGCGGGAATATCGACAATCCTTGTGAGGGATCGCCTTTTTGGCCTATGATTTCTAGCGAAAGTGCGTTTTTTCCGAAGAAAACAGCCTTTGCCCCCGTAGCTCAGTGGATAGAGCGATGGTTTCCTAAACCATAGGTCGCAGGTTCGATCCCTGCCGGGGGTACTGATTTTCCGCGTCCTTC
>JBBAVO010000543.1:0-1379 GCA_040397635.1 Pirellulales bacterium
GGGCCCGACTTGTCGTCGTCGAGCAGCATGTCGTGAATGAGCAGGCGGCCACCGTGCGGGAGTGCCGCCACGCTCTTCGCGAGCAGCCGACGGCAATCGGCCTCGTTCCAGTCGTGGAGCACGTTCGAGAACAGGTGCGTGTCGTGGTCGCCTGGCCACGAGTCGGTGAACATGTCTGCCGTCACGACGTCGATGCGGCCGCTGAGCCCTGCGGCAGAGATCGTCCGCCGCGCGATCCGATCGACGGGCGACGCTTCCAGGACCGTTGCCCGGGTCTCTGGAAATTCTCGGGCGACCGCGATTGAATACACGCCCGATCCGCCGCCGACATCGAGCAGCCGGTGGGGCTGACTCCCGGGCTGGCTCCCGGCAAGGGCCGCGACCAGCCCCGGCCCAAGAACACGACCGCGACAGTCCATCGCCGCGGTGAACGATTCGGCGAACGCCTCGGTCCGCATCGCGGCATGCCAGTCGGCCTCCCCCTCCTCGCCCGGCCAGTTGGCGGGGCGGTCGGTCCGCAGCACCGTGAGAAAGTCGGCGACGCCCGGCTTCTCGGCGATGCTCGCGTAGTAGGGCCGCGCATCGGATGGCGAGCCCGCCACGAGGAACTCCCGCGCAGTGTCGGTGACGTGCAGGACGCCATTGCCGTCCCGTTGCAAGAGGCCGTTGGCGACCAGGAGCGTGCAGAGCGTGTCGGCCGGCCGTGGGTGGATCGAAAACCGCTGGCAGATCGAGGGGAGATCGGCCGGGTTGTCGGCGAGCGCCGTGAAGAGGTCGAGATGGACGATCGCGGCGGTGAGTGCATCGACCGCGGCGAGCGATTCGCGGTAGCGGTAGATCGCGGTGGGATCGGTCAGGGGTGCGTTCGGCATGGGAATGTGTGTCCGCTTTTCCTTTTTTTAACCTGAGATCTCATCGGCTTCGGTGAGGATTTCAGCGAGCAGGCCGCCGAGATCAAGAAGCCCCGCGAGGCGGTCGAGCTCGGAGCGATCCGGGGCGGTCATCTGGCGGCAGATCTGCCGCAGGTCGCGGCGACTCTTGTGACTTCCCTTCGCCGCCCAGGCCAGCTTCGATGCCGCGGCATCGGGACGGGATGCCACCGGGAGCTGCATTCCTTCGAAGACCTCGAGCAGCGTGGAGCGATCCAGCTCACCGGGCACCAACTCACGAGGGTAGACGTCGATCTTGAGTGCCTCGGCCATGTCGAACAGCTGGAACATCGACTTGTCCGCGACGGCGCGCCGAACGGTCTCGGCGTCGAGAAGAAAATCGGCCTGTGTAGCTGCTGCGATGAACGGTTCGATCGCTTGCGCCATCGCCGCGTTCTCAACCACGACATCGACATCCTGCGTCATCCGCGGCTCGCCATAGGCGACGCT
>JBBAVO010000544.1:0-1376 GCA_040397635.1 Pirellulales bacterium
GGACAGGGGACACGAACAAGTTGAAAACTTGCCGCCACGGGGGACAGGGGACACGAACAAGTTGAAAACTTGCCGCCACGGGGGACAGGGGACACGGACAAGTTGAAAACTTGCCGCCACGGGCCTAGGTCGTCAGCATCGGAGGCGAGGCGGCGAACGTCGCTGCAATATCTCCGGCCCAGCCGGTGGCATCGACCCCGGGACCGACCGCCGCCAGCACGCGGCTACGGAGCAGCACTCCTTTTTCAAGCGCGGTCGAGAAGAGCCAGCACTCGACGACGATTTGCGTGCCATCTCTGCGGACGGTCATCCGCCGCGCGTCGCCCGGGTGCACGGCCACGAGCACGCTCGTGCCGTCGGACGTGTCGGTTCCGTCTCGCCGCATGAGCACGCAGGTGGCCTCGGGCGATGGATCCGTATGCCATCGAACCGCCCCGTTCGTGCACGTGCCCCAGAGGATGTCGGTGGCATCGATTTCCGAGACGACCGCGAGCACGGAATCGCTCTGCAGCAGGGAGGTCTGCGCCGATGCGATGAGTTCCCAGGCCCGCGTGGCACCCTCTGACGGATGCAGCCGCCACATCGCGGTGGTACGGAGGTGGCGGGCGTCGGCCGATTCGTAGACGGCGGTGACATCGTCGCCGCGCACCCAGTGGTCGGTGAGCCGGCACTCGGATCGCAGATCGAGCCCGAGCAGCGTGCTCGCCGAAGACGCACTCTCGCCTGCCAGCGTGATGCCCCGCCGCGGCTGATCGAGGTCGACGCCGGCCGAGCAGGCAGCACCAGCGTCGGTCATGCGGTGACCGGTGGCGAGCCAGGCGGCGGTCGCGGTGGTGGCAGATGAGGACGGTGTGGTCGAAGACTGGAGAGGGGCAGGGGGAGGCATAAAGGTCTGAGCCCAGGAGACACGAATGCGGACGACACCTCCTGGATTCTACCGGCACGGCCCCCACTCTTGACCACTTTTGCTGTCGTCCGCACTACACTGGCGGTCAAGTGCTTCCCCCCCAAGCGTTCCGTAGCGAGCCCGCCATGCAGCCGTCGATTCCCGCCGATGCCCTCAGGATTTGTGAGGCTGCGGCCCGCGCGGGCGGACGCATTTTGCTCGACTGGGTCGGCCGGTTTGGCGTGTCGAACAAGGGGCCGCGCGACCTCGTTACCGAGGCCGATCTCGCCTCGCAGCGGGAGATCCGCCAGGTCGTGCTGGGGGCGTTTCCCGATCATGGCTTCATCGGCGAGGAGTCGCTGCCGGAGCACGCGGCCGACGGCCAGCCCGGAAGCCAGCATGCCGCAGGCGGGCCGCCGCTACGTTGGATGGTCGATCCGCTCGATGGCACGAGCAACTATGTGCACGGCTTTCCCGCCTGGTGCGTCTC
>JBBAVO010000545.1:0-1376 GCA_040397635.1 Pirellulales bacterium
CTCGAGAGCACGCCGATCTCGAGGGCCCCGAGCGCCCGCCGCGCGTCACCGTCGGACGTCTCCACGAGCAGGGCGACCGCCTCCGGCGTGAGTTCGATCCGTTCGTTGCCGAGGCCCTGCTCGCGGTCGGCCACTGCCCGCCTGAGGATCTCCGCGATGTCGTCCCGCGACAGGGCTTCCAGTTCGAAGATGCGGCTGCGACTGACCAACGCACTCGTCAGCGCGAAGAACGGATTCTGCGTGGTCGCCCCAATGAGCGCGATCACGCCGTTTTCTACATCGGGCAGGAGCACGTCCTGCTGGGCCTTCGAATAGCGGTGGATCTCGTCCACGAAGAGGCAGGTCTTCTGGCCGTCATCCTCCAGCCTGCGGCGGGCAGCTTCGAGCACGTCTCGGACATCCTTCACTCCCGAGGCTGTGGCAGAGAGCTCCACGAACCGCCGCTTCGTCTCGCGGGCGATGATCTCGGCGAGTGTCGTTTTCCCGACACCGGGCGGCCCATAAAGAATCACGGAGCCCAGCCGGTCTGCCTCGATGAGCCGCCGCAGGAGCGTGCCAGGCCCCACCACCTTCGCCTGCCCGACATAGTCGGCCAGCCTGCGCGGCCGCATCCGCGCCGCCAGCGGCGCGGCCCGGGCGACATTCGCGGCCCGCGAGGCGGAGAAGAGATCGGCCATGAAATACCCCTGGGCCGCGGGCGGCGGAGACGGTGGATCACACGTTCCGATTCTCGCCGTCGCGACGGTTTCGGGAAGTCCGCGTGTCTGGCGGCATGGCTTTCCGCATTAGCGGCGGACCAGAGGCACAAACAGCAGGACGGGCGGCACGGTCCGAGTCATTCGCCACGACACCGTCACCGGAGCGGCAAGAGCCTCGTTCGCAGCGTCGAAGATCCCTGTGCCCGCGGCCTTGAATCGCAGCGTGTAGCTGCCCGCCAGATGCGTGCTGCGGATGGTCGTGATCGTATAGGTGGTCTGGTCAGTGGTCGTGATCCGCGCCCCCGCCAGCGACGCGACTGCGCGGCCGCGGAAGAGCACGAAGTCGTCGAGCGTCACCCCCCGCACCGCCCGGTTGAAGGTGACCGTGAGCGTCGTGACCGGCCGGGCCGCGGTCGCGGCGACCGCGCGGAAGGTGGCCGTTAGGCGAGGCAACGGTGCGGGTGCAGGCGGAAGCACCGGCGGCAAACCGGCAGACGCCACCGGCGGCACGACACCCGGCGCCAACGAATAGTCGCCGCGGGCTGGATTGGCGAGCACCGGCCGCGCCGTGTTGATGGAGTTGCCGGCGAGCACATCGGCAGCCAGTGCTGGCTGTTCAATCCCCAACGGATGATCGGCCGGGCCGTTCCAGATCCAATTGCCGCGAATCTGGAGATT
>JBBAVO010000546.1:0-1373 GCA_040397635.1 Pirellulales bacterium
TCGTGGTAGTAGCCGACCTCGACATTTTCGAGGACGCCGAGAGCGTCGTCGGTGAGGACGGCGAGTGAGAAGTAGAGGGTGAGGAGGTATGAGGCGACACCGAGGCTGTCGAGTCCCATGAGCCGTGCGGAGAGGCTGGGCATGATCTCGCCGGGGATGCCTGTCTGGTGGAGGCCGACGACGCCCTGATCGGCTTCTCCGGTTCGGACCAAGAGGATGCTGGTGGTTCCGAGCCACTGGTTGGACTGGTATCGGCCCTTGATCTCGAGCTTGTCGCAGGGGACGAGCGGGACTCCGCGCCACATGATGACGGGTGTGCCGAAGAGATCGACGGTAACCGGTGGCACGCCTCGCCAGGTGCACTCGCGTTCGAAGGCGGCGATCGCCTTGGGATGGGCGAGAAAGAAGGCGGGCTTTTTCCAGACGAGCGCGAGGAGTTCGTCGAGGTCGTCAGGTGTGGGTGCACCGTACCGGGTGCTGATCCTCATGGCGGGATCGACAGAGTGGATGAGCCCGAACTTGGTGTTGTTGACGAGTTCCCACTCCTGACGTTCCTTGATGCCCTCGATGGTGAGCCGCATCTGCTCTTCGAGCTGGTCGTAGGGGCCGTTGTAGAGGTCGGAGACGCGGGTGTGGACGCGGACGACGGTCTGGACGGCGGAGAGGGAGTATTCGCGAGGTGTGGCGGAGTAGTCGACGAATGTCTCTGGGATTTCGACGTTTTCGGCGAACCCGGAGACGAGGTCGATGTTGCGTTCACCGTAGCGGTTGACGGTGGACTGGAGTTCGCGGTGCTCCTCGATGGCGCGGCGGAAGTCTTCGCCGAGGCTGGGCTGCTCGGCGAGGAGGCCGTCGAGATCCTTGCGAGAGAGGGTGAGGAGGACGCAGGGGGTGATGGTGCGGATGGTGACGTCGGAGGGCTTGTCGGAGACGATGTCGGTCTCGCCGAAGAACTCGCCATCGGAGAGCAGCGCGATGCGGAGGTTGGTGCCGTGGGCGCCCTTGCTCAAGACCTCGACCTGACCCTGGGCGAGGATGAAGAAGGTGTTGCCATCCTCGCCTTCGCCGATGAGCGTGTTGCCGAGGGAGACCTGTTCGGTCTTGAAGCGGGCGGCCATACGGCTGACGATGCCGTCTGGGAGGCGGGAGAAGAGCGGCACGCTGCGGAGCGACTCGGGCGTGAAGACGGGGCTACTGCCGGCGAGGCCGCCGGAGAGGTCAACGCCGATGCGGCGTGCCCGCGGCAGTTCGACCTTGGTGCGGTTGACGCGGTAGGTGCCACCCTCCACCTGCACGAAGGGCAGCAGCCGCAAGAGCCACCGCGGCGTGATCGACATCATCATCGGCGACGTCTTCGTCGTCGTCGCCAGATT
>JBBAVO010000547.1:0-1372 GCA_040397635.1 Pirellulales bacterium
GAGGGCGACACGCAGACGACAGTGCTCGCAGATGATCAATTCGGCGGGATCGGGGGTCGCCTGCCGCTGCCATTCCTCCCGTCCCCGCGCTCCGACCCGCTCGAACAGATCGGTCGTGCCGTCATCGGGATCGATCATGACGTACCATGCGACCCCCTCGCGAAGATACAGTTCCTTCTTGATAGAGCGGTCGCGGTCGCGGGTGGCAGTCGAGAGCACCTCGACAACCACCGCTGGCGGCGACTCCACATGTCGCTCCGGTACCCCGCCGCAGACAACGACAAGGTCGGGGCGGACGACGGTGTCGCGGGAGACGATCCAATCGATCTCGGTGAGCACGACCGCACGACACGATTCCGCCGCGGCAGCGGCCGCATCCACGGCCTGCTTGAAGGCGGCCGCCGCGTCGGTAAGAGCCTTTGCATGTCGGCCGAATGGCGAGGGCGTCATCGAGACAGCGAACCCGTTCCAGAGTTCCCAGCGGCCCTCCCACTGTCGATAGTCGTCGACCGTGTATCGGGGTTCGTAGTGCGGCGCCGTGCTCATACACCAAACACAGGAGGGTCGAGGCCGAGCGTTAGGAATGGAACGCCTGTTCACTATCGTAAGGCCCCGCCTGGGGATGTCAAGTCGCGGCGTAGATCAATAGCCAGCAGCCTGGATCAGGCGATGGCCGGAAACACCCGCAAGCCGCGGGTGCTGTTGCTCACGAACAACGGACTGCTGCCCGAGTGACCGGGTTGGATTTCATGTACCAGGCGATATGAGGGTTTAGGAACAGGGGTGACCAAGGGAACCAGCGGGTGAGGGTGCAGACGAGAACCACGGGGGTATTCACCGCGAACGCCCATGGCTCCGCCCGTGGATCAGTAGCCCGCTGCGGAGGCGACCTGCGCCGTCTGGACGGCAGGCCTGCCCAAACGCCGATTGGCCTCGTCGAGAATCTCCTGCGTGCGACTCGCGCCGCAGCGGGTCACGCCCAGTTCCCGCATCGCGAGGAGCGCGTCGAGGTCGCGAACGCCACCCGCCGCCTTCACCTGCACGTTCGTGGGCGAATGCTTCCGCATCAGGGCCAGGTCTTCCATGGTGGCGCCGCCGGTGCCGTAGCCGGTGGAGGTCTTGACCCAGTCGACGCCGAGGTCGCCACAGATTTCGCAGAGGTGGACCTTCTGCGCATCGTTCAGGTAGCAGTTCTCGAAGATCACCTTGACCTTCTGCCCGGCGGCATGCGTGGCCTCGGTCACGGCGCGAATGTCGGCGCGAACGGAGTCCCAGTGGCCGCTGAGCACCTGCGAGATGTTGACCACCATGTCGAGTTCCTGGCCGCCATCTTGAAGAGCCTGCAGCGTCTCGGCCAGCTTGATCGCCGTCG
>JBBAVO010000548.1:0-1372 GCA_040397635.1 Pirellulales bacterium
AACGAGCGGGGCGTGCACCTGCAGCGGCTCGCCGACGCCGTCGAGAAGCACAAGCCGATCATCGCCCAGATCGAGTCGCTCGACGCCGGCAAGATTCTCAGCCAAGCCGCCGGCGACGTGCAGAACTTCGCCGACACCCTCCGCTACTTCACCGACATGGCCCAGCACGTGCAGCGGCGGAACGTGCTCGCCGTCGCCGGGCACGAGGCGTGGACCGTCCGTAACCCGTGGGGCCCCTGCGGCTTCATCTTTCCCTGGAACTTTCCCTTCCTGCTGATCGGCTGGGGCATCTCCCCGGCGCTGGCCGCCGGTAACACGGTCGTGATCAAGCCGGCCGAAGACACGCCGATGTCGGCGATTTATCTGGCGAGGCTGGCCCGTGAGATCGGCATTCCCGACGGCGTGATCAACGTCATCCCAGGCACCGGCGCGGGGACCGGTGCGGCGCTCTCGGCCCATCCCGGCATCAAGCGGATGAGCTTCACGGGATCGCCCGAGGTGGGGCGGCTCGTGGGCGAGGCCTGTGGTCGAAACCTCGTGCCAGCCAAACTAGAGCTTGGTGGCAAGGGAGCCGCGGTCGTGTTTGACGACGTCGACGTCGCCGCCACCGCCGAGAAACTCGTGGGCGCGATCACGTTCCACACCGGCCAGGTCTGCTGCGACGCCACCCGCTGGCTCGTGCACAAGTCGATCTACGACAAGTTCGTCGACGAGTGCCGCTCGCGGATGCAGCAGGTGAAGGTGGGCTACCAACTCGCTGGCCAGTCGCAGATGGGTCCGGTGGTCAACGCCAAACAGCGGCAGCGGGTGCTCTCCTATCTTGAGAAGGGCACGAAGGAAGGGGCCGAGGCGATCGTCGCCGGCGGGCCGGCCGAGGTCTCGGGGCACCAAGGCTTCTACGTGAAGCCGGCGCTGCTCGCGGGCACGCTCGACAACATCGCCGCCCGCGAAGAGATCTTTGGACCGGTGGCGTATCTGGCCAAGTTCTCCAGCGAGGAAGAGGCCGTTTCCATGGCCAACGACACCGAATACGGCCTGGCCAACAGCGTCTGGACGAGCGACCTCGGTCGTGCTTCCCGCGTGGCCGAGTCGATGATCGCCGGCAACAGCTGGATCAATGCCCACAACGTCTTCCCGAAGGGCGTGCCCTACGGCGGTGTGAACAAGAGCGGCACGGGCGGCGGCGTGAACTCGGTCGAGACGCTGTTCGACTACTGGCGGAGCCAGTCGGTCGTCCGGCCGCTGTGACCGCTGCCAGCGACACGATCATCGTCGGCGCCGGCCTGGCCGGTCTCGCCTGCGCGAGGACACTCGTGCGGGCCGGCCGGCAGGTGCTCGTGGTCGAGGCTGCCGACCGCGTGGGGGGCCGCGT
>JBBAVO010000549.1:0-1371 GCA_040397635.1 Pirellulales bacterium
TCGACGATGGCGACCCGGACTTCCACGCCGAGGGCCTGGGCGATGCGGTTGAGCGTCTCGATCGTGGGATTCGCGTGAGGGTCGGATTCGAGTCGCGAGAGTCTCGCCCGGTCGATTCCGCTCAGCCGCTGCACGTCCGTCAGGCTCAGGCCGCGTTCCTGACGCTTGGCCTTTAACGTCTGCAATGCCAGTTGCAGGCGATCGTGCGCCGCCAGCACCGACCGGCCTCGTGCCACGATCGCATCCTTTTCGCGAACGACATCCTTGATGATCCGGCGATGCCGCTTCACTTCAGCGGCCGTCAGACGCCGTTTGACACGCTTTCGAACCGTCACTCGGTTTGCCTGACTCGTCATGGGAGCCCTCTCATTCGAGGTCGAAAGCCGTCACGGGGAGAACGGTGATGGGATCAATCATTTCATAGACGACGGCGATATCCCGGCCCGCCGACGTTCGTCCGAAGGCAATCCATCGGCCACTCGCCCGCGTCCTCTCGCGGCCGATGGCGTTCATCAGCACTTCTTCCGCTTCGTCGGGACTGACGCCATGCTCCGCCAAGTGGGACACGTTCCCATCCGGAAGCGACTCATCCCACACGATGTCGAACCACGGCATCCGAGCCGCCTTTCGCACTGTTGACTTATTATGCACGGCCTGGCCTCGCCTGGCCAGACCCAACAAAGAGTGTATTTGCGTACACTCGTTGTGCAAGTTGGCGAAAATAGTCCTCGACGCCGGGAGATCCCCGGGTCGACAACCGCCGCATACGGCGGCAGACGACTTGTCCACGGACTGCTAGGGAACGGTGGCACCGAACCCGATCGTATGGTCCGCCGATTCCGACGATGGCACCGTTACGGTCTGGCTCCATGTGCCGGTTTCGGGATCGAAGTCGGTCTGCCAGAAGTCGTTGCCGTGCACGGCCTGGTCGCACGGCGTGCCGTCGATCGTGAACCCGCCGCCGCGGTGCGTCGGCAGGCCCGTGATTGTGATCGGCACGTATCCGATCCCGCCGGTGATCGTGAATTCAGCGCGGCCATCCTCGGCCGCCACCCGCACATCCGGATGGAGCCGTATGAGACGCCCCTTTCGTACCGCCACTCGCCGCGCGTTGCCCACCGCCTCGCGGTGCACGAGCCGCCAACTGTCGTGCATCGTGGCAAGCGCCGCCCGCAGCGGCTCGTTCGGCCCGTAGTAATCCGCGGCGGCCTGCGGCAGCACCAGGTGCTCAATCGTCGCCTCCACAAAGTCACCCACCTCGAGCCGCGAAACATCAGGCGGCGGCACGATATCGAGTGTCGAGGTCGCCGTGCCACCGACGACGGCACCACGCTCCGCCACCCACGGCCGCGCGTCCTTGCCTCCCAGCCG
>JBBAVO010000550.1:0-1366 GCA_040397635.1 Pirellulales bacterium
GCCTGCGCTGGTCAGCAACGCCGGCTCTCGGGGCACGGGCAACCCGCCCTCCCGCCTTCCCATTCAAGCCCGCCGCGCGAGCGAGGGAAACGGCTGTGCCAGACCCATGGGGTGGCGCTGAGGACTTGTACGAGGAAAGTGAGCATTCACCGCAGCCGGCGGTGGTCGGTCAAATGCCTCCCAGAACAGTGGCACGGGCCACGCGGCCGACGCCCAGCATGTAGGCCGCTGTCCGCAGCGGCACCTTCCGTGACGAGGCCAGCTGCCAGACATGTTCGAACGCGTCGCCGAGGATGCGGTCGAGTTCCTGCCGCACACGATTGATGCCCCACTGGTAGTGCTGCCTGTTCTGCACCCACTCGAACCAACTTGCCGTCACGCCTCCGGCGTTCACGAGGATATCGGGCACGACCGTGATCTGGCGGCGGTCGAAGATCTCGTCGGCCTCGGGTTCGGTCGGCGCGTTGGCTGCCTCGATGATGATCGGCGCCCGCACCGCCTCCGCGTTGTCCTTGTGGAGCACGCCGCCGAGCGCCGCCGGGATGAGCACATCGCAGTCGAGGGCGAGGAGTTCGGCGTTGGTGAGCGCGTCTCCTCCCTGATATCCCGCCAGCCGGCCGGAATGCGACTGGGCATAGCGGAGGAGTTCGAGCACGTCGAGGCCCTCGGCGCGGTGAAAGCCCGCGGTGGCGTCGCTGACCGCCACGATGCGGCATTCCGCATCGTGGAGAAAACGGGCCGTGTGCGAGCCCACGTTGCCGAAGCCCTGAATGGCGACCCGCGTGCCGGGAATGCGTCGGCCCAGCCGGCTCAACAGCTTGAGCGTGAGGCTGCCGACACCGCGGCCCGTGGCCTCGTCGCGGCCCGGAATGCCGTGATACTCCACGGGCTTCCCCGTCACGCAGGCGGGGGAGAATCCGTGGTACTTGTCATATTGGTTCATGATCCACGCCATCACCTCGGGGCTCGTCCCCATGTCGGGCGCGGGGATGTCGACATCGGGACCGAAGAGGTCGTGGATGGCGTCCACAAACCGCCGCGTGACGCGTTCCAGTTCGCGGGCGGAGAGTCGGGACGGATCGACCGCGATGCCTCCTTTGGCACCGCCGTAGGGGATATCGACGACCGCCGTCTTCCAGGTCATCAGCGACGCCAGCGCCCGCACCTCGTCAAGGTCTACCTGCGGGTGGTAACGCAGGCCGCCCTTCATCGGGCCGCGGGCGTTGTTGTGCTGCACGCGGTAGCCGATGAGGGATGCCACCTCGCCCGAGTCGAGTTCGACCGGGATCTGCACCTGCACCTCTCGCTTTGCCGTGAGCAGCAGGCGGCGCATGTTGTCCGAGAGGTCGAGCTGGTCGGCAGCCCG
>JBBAVO010000551.1:0-1361 GCA_040397635.1 Pirellulales bacterium
ACGATCCGCCGTCCCTTGCCCTCGAACCGCGGCAGGCTGCCGATCGGCACGGCGGTCACCTGCACCCGCAATCCGAGCCGGATCTGCAGTTCGCGAGCCACACGATCGGGAGCCGCCAGCCGATCCTCTATTTCCAACGTCAACTCGTCAAGGCTTTCGTGCCTGGCGACCGTGAGCCGGTATTCGACGATCTCGGGAAAGCTGCGGACGATGCCGTCGATCCCACCGGGGAAGACATTCACGCCACGGACCACGAGCATGTCGTCGGTGCGGCCAAGAATGCCTCCCTCGAGCCGCACCCACGGGCACGCTCCCGCCGCGATCTCATCGGCCGCAGGCCACCGGGGTCGCACGAGGTCGCCGGTGCGGTAACGGATGACGGGGGCACCCGCGCGACCGAGCGTCGTGAGCACGAGCTCCGCCAGTTCATCCTGTCGTGCCGCCTGCCCGGTCTGCACGCTGAGGAACTCGGCATGGAACCAGGGCTCGATCACGTCGAGCCCCCTGCCCGCCAGATCGCCCACGCCCCACGGCCCCACCTCCGTTGCGCCGGCATGGTCGAGCAGTTCCGCCCCCCACGCCTCGCGAATTCTCGACCGCACCGCAGGCACCGAGCCACCAGGCTCCCCCGCCACGATCACCAGCCGAATCGGGAGATGCTCCAGGTCAAGCTTGGAGTCGGCCGCCACCTCCGCCAGGTGCAGTGCATAGCTGGGCGTGGCCACCAGCACCGTCGCGCCGAGAGTTCTCGCCATCTCGAGCCGCGCGAGCGTCGTCATGCCGCCCGTGGGAATCGCCATCGCCTGCCGCGTGAGCACCGCATCGAAACAGCTCCAGAAGCCGGCATAGGGACCGAATGAGGAGGCCACGAGCACCCGATCACCCGGCTGCACGCCGCCACGGTCGAGGATCGTCTGCCAGCACGCCATCCACCATGCCCAGTCGTCCGCCGTGTCGAAGACGGGCAACGGCCGGCCGTGCGTGCCACTGGTCTGGTGAAACCGCACATAGCGATCGGACGACCAACTGAGGTTTCCAGGGCCACCGGTCGCCGCTGCCTCGACCAGCTCCTCCTTAAACGTGAATGGCCACTGTTCAATCGCCGCGAGTGACGGCAGGTCGCGCGACACCCGCCCGAGCTTGGCCGCATAGAAACGGTTGTGCGGCAGGATCGCCTGCACGAGCCCGCGCAGCCGCTCGAGCTTGAGGGCATCGAGCTGCTCACGGGAAGACGACTCTGACGTGGATCGTTGGACGGTCATGTCAGCATTATGCCATGAACAGCATGAGCGCGGACTACGAGGGCCGGGGCTGCCCGTGCCCCGTCGCCGGACGTTCGCTACGGCATCCTGCCTTCGCTC
>JBBAVO010000552.1:0-1354 GCA_040397635.1 Pirellulales bacterium
TGCCTCCCTTGGTTTGCTCCACCCCCAGATTCTCTCTCTGGAAGCGGTGCCGTTTAAGGGGGGCAGGTCACGGGAATGAGGCCCTACCGCAGTTCATCGAACCATCACGTTAGGACTAACTCGTTTATGATGCCTTGGTCAAGACAGCCTCTGCAACTTCCGGGACTCTGCTGGGGGATTGCTGCGGCGACCAGGGGCTGATTGTGGCTGCGTGAGCTCGATGGCCCCAAAAAAACGCCGCGGCCCAGGGCTTGCCGCCCTGAGCGGCTCTACTGTCTCAATCCGCCCTGCACTGGAGACCACCGATGGCTGTTTGCTTCATTCGTCTGTGTTCGGCCTTGCTTCTGCTGTTCACGGCCGCCACCTGCACTCGCGCGGACGATTCGCCGAGGCGTCTGCTTCTCGTCGCCGGCAAGCCATCGCATCCGCCGCGGCAGCACGAATTCAACGCCGGCACGCTATTGCTCGCGAGGTGCCTGCAAGATTTTCCGGGTTTGCACGTGCAGGTGTCGCTCAACGGCTGGCCTCGGGATGAGAACGTGTTCGAGGGGCTGGATGCCGTCGTGTTTTACATGGACGGTGGCGCGAAGCACGAAGTGGTGCAGGAGCAACGGCGGCGGCTCGAGCTTGTGGATGAGCTGGTGTCGCATGGCAAGGGCGTCGGCTGCATTCACTACGGGGTGGAAGTGGTGCCAGACCAGGCGGGCGCCGAATTCAAGCGATGGATCGGCGGTCATTACGAGACGATGTTCTCCTGCAATCCGAGTTGGGAACCGACCTTCTCCCGCTTTCCAGAGCACCCGATCACCCGCGGCGTGCCGCCGTTTCAAATCAAGGACGAATGGTATTTCAACATGCGATTCATCGGCGACATCGAGGGCACGTCGCCAAAGGCGGTGGGCGGCATGACGTTCGTCCCGATCCTCAGCGCCACTCCCAGCGATGCGACTCGCGATGGGCCGTACGTCTATCCGAAGGGCCCCTATCCCCACATTCAAGCCGCCAAGGGCCGGCTGGAGACGATGATGTGGGCCGTGGAACGCGAGGACGGCGGTCGTGGTTTCGGCTTCACGGGCGGCCACTTTCACGACAACTGGGGGAACGAGCCCTTTCGCAAAGTCGTGCTCAACGCCTTGGTGTGGCTGGCCAAAGCTGAAGTGCCCGCCGACGGGGTCGCTTCGCACCTCTCGGATGACGATCTACACGCGAATCTCGACCCGAAAAAGTAGGCCCCTGCGTTCCGCAACGTGGTACCAGCCGGGTTGTTCACCGTGCAGGCCCATCCGCTGGATGTGCCCAAAAATGGCCGCGAAGACGCAAAATCCTGTCCGTCGTGGTTTATCCAACGGTCACC
>JBBAVO010000553.1:0-1353 GCA_040397635.1 Pirellulales bacterium
CGAAGGGCCGGCTGCCGCAGAAGGGCACGGTCATGGAGGTGGAGCTGCCGGCCGCGTTGTGAGTCATGGTAGGATTGGACGCCTTCTCACACCGTTCGCCACGCCCATTACCACGACTAGCCATGAGCCTTCCTCCACTCCGTGCCTCTGAGCACCTCCACGAGGTCAAGTACGAGATCCGTGGAGCCCTGGCCCGCCGTGCCGAACAGCTCGAGCGCGAAGGGCACGAGATCATCAAGCTCAACATCGGCAACCCCGGCGCCTTTGGCTTCCGCATGCCGGGGTCGATGCGGGTGGCGATCGTGGAGAATCTCCACCAGGCCGATCCCTACTCGCACCAGAAGGGCATCTTCCCGGCCCGCGAGGCTGTGGTAATGCAGCAGCAGAACCGCGGCGTCATGGACGTCACCGCCGACGACGTCTTCATCGGCAACGGCTGCTCTGAACTGATCATGCTCGCCATGCGGGCGTTGCTCAATCCGGGCGACGAGGTACTCGTGCCCAGCCCCGACTATCCGCTCTGGACGGCCTCGGTCGTGATCCACGGCGCGAAGGCGGTGCACTATCCGTGCCGGCCTGAGAATGGCTTCATCCCCGACCCGGCCGAGGTGGAATCGCTCGTCACCGACCGCACGCGGGCCTTGGTGGTGATCAATCCCAACAACCCGGCCGGCGCGGTCTACCCGCGTGAGACGCTGGCAGCGCTGGCCGAAATCGCCGAGCGGCGGCACCTCGTCTTCTGCGCCGACGAGATCTACGACGAGATGCTTTACGGCGACGCCGCATTCGTGCCGGCCGCCACGCTCGCGAAAAACACCCTCTGCCTCACCTTCGGCGGCTTGAGCAAGATCTACCGCGCCTGCGGGCTCCGCGTCGGCTGGCTCATCTTCTCAGGCGAACGGGAGCACGCACGGGACTATATCCAGGCGGTGGAACTGCTCGCGTCGCTCCGCCTCTGCTCGAACGTGCCGGGGCAATACGCCGTGCAGACGGCGCTCGGCGGCCACCAGTCGATCTTCGATCTCACGCGGCCCGGCGGCCGGCTCTATGCCACCCGCGCCGCGGTGCTGGAAGCGGTGCAGCGCAGCCGCTATCTCTCCGTTGTGCCACCGCGGGGGGCGATGTATGCCTTCGTCCGCGTGCATGCCGACCGCCTCCCCAGTGGCAGCAAGACGTTCAGCGACCAGGCCTTCGCTCTCGATCTGCTGGAGCGCAAGCATGTGCTGGTGGCCCCTGGGTCGAGCTTCAATGTGCCCTATCGCGACCATTTCCGGGTCACGCTGCTGCCCGACGCCGAACAGATGGCCGATGTCTTTGCCCGGATCGAGTCGCTGCTCGACGAATACGCCGCGG
>JBBAVO010000554.1:0-1350 GCA_040397635.1 Pirellulales bacterium
GAAGGTCGGAGACCACGACCAGCAACTGGGGTCGAGAGGCTTTGGTGCGCGCCATGCAACGGCAGCGGCTATGTCAAGTCATAGATAACTGGTTCGATTGTGGTTACCCTCTGAAGAGCGCAACCCACAAACGCCCACACTCCTTGATTTTACGTAGGTAAATGCCGTTTTGGAGTGTGGGTTGAAAAACGGGGCAAAATCGAACCACAATCGAACCACTATCGGCCTTCAGAAAACATTCCTAAATTCGCAACTTCAAGCACAAGTCGGCACTGATTTTTCTCAGTTTGCACCCCTACGCAAGATTCGACACCCTCCGCCGGCACTCTGTTAATTGGGTTTTTTGGGCGAAATCGAACCACTATCGAACCAGTTCCGCGCCGCCTTGCCGTCCACAATTTCGAGGTAATGTTTGCGGACCATGGCCTCGCTGTTGCCCATCTCCAGGGCGACTTGGCCGACGCTTTTGACCGCGGCGCAGCGGTAGCTGCCGAAGCTGTGGCGCAATCCGTTTTTGATCCAGTGCCCGCCGGCTTTCCGAATGCGCTTCACGGCGTTGTCGATGCGCTCCCGGGGCGTGACCATCTTGGCCTCGCATGGCTCGCTGGCTTTGATCCACTTTGCCAGGGCGGGAACGATGGGCACCAGGCGGCGCTTGCCGGTCTTGCAGATTTCGGCGCGGACTTCGATGAGTTTGCGACCAAGCTTGATGTCCTCCCAGCGGAGGCCAGCAATTTCCTCGGTGCGTAATCCGGCCAGCCCGCCGATAGCAATGCCCAGGCGCCAATCTTTCGGCGCCACGGCGAGCAGGTCGTGGAATTGTTTGGGCGTGTAGATGGCCACTGCGTTGTTTGGAAGCACCTTGGCATGCGTGCGCTCGGGTGCGGTCATGCTGTCAGGAATCAAGCCGGTGGTGCGCGCCCAGCGGAAAAGACTGACCAAGGTGGTGCGGACGTTGTTGTAGCGCCGCGGGCCGACGCCGAGCTGCTCGAGGTAGGCCGTGACGTTGTCCACAGTGACCTCCGACATTTTGCACCGATGAGCCGCGGCGAATTTGTCCAGGTCGCTCTTGATGATGCGGGTCTCCTGCACCCGCCGGCTGGCAAGGTGGGCCAGGTATTTGGTGACGGCCTCGGCGACCAAGGGCGACTCGATGCGCGCGGCCCGCCACGCCACAAACTCGGAGAGGTCGGAGGGGGAGAGGTCGGCCAGCGCGGCCTTGCCGTCACGCATGGCGACGAGTTGGGCCTTGGCCCTCTGGCGGGCTTTGTGGATGTCTTTACAGCTATACAGGGTGCGCTGGCCTGCCTCGTAGGTGTGCCACTTCCACCGACCGTCGGACGCCAGCCA
>JBBAVO010000555.1:0-1344 GCA_040397635.1 Pirellulales bacterium
CCACCCCCATTCTCCCCCGGCCCCCGAGACGCACGTGTCACAGCCCACGGAACCTAAACCCGCCTCGGTCGCCCCTCCAGCCACCACCACATCGGGCCTGGAAAAGGCCCGTCGCGACAAGCTCGAAAAACTCCGCGGCCTGGGAATCGACCCCTGGGGCAAGCGGTACGATAGCGCCACGCCGATCGCAGAGGTGCGCCACACGGGCGGCACGATCGATCCATCGCCCGAGTTCACCGCCGGCCCCAGCGTCCGCGTGGCAGGCCGGATCATGCTCCTGCGGAGTGCCGGCAGCCTCGTCTTCATCGATCTCCACGACCGCACCGGCCGGATCCAGATCATGCTCGGCAAGAAGCAGGTCGGCCCCGATGCCTGGAAGATCATCGACTGCCTCGACCTCGGCGATCTGGTCGGCTTTGACGGCCGGCTCGGCCATTCGAAGACCGGCGAGATGACAGTCTTCGCCTCGGGCATCGAGTTTCTCACGAAGTCATTGGAAACGCCCCCCGACAAGTATCACGGCCTCGTCGATGCCGACCTGCGGCAACGGATGCGGTATCTCGACCTCATCCACGGCGAAGGGGTCCGCGACCGTTTCGTGGCGCGGTGCCGAATCGTGGAGGCTGTCCGCCGCGTGCTGTCATCGCGAGGCTACCTCGAAGTCGAAGGCCCCACGCTCCAGGAGAGCGCCGGCGGCGCGGCGGCCCGGCCGTTCAAGACCCACCACAACGCGCTCGACATGCCGCTGGTGCTCCGCATCGCACTGGAATTACATCTCAAGCGACTACTCGTGGGCGGCATGGAACGGGTCTTTGAACTGGGCCGCGTCTATCGCAACGAAGGCGTGAGCCCGCGGCACAACCCTGAGTTCACGATGATGGAGGCCTACGAGGCCTACGGTGACTACTTCACGATGATGGACCTCACCGAGGCGATTTTCGTGGAGGCGGCGAAGGCAGCTGGCACGCCGACGCGATTCGAATGGATGGGACACACGGTGGACCTCACGCCCCCCTTCCGTCGCGCGAAATACGACGATCTCATCGCCGAGGTGACCGGCTGCAATCCGGCCGATCCCGCGAGCGTGGCCGCGGAGGCGGCGGCCCGCGGCATCGAGACGGCTGGCCGGCACGCCGACGTCATCAAGAGCGATCTCTTCGAGGCCACGGTGGAGAAGACGCTCTCCGGACCGGTGTTCGTGATCGACTATCCCGCCGCCATCTGCCCGCTCACGAAGCGCAAGGCCGATGCCCCGCACGTCGCCGAGCGATTCGAGCTCTACGTGGCCGGCATCGAACTGGCCAACGCCTACACCGAACTCAACGACCCCGACCTGCAGGAGGA
>JBBAVO010000556.1:0-1343 GCA_040397635.1 Pirellulales bacterium
AGGCCACTGCCCGGCCATTGAAGCCCCGCCGCCTGCTGATTTTCAATCGCAATGTGGAGTACGACGGCCACCGCGCCTCAATCCTCGCGGGGAGTGAGGCTTTCAAGCAGTTTGGGCAAAGGACCGGCGCATTCGAAGCCACCGTCAGTGAAGATCCGGCCCTGTTCGACCGCGATTCGCTGCGGCAGTTCGACGCCGTTTTCCTCAACAACAGCATCGGCAGCTGCGTGCCAGAGCCCGAACGCCGAAAAAACCTGCTCGAGTTCGTCACGGCCGGTGGCGGCCTCATGGGCGTTCACGGAACCTCCATCGCCTTCATGAAATGGCAGTGGCCTCCCGTGGAGGACTGGACGGAGTTCGGGCACATCATCGGAGCGCGGGGCGCGAATCACCGTGGGGGATACTTCCAAGAACCGGTCGTCATGGCGCTCGACGATCACGATCACCCGTTGCTTCGGGTCTTCGAGGGCAAAAGCTACGCCTGGTCCGATGAGATCTTCCGGTTCCACGATCCGTACTCCCGAAAGAACGTCCGCGTCCTGCTGAGAATCGACGTGGATCGCACCGACCTCTCGACCTATCCGCCCGGCGATTCCTGTCTGCGCGCTGACAACGACTACGCCCTCGCCTGGATCCGCAACTATGGCAAAGGCCGCGTCTTTTACTCCGCTCTCGCTCACAGCCCGCACGTCTTCGAAGATGCGACAATGCTCCGCTTTTATCTTGACGCGGCGCAATTCGTCCTTGGCGATCTTCCCGCCCCGACCACCCCCAGCGCGTTTCTGACTCCCGCCATGCGTGCCCAGGAGCAACTCGGCTGGCGACTCGGGGTCGAGGCTTATACCTTCCACAAGTTCACCTTCTTCGAGGCGATCGAGAAGACCGCCGAACTCGGCCTTCCCTTCATCGGAGGGCTGAGCTTCATGCAGCAAGTCAGCAAGGAGATCCCGAAAAACTTCGACCAGAGCCTCTCCGACGAGGAACTGCTTCAGATCCGCATGAAGCTCGAGTCCGCCGGTGTCCGCATGCCCGTGTATTACGCTCAGACCATCCCTTCCGACGAAGCCGCCTGCCGCAGGCTCTTCGAATTCGGAAACAAAATGGGTGTCGAGACTTTTATCTGCGAACCCAAGGCCGAACAGCTCGACCTCCTCGACAGGCTCGCCAACGAATATGCCATCAATGTCGGCATCCACAACCACGGACCCGACATATCGCCGCACCTCTGGCGTCCCGAAATGGTGCAAGCCCTCTGCGAAGGACGGAGTAAACGCATCGGAGCCGCTCCCGATCTCGGCTACTGGCTTCGACTCGGCATCGACCCGATCGAGGCGGTCCGCATC
>JBBAVO010000557.1:0-1336 GCA_040397635.1 Pirellulales bacterium
CCCGCAACCTGCTGATTACAAATCAGCTGCTCTGCCAATTGAGCTACGCTAGCGGTTTGGTCCAAACCGCGGGGAATCACGTAGTGTACGGATTCGAAAAGCCCATGCAAGACGGCCACATTCGTCGGCCCGGAGTGGCGTTCTCGCAACGCCAAAAGGCCAAAAAAGAGGCAAAAACCCGGAAATCATGAAAACTCGAGTTCCACCATCGAGAAATCGTCATTGAAGTCGTCCCGGGCTGAAATCGCGCGAATTCTGGCCACCAAGGCGTCCAGACGACGGACGCTCTCCGCAGGGGGAGTGGTAAGTGTCGTAATGAAGTCAGCAAAGGGCCACATCACCCCGTCTGGGTAGCTCACTTCGAAGGCGCCGTCGCTGTAAATGAGCAGGCTACTGCCGGCGGGCACGTCAGCCTCACCGGAGGCGAATTCCAGACCTTCCACCGCACCGATGAGCGGCCCGTCCGACTCGAGAAACGTGGGCTGGCTGCCACCGCCTGGCGGCAGCAGCAACGCCGCCGGATGGCCCCCCCCGGCCCAGCGAAGGGTCCGCGACGCGACCCGGTAGACGCCGTACCAGATCGTGAAAAACATATCGTTTTGACGCTCCATCGGAAACGCTTTGTTGAGCGCCGCCAGCACGCTGCCGGGGTCGTGAAAGTCGGTCTGTGGCAGGGCCTCGCTGCGGATCGAATTCAACGCCGACACGCTCAGGAGTGCCGCCCCCACCCCATGCCCGCAGACATCCAGCAGGTAGACGGCGATGTGGTCGTCGTCGAGGCTGTGATACCCGAAGGCGTCGCCCCCAAGTGCCGCCGACGGGATGAACCGCCAATCTGCGGTGATCGGCCCGATGCGCTGAGGCGGAGGGAGCAGCGACCGCACATACTGGGCCGCCGTGGCGAGGTCGTTGGCAAGCACCTCGCGGCTGGCTTGGAGTGCCAGAAAGGCTTCGTTCCGCTCGAGCAGAGCGATATAGCCGCGGGAGTGATAGCGAAGGCGTGCCAGCAGTTCGAGCCGGTCAGGGAGTTTCACAACGTAGTCATTCGCCCCAACCGCAAAGGCCTCGGCCTTCACGGCCGCTTCCTCCTTCGTGGAGAGCACGATGATCGGCACGTCACGGAACCGCTCGTCGGCGCGAAACCGCCTCACGAGTTCGAGCCCTTCGATGTTGGGCATCACGAGATCCTGCAGGATTACGGTCGGCTCGACCTTGGCTGCGACCTCGAGAGCGATGGTGGGATCGCGGCAGAAGTGGAAGGCGATGCCGTCCTCGCCGGCGAGCATGCGGCGGACCGCTTCGCCGATGATCGGCTGGTCGTCGACGAGCAGCACCG
>JBBAVO010000558.1:0-1333 GCA_040397635.1 Pirellulales bacterium
CTCGTGATCCCGATGATCATGGGGGCCTGCATGCGGTATGCGAAGATGCCGCTCTGGCTGGCGACCGCGATCTTCCTGCCGCTTGTCGGCCTGGCGATCTGGGTCGGCCAGTTCTTTCCGTTCGATCTGGGGCAGACGCTCGGCACCTCCGACGCCACCGCGCAGAAAATCTGGGGCGTGCTTCTCTTGGCCTATTGCCTCGTGGCGGCGATGGTGCCGATGTGGATGCTCCTCCAGCCCCGCGGCCACCTCGGGGGCTGCTTTCTCTATGTCGCGCTCGCCGGCGCCGCGATCGGACTTGTTGTCAGCGACCGGCTCGTGGCGGGTGATTCCGCGATCCGCTACCCAGCCTTCACAAGCTGGCAGACCGCGAAGGCGGGCAGCCTCATCCCGATGCTCTTCATTACGATCGCCTGCGGCGCCTGCTCCGGCTTTCACTCGCTGATCGCCTCGGGCACGACGAGCAAGCAGCTCCGCAAGGAGACCGACGCCAGGCCGATCGGCTACGGCACGATGCTGCTCGAAGCGATGGTGGCGATCGTGAGCCTGGCCTGCGTGATGGTGCTCGCCGGCGACTCGAAGCTCGCCAGCCAGCCGCCGAACTTTATCTACGCGCTCGGCATGGGCCGGTTCCTGGAGATCCTCGGCGTGCCCGCGACGATCGGCGTGTCGTTTGCGCTGATGGCGTTCACGACGTTTGTCTACGACACGCTCGACGTCTGCACGCGGCTGGGCAGATACATTATCCAGGAACTCACCGGGCTCTCAGGAAAAGCCGGCGGCTGGCTGGGCACGGCGCTGACCGCGGGCGTGCCGCTGGTGTTTCTCCTGCGGCCGCATGTCGATGCTGCTGGCAACGCGGTGCCGGTCTGGAAGACGTTCTGGAGCCTGTTTGGGGCGAGCAACCAACTGCTGGCCGCGCTCACGCTCCTGGGCGTGACGGTCTGGCTCTGGCGGACGCGACGGGAGGCCTGGGTCTGGCTGGTGACAGGCGTGCCGACCGTGTTCATGTATGTGATGAGCACATGGGCGCTGGCCAGCATGACGCTGCCGAAATTCCGGAATGCCGACGGCTTTGCCCTGCCGGCCGATCCAGTGCCATGGGCGGGCCTGGTGCTCCTATCGCTCGCCGCCGTGATGCTCGTCGAGGCGATCCGCGTACTCGCGATGCCGCAGGGGCCGCAGGGTGGGCTGGGTTCTGTGGCCGGCTCGCGACGAGCGGCCGGCGCATGACTGCGAAGCGGTCACGCCCGCAGCCAGCGGGCCGAAAAGCCGGTAGCCCAAAGCCGGTGAAGGTCTGCGCGACGTGCGGCCGCGAGTTTACATGGCGGCG
>JBBAVO010000559.1:0-1332 GCA_040397635.1 Pirellulales bacterium
GTGGCGAAGGGCATCGGCCAGAGGCTGTTTTTGCGGCACCAGTTGGCCAGTTCGTCGAGCCTGCTGACCACCACGTTCTCGGGCAGTTCGATCTTCCCGGGCATGGTCTGTCGTCCCGGCATGTTTAACGCCATCGGAACACTCCCTTTCGCCAGTCGTATGCAAACCCCACGATCACCAGAGCAATGAAGAGCATGGCGCCGGCATAGACGAGGCCTCGGCAGGAGACCAATCCGTCGGCCACTGCGGCGTCGATGCCCGCAGCTGATCTGCTGGCAACGGCCCATGGATAGAGGAAGAGGAGTTCGACGTCGAACACCAGGAACGTGATGGCGACGAGGTGGAACCGCACGTCGAACCGCCGGCGGGTGTCGTGGACGGGGTCCATGCCGCTCTCATACGGCATTTCCTTGACGGCCCCGCTCCGCCGCGGGCCGATGAGGTTGGCCGTCACCAGCAGGCCCACCGACACCGCCGCCGCGATGGCCACAAAGAGCAGGACGGGAAGGATGGCGTCCATGGTGTCCAGGGCGGGTGAGGTTCGGGATGACGGGCTAACCGGAGCGACGGGATGGGTTCCGGTTGTGAAAATCGGCCGTGGAAGACCACTTCGTGAAATTTGTCACGAAGTCGACGCCCAAAAAAACCCGGCGGGCAGGGCCCTCCGGACGTTCGGCATAACCGACAGAGTTATACAGCGGCGAGGCTCTGGCGACGAGACTAGGTCGTTTTCGCGGGAAAACGAATGTTTCACCAGAAAAGCCCCCGGCGTGAGCCGGGGGATAGGGAGTTCGCGGGCTGGGAATGTCAGAACCCCCCGAGATTCATCGACACGTAGGCACCAAACGGCCCTGACGTGATCGTCATCCCGCTGCCCTGCACATCCGAGAAGGGCGGCTTGCCACCGCCGCCGCCGCCACCGCTACGGTAGGGGGAATAGGAGGCGCCGCCAGTGCGGCTCATCGCCGCCGCCGAGGCCGCGGCCGTCTGCTGCCGCGCATCCTGAGCCCGCTGCACCAGTTGCTGCCGACCCTCGTCAAACGCCGCCTGCTGCTGCTGGAGCGTGCCCCGCTTCTGTTCGATCTTCTGGATCTCCAACTGAAGCTGTCCGGCAGTCATGGTCACCACGTTGGGCACATCCTTGAGCGCCTCTGCCCGCTTCTGGTCCGACATCACCGACAGATACTGCGCCACCCACGACCGCGCATCCTGAGCCTCCGGGGTGTCGAGGACCTTGAACTTCGCATCGAGATCATCAAGGAGGTACTCGAGATCATGCGACGACATCTTCTCGACCTTGTGGTTAAAGTCGGCCTTGATGTTGCGAACCTG
>JBBAVO010000560.1:0-1330 GCA_040397635.1 Pirellulales bacterium
TGGGGTAGGATGCGGGCCGGAGACACCCAATGGAAAGCTTCCGTCAGCCCACTGTGCAGGCCGTCGATGATGCGCCGCCGGAGGATCGCGCGCTGCGGCCGCAGCGGTTCAGCGAGATGGTCGGGCAGCGGGCCGTGTTTGAACGGCTCTCGATCGCCGTCGATGCCTCTCGAAAACGCGGCGAGACGCTGGGCCACATTCTCCTCGACGGGCCGCCGGGCCTTGGCAAGACGACCTTTGCCACCTGCATTCCCAAGGAGTTGGGCACCACGCTCCAGATTGCCAGCGGGGCGGCGTTGGCCGCGCCGAAGGATCTCCTGCCCTACTTGACCAACTGCTCCGAGGGCTCAGTGCTCTTCGTGGACGAGATCCATCGCCTGCCGATCGCTGTCGAGGAGTTTCTCTATCCCGCGATGGAGGATTTCCGGATCGACATCACGCTCGGCGACGGCGTCTCGGCCCGCACGATCAACATGCCGTTGCGGCCGTTCACGCTCGTCGGTGCGACAACGCGGCCCGGCCTGCTCTCGGCGCCGTTGCGGGACCGGTTCGTGATGCGGGAGCACCTCGACTTCTATTCGGTGGAGGATCTCGCCGAGATCGTGCGGCGGTCGGCCGTCAAACTCGACATGCCGATGGACGATGCGACGGCCGACGAGATTGCGCGGCGGAGCCGAGGAACGCCGCGTCTGGCGAACAATCGGCTCCGCTGGATCCGCGATTTCTCCACCAGCCGTGCGGAGGGGAGCATCGACGTGGAGATTGCCCGGACGGCGCTCGAGATGCAGGGCATCGACGAACTGGGGCTCGACGGATTCGACCGTCGCTATCTGGAGACGATCCAGCGTGTGTTTGCGGGCGGTCCGGTCGGTATCGAGGCCATCGCCCACACGATGAGTTCGGCCACCGACACGCTGGAAGACGACGTCGAACCCTACCTGTTGCGGTGCGAACTGGTCGTCCGCACGCCACGCGGTCGTCGGCTAACCCCCCGGGGCGAGGAGCATTTGGGGGCCATGCCGAAGATCGGACCGCAGGGCCGTCTGTTTTAGGTCGCCTTTTTGAAGGTCCCGTTTTTTAAGGTCGTCTGTTTGAGGGCAGCTCTTTGAGGGGAGGTGCCTGCTTTTCTGCGGCGATTGACCGCGAGGAGCGTGGTTGGGTAGAGTACGCGACTCAACCCTCAGACCTGTAGGTGACCTCATGGCCGTTCCCAAGCGACGTCAATCGAATCAAAAGACCCGTTCCCGTCGGGCGCATGACTTTCTCACGCCCCGTCAGTTGACGTTCTGCTCGACCTGCGGCAAGGCCGTGCCCACGCACCGGGTCTGCG
>JBBAVO010000561.1:0-1325 GCA_040397635.1 Pirellulales bacterium
TGCTCGGCTATTTCAAGGGCATGGTCTGGCAGCTGGCCTGGATCGCCGGCATCGTGGCCAGCAGCTATGTCTCCTTTCGCTTCGGCGGCATGCTCGCACCGTTCTTTGGCACCCAGGCGCCTTGGAACCGTTTCGCAGCCATGCTGGCCGTCTATGTCGGCACGTCTCTGGCGGTCTGGCTCGTGTTCCGCGTGATTTCGGGGGCCATCAACGCGGTGCATCTCTCCGCGTTCGATCACCAACTCGGCCTGCTTCTGGGCCTCGCAAAGGGTGTGCTGCTCTGCGTGGTGGTGACGTTTTTCAGCGTGATCCTCGCCCCTGCCTATCGCCACCAGATCGTGGCCAGTCGCAGCGGGCGACTCGTGGCGGACCTGATCGTCCGCGCAGACACCTACCTTCCCAAGGAGATCCACGAGACGGTTGACCCGTTCGTGAAGCAGTTCGAGAAACAGTTCGAGCCCTCGATGAACATGCCGGGCGCCGCAGCCGGGCAGCCGTCGGCGGTTGCTGGTCAGCCATCACCCCTGAAGGCCATGTGGGACGGGGTCACGTCGGCGGCGGCATGGGCAGGAGCGGAGCAGGGGGGGGCTGCCGGGCAGGGGGCGATGCAGGCCGGCGGCGTGCTGCCGGCGGGCTCTGCCTGGTTCGTGCCACGGTCGGCGGGCCCGGTCCAGGAGGCTGCCGGCCAACAACGCTACGCAGCGCCGACGACGGCCCCGGGAGTGGCTCCCGGGAATGGATTCACATCGCCGCAACGCTTTGCGCCGCCCGCGTCCGCCGCACCGATGCCCGCGCCCCAGCCGTTTGCACAGCAGCGATTCGTCCCACAGCCACAGCCCTTCGCGCAGCAGCCACAGCCGCCGCAGAGCTATCCGGTTGGCGCCCAATCACCGCTGCCTGGACGGTGAGCAGACGTGGCCGCCACGCAGCTTGCCGCGATCGCATGCAGCAGGGGAGCAGGGTGGTTTTGCTGCGAAAAACAGGCCGGAAACGAATCAGGCCGAAACCGGACATAAGAGACATTATCGGACGTTGGGGAGAGGGGTGCGCGCGCCGGCTCCGGGACGGCTGCTGCGGTCAACACGCCCAACACGCCGGGCCGGCAGATGTCTCCTCGCGGGGATCTTTCCCTTCAGCCTCGCTCGGCAGTTCGGTGCCCACTCGGGGAAAGCTCCCAAGCTCGTCGAGCATCCGCCGATCCCGGCTTCAGCGAATGCGCCGCTGCAGCAGCCGTCCCGTCGCCTCCCTGAATGAGGGTTTTAAAGCCGGCCTGCATGGCAGGATGCCATGCGCAGCACCAGCAAACTGCGTTTGCCAAGAAAAAA
>JBBAVO010000562.1:0-1324 GCA_040397635.1 Pirellulales bacterium
GGTTCATCTGCCTGCGGCACTCTTACCACGGCGATACCAGCGGCGCGATGAGCGTCTGCGATCCCGACGACAGCATGCACCGGCACTTTCGTGGGTTTCTGCTGGAGCAGTTTCCGCAGGAGCTGCCGATCGACGAGGCTGGCTGGCTGGCCTTCGCCGAGTTCTTGAGGGACGTCGGTGGCCAGTGCGCCGGCGTCATCGTCGAGCCGCTCGTGCAGTGCGCGACCGGCATGCGGTTCTATTCGCCAGACCAGTTGCGGCGGCTGGCGGATGTCACGCGGGCGGCGGGGCTCCTGTTCATCGCCGACGAGATCGGGACCGGTTTCTGGCGGACCGGCAAACGGCTCGCCTGCGACTGGGCCGGCGTCGTGCCCGACATTCTATGCCTCGGCAAGTCGCTGACGGGGGGCACACTCCCGATGGCCGTGACGATGGCAACCACGGAGGTCTTTGCGGCTTTTTACAGCGACCATCCCGACCATGCGCTGATGCACGGGCCGACCTACATGGGCAATCCCCTCTGCTGTGCTGCGGCCAACGCCTCGCTCGACCTCTTCGAGCGGGAGCCTGTGGCCGAACGGGTGGCCGCGATCGAGCAGATGGGCCTCGAGGGACTCGGCCCGCTTGCCGCCCTCGGGCATGTGCGGGAAGTCCGTTGTCGCGGCGGCTTTCTCGCGGTCGAAACGGAGCAGGCCTTCGATCGAAAGCAGCTCGCTCCGCGCATCCAGGAGCACTCCGTCTGGCTGCGGCCGATTGGCAATGTGATGTATGCCGTGCCGCCGTTCACGATCGCGCCCGACGAACTGCGGCAGGTGATCAACGCGATGTCGGCCGCGGTGCGGGCGAACGCGTGAGCGCTGCCGGGAAACAACAAGATAAAATCTTGTTGCCACGAGAGAGGAAAGAGTCCGTGGGTACAAGTTTTTAACTTGTACATGCTTTAGGCAAGATGCAATCTTGCCGCCACGAGGGAAGGACAAGATGCAGCCTTGTCCCCACGGGGCCTAAAAAACGTTCGGCACGAAGCGGCCGCCTCGGCATCGTGTGAGGTAGTCCAGCGCTGCCACTTGCCCGGTGGTCTCGAGGGCGTCACGGTAGACAGGATCGTGAAAGCCCTCGATGTCGATGCTGCCACGCCAACCATGGAGCCTGAGCGTGCTGATCAGGTCGGTCCAGTTCGTGTCGCCGAAGCCGGGGGTGCGGTGGTGGATGTATTGCACGCCGCCGCGGATGCCGTGCTCGCGGACCACATCCCACAAGACCGTCGCGTCCTTGCCGTGGATGTGCCAGATGCGGTGGCAGTAGCGGCGCAGCTGCGGCAGCG
>JBBAVO010000563.1:0-1322 GCA_040397635.1 Pirellulales bacterium
GCCGTCGAACCGACGGCCCTCGCTCCGCAGAAAATCAGACGGCGTGATGTCGATGACCGCGGCCGTGCCCGATGCGACAACGAGGATGTTGTTGGTCAGCTTGATGTTCTCGGCCGACCAGGTGTCGGTTCGCTTCACGTTCATCGTGCACTCGATCGCCGCCTTCTTCGCGCCGAGGATGAGGTTGTGCACGATGTCGGTGCCGCCACACTCCCGAAACGAAATGCCCACGGCGTTGTCGATGAGCACGTTGTCGGCGATCAGGGCCTGCTTACCGGCCACAGGCGCGCCCACTTCGAAGTCGATGCCGACGCCGTGGCCGATGATCACGTTGCCGACGACCTGCGTCTCCTTGCCAGGGCCCTGGTCGAGCCAGACCCCCCACTGACCGTGGTTGGCGGCGATGAAGTTCCGCTCGATCCGCGACTGGTTGGGCCGGTGCAGCTTGAGTCCGCCGCTCTCCCAACGCTTCTGGCCGCTGAACCGCAGGCTGTTGTTGCCCACGATGACGTTACGGGCGAGTACGACACGATCCGCCATATAGCCGGCCGTGCCGGCGCAGCCGTTGTCGAGGATCCAGTTGTCTTCGACCACATGCCGACCGGCGCTGCCGGGACGTTTCTGGCCGCCGCTCTCGATGTCGGCCTCGGGATTGCCCTCCAGCCCGAGGTCGAGCCCCACGCCGTTGGCCAGTCGGATCACGTTGTGGTGGATGCGCCAGTGGTGGCCGCTCCGCGTGCCGACCGCGCCGGCCTGCTGAAACTGCGGCTTCTCCTGCATCCAGAAATCGGTCGGATACTGGTTGCCGCAGTGCTCGAACACGAAGCCGTCGATCTCGATGTGGCCAAGGCCCCGCGTGTGCGGCGCGAAGATTCGCCGCCGCGTCGTGATCTCGACCAGGCAGCCCTGCGGCCCGCCGGCCGCGAGGTGCACGAACAGTTCATGATCGCCGCGGTCATACCACCAGGTGTCGGGCTGTTTTTCCATCTCCGCACGAAAGGGCACCTGCCGCAGCTGATGGCCATCGATGAAGACCTGCCCGAGCGTGTAGACGAGATCCTTGTCGGCCTTGGGATTGCCGGCCCGCTCCTTGCGAAGGTGCCGCTCATATTCCGCCCGGCCCTCGCGGCCCCAGGGCGTGCTCGCAAGCGCGATCTCGAAAGGATTGCCACCGTCCACGTGCGACGTATCGGTGAACAGGGCAGGATCGACCGGTGCCGACCAGATCGTTTCGGACTGCCGCCGCCACTGAGCTTTCCACTCGTCGGAGCCCTTGATCACCGCCTTGTGCCGTTCGGCTGAGCGAAACACGATCGGCTTGC
>JBBAVO010000564.1:0-1321 GCA_040397635.1 Pirellulales bacterium
AAATAATCGGAATAGCCCGTGGCGGGGTCATAAGGAGTCTTCGTGATACCTGCGGGGTTGTTGGCCGGCGGTGTGAAGTCGGCCCGCCGTGTGAACTCGGGGCCGTACCAGATCGACCAGCCCGCCGTGAGGTCGACATGGCCGTCGTGGTCGAAATCGGCGAGGGCGCAGCCCTCTGACACGAACCGCTCCGAGAGCGTCTGCTTGTCGAACGTGCGGAGCTTCGGAGCCGCCGCGGGCTCCGCGGCGAAGGCCGTCGTGGAGAATGCCAGGATGGCCGCGGCGATGCCAATGCCAAGGGCGCAGTTGCCGCCGCTGAGGAGAACGACGTGTCTATTCATGGTGATAGGATGGAGATGGGTGTCCAACGATTGAGAGAGATTGGATAGACTAAGCGATCTTCCATGAGTTCACACTCCACAGGGATCAACGCATGATCACGTCGAAGGCCTACGCCGCGGTTTCCGCCACCAAGCCGTTGCAGCCCTTTCGCCTGGACCGCCGCGATCCTCGGCCCGACGACATCGTCATCGAGATCGCCTATTGCGGCATCTGCCACTCCGACATCCACACGGCCCGGGCGGAGTGGGGACCGACAGCCTATCCGTGCGTGCCGGGGCATGAAATCGTCGGCACGGTCGTCGCCACGGGAAAGAAGGTTCGGGGCTTCAAGGTCGGCGACCTGGCGGGTGTCGGCTGCCTGGTGGACTCCTGCGGCACCTGCAAGCCATGCCGGGCCAGCGAGGAGCAGTTCTGCCAGAAGCACATCGCCTTCACCTACAACAGCACCGAACTGGACGGGAAGACACCCACGCAGGGCGGCTACTCCACCCATATCGTCGTCAGGGAAAAGTTCGCCCTGCGGATCAAGAAGGGCGTGCCCCTGGCTCGTGTCGCGCCGCTCCTGTGCGCCGGGATCACCACGTATTCGCCGCTCAAGCGACACAAGATCGGCAAGGGAAGCCGCGTGGGCGTGGTCGGGGTTGGCGGTCTCGGCCATATGGCGGTGAAAATCGCACGGGCGATGGGGGCCCACGTGACGGTGTTCAGCACGTCGCCTGGCAAAGCACGCGACGCCAAGAAGCTCGGGGCCAGTGCCTTCGTGCTCAGCACGAAACCGGCGAACTTCGAGCCGCTGACCGGCACGCTCGACTTCATCATCGACACCGTGTCGGCAAGGCACGACTTCACGCCGTATCTCAACACGCTCAAGAATGACGCCACGATGGTGCTCGTTGGCGCCTCACCCGATCCAAGTGAACTGCTCGCCTCCTCGCTCATCATGGGTCGCAAGCAACTCGCCGGATCGCTGATCGGCGGC
>JBBAVO010000565.1:0-1318 GCA_040397635.1 Pirellulales bacterium
GGCCGTGGCCGCATGCGTCAAGCCGCAGCTGTTCCGCAACCGCGGCGGCTGATTCTAAAAATGGGGACGGGAGCGATTTTTCCGCCGTCAAATGCAACGTCTGTCGCCGATAAGAATCGCACGGTTGCCCACTAAAAATCGCTCCCGTCCCCATTTTTCTCAGCCCGGCGGGCCGCCCATGCCGAAGCCCGATTGAAGGCCAACGCCAAGATGGCCGAGCCGGCGGCGTAGAACAGCGGCCTCGAGCCGTACGAAGCGTCTTTCGGATTGATTGCGACCAGGAAAAACAGGACGACCGACGTCACGCTCGTCAGCGACAGACCGGTGAACACGACGCTCCAGGCATCCCACTTCATGACAAGACTCCATGTTTCTGTATCGAGGTTTGTGTATCGAGCTTTGAAAAACCAGCATACGCTTAACCCTGAACCGATACTCCATACTCCGCGAGCAGTCGTTCCGCTGCGGCGAGGGCTCGCCGGGCCGAATCGTCAAGCTGCATCGGCCGGCTGCCACCGGCCGGGGTGAGCATCGCGCCGGCGAAGATCTTGAACTTCTCCAGCGTCGATACCCGGGCCCGTTCGTCGAGCACCTCGAAGCCTCGCCCTCTGATCTTCGTCCCGATCGCGCGATAGATTCTCGCCGCCGCCCGGACAGCCAGGCGGGAGTCGGTATCGAGCCCGCTGATGCCCGCCTCCCCGGCAGCGTAATAGCCGTCGGCGACTTCGAGGATCGTCTGCACGCCCCGCCGTACCTGCCGTGGGTCGGGCGGCCCGCCGCCGGGCCGTAGCCCGTCGGTCCATTCAAGCGGCAAGTAGCAGCGAGACCGACGCCAGTCTTCCGCGACATCGCGGGCGATGTTGGTCAGTTGCATGCCCATGCCGAGCGCCGCCGCGTGGGGAAGATAGCGACGATCCGCGAGGCCGAGGACAGGACACAAGAGCACGCCGACCGCCCCGGCAACCCGAAAGCAGTACAGCAGGAGGTCGGCCTCGTGAAAGCCGGCCGCTGGCGTGAGGTCCGACCGCATCCCATCGAGCAAGGCCAGTGCCGCGTCGAGTGGCAGATCGTGTCGGCCGACGAGTTCCGCCAGCCAGCGGCTCTCGGTGGCGACCGCGGTTCTTCCACCGGCGATCTGGCGGACGTCCTCCGTGGCCCGTTCGACAAACTCCAGCGCCTGCTGCGGTGAGGCAGCGGTATCGACGCCGTCGTCGCACCACCGACACCAGGCGTAGAGCCGCTCGACGTCGGCCCGTTTGTCGGCGGGCAGCAGCCGGCTGGCAAACGAGAACGAGCGGCTGTGCCGCCGGATCGACTC
>JBBAVO010000566.1:0-1308 GCA_040397635.1 Pirellulales bacterium
TCGGCATGGTCGCCGATATGTCGCTCGGTGGCCGGATCGAACGTGAGCATGGGTCCCAGGTGATACCGGGCCTGTCCCTCGGCGATGCCGACGCCATCTCGCATGATCGCGTGCAACTTGGCGAAATGCTCGGCCACGTCGGCGCGGCCGCCAAACGACGAGGCTTCTGCCGAAAAAGGCACATCCTGCCCCAGCCGGTAGGAGTTGTTCATGAGGTGCCCCAGCACACAGCTGGTGTGGGCGTCCACCACGTCGCCGTTGGCAAGCGCCGGATCTCCGGCGCGGATGGCTGTGATGAAGCTTTTCCAGTTTCCCCCCGGGGTCACGGCGCCCGGCTCGAGGTCGAGAGCCTCGACGGTATCGCTCCCAGGCCGTCGGATGGTGTATTTTCCCTCGCCGGTGATCACGCTGCCATCTTCCAGGTAATATTCGTTGAAGACCTGGTTTTCATAGCCCTTGTAGCTGACGTTGCGGACGTTGAAGAGCACGGTCTGGCCATTGGCGTATTCGGCCATCGCGAACATCGTGTTGGGCGTCTGTCCCTGATCGTCCCACTGGAAGCGGCCCCCGATGGCCATCGTGCGGACGGGGTGCGTCTGGTCGTCGTCGATCGCCCACTGAGCCACATCGAGTTGGTGGGTGCCCTGATTATTGAGGTCGCCGTTGCCTGTCTCCCAGAACCAATGCCAGTTGTAGGGGACGTAATTGTCATGGTAGTTCTCGATGACGGCGGGCCCTTTCCAGAGGTTCCAGTCGAGGCTCGTCGGCGGTTGTTTCACAGCCTTGTGCCCGATGCTGCCTCGCGGCTTGCAGCAGTATCCATACGCGATCTTCAGCCGGGGCAACCTGCCCGACTTGAGCGCCTCGTGGAGGCCGGCGATCCCCGGGTTACTGCGGCGCTGCGTGCCGTGCTGGACGACGACGCCGTACTTCTTCTGGGCTTCCACCGCGATGCGGCCTTCCGCCACGTCGTGGCTGAGCGGCTTTTCGACATACACGTGCTTGCCGGCCTGTGCCCCCCAGATCGTCATCAGGCTGTGCCAATGGTTGGGCGTGGCGATGGAGATCGCATCGATGGTCGGATCCTCCAACACCCGGCGGACATCGCTGACACCCCGAGTGGTCAGGCTCCCAGTGGCCTTCTTCTCCAGTGAGGCCATCGTGCGGGCGAGCACGTCGGCGTGCGGGTCGACGACGGCGGCGATTTCGACATTGTCGACGCCACTGAAGCCCTTGAGATGTTCTTGACCGCGGCCATTGACGCCCACCACCGCGATGCGAACACGGTCATTGGCGCCGATGATGCGT
>JBBAVO010000567.1:0-1305 GCA_040397635.1 Pirellulales bacterium
GGAGTGTCGTGTCGTAGATCTCGATCGTGCGCACTGGTGTCGTCCTCTGCTGCGGACCGGCTGCCCTCGAACGGCCGAGTATAGCCAGCGGGAGATCGATCCGCCGGGGCTACCAGCACTTCCCCGATTCCCCGGCCTCGGGCAGCGAGGCAATCCGGGCGATGAGCGTGGCCGGATAGAGAATCCCGCAGAGGCCTTCCAGCGTCGCGATCGCGCAGGGCCAGGAGCCCACGGGTCTCATGTCGCTATAGCCCGCAGTCGTGAGCGTCGAGAAACTGAGCCAGAGGAAATCGACCCACCGCAGTGCTCGGCCACCCTCGAGATGCTCCGCGAGGACGTATCTTCCGGCGCCCCACGTCGCCACGACGCCGTGGAAAGCGGTGAACAGGAATCCCAGCATCACGAAACTTGCGGCACCGCAGAGAATCCGCTGCGACGGACGCATCTCTGCATTGAGGGCGTAATAGACGCTGAGGTAGACCGTCACGCTGTACGCGGCCATGAGCACCAGGATCGCCGGGCCACGCCCTTGCAGGCCGGCTTCTGGGTAGGACCGTGCCCAGAGAAACGCCACGACGGCGACGACAGCCAAGACCGACGGCAGCGTGCGATACCCAAGCAGGACGAGTGACGCCAAGGCCATGGCCACCGCGGCCAAGGCAAGCGGCAGCGGGGTCGAATGCTCACCGTGGTCGAAAAGCGGCACGAGCAGCACGAGCAGAATCTGACCGACGAAGATCAAAAGGCCGTGATACGGCGCCGCTGCGGCGCGGCGTTGCGAGACACGCCGCGAGAGCCAGCCGGCGGGTAATGTCTCACGATCCATAGGTCAGTCGTCGTCGTCAGACCCCTCGTCGGAATCGTCTTCGTCTTCGGCGTCTTCATACTCGCCGTCGTCTTCGTCACCGAGGTCGTAGCCCTCGTCATCGTCGGCTTCCTCTTCGTCGCCGTCGTCGTCTGAGTCCTGTTCGTCCTCATCCTCGAGGCGGGCAAAAGCCTCCTCACGATCGGCGGCCTCGTCGTCCTCCTCTTCAATCTCCTCGAACTGCTCCACGACCTTGGCATGAGGCTGGATCTTCAGTCGCCGGGGGGCCGGGTCCGGCGCGGGGGCCGTCGTGCCGTTTCGCTCGGCCCACTGGTCCATCGTGAGCAGTACCTCGCGGGCCTGCGATCCGGCATACTGGCCGACCACGCCGTCCTCTGCCATGAAGTCGATCAGCCGGGCGCCGCGGCCGTATCCCACGCCCAGGGCCCGCTGCAGGAGCGACACGCTGCCGCGGCCCTCGCGGATCACCACCTCGACGG
>JBBAVO010000568.1:0-1302 GCA_040397635.1 Pirellulales bacterium
CGTCGTGCAGTCGCCGCAGCCACTGCCGCAGTTCCACCCGCACCTTGGCGTCGAGGGCGCCGAAGGGCTCGTCGAGCAGGAGGATTTTCGGCCGGATGGCCAGCGCCCGGGCGAGGGCCACCCGCTGCCGCTGGCCGCCGGAGAGCTGCGCGGGCTTGCGGCCGCCGAGGCCGTCGAGCCGCACGAGGTGCAGCAGTTCGTTGACCTTCGTCTCCACCTCCTGTTTCGGCGTCTTGCGAACCCGCAGTCCGAAGGCGATGTTCTCGAACACACTCATGTGGCGAAAGAGCGCGTAGTGCTGAAACACGAAGCCCACTTCTCGCTGCCGGGCGTGGCGGTCGGTGATGTCGGCGCCGTCCTCCTCGATGCGGCCGGAGTCGGGCCATTCAAGCCCCGCGATGATCCGCAGCAGCGTCGTCTTGCCGGAGCCGGATGGGCCCAACAGCGCCAGCAGCGTGCCCTGCGGCACGTCGAGCGAGACATTGTCGAGCGCCTGGAAGGTGCCGAATGCCTTGGAGATGCCGCGAACGTGGATGCTCATGGAATGGAAGCCTGCGTCGAGGTGCGTGGGCTGGAGTCAGACAGCGTGCCTGAGCCGTCTATGGTGTCGGGAAGTGCGCGGGCGGCCTCGAGCTCGCGGGCCTCGGCCTCAAGCTGGCGTTCGATCACGAACTTGGCCACGAGGGTGACCAGCGCTAGGCCGGCCAGCACGCTTGCGACCGCCATCGAGGCCGGCGTGCGGTATTCCTGGAAGAGCTTTTCGACGCGGAGCGGCATCGTGTCGGTCGCGCCTGCGATGTGGCCGCTGACGACGTAGACCGCCCCGAATTCCCCCATCGCGCGGGCGTTGGCAAGCACGACCCCGTGGAGGAGCGCCCAGCGGATGTTGGGGAGCGTGACCCGAGTGAACACCTGCCAGCCGCTCGCGCCCAGGCTGACGGCTGCCAATTCCTCTTCCGGCCCGATCGCCTCCATCACGGGGATCAGTTCGCGGACGACCAGCGGCAGGGTCACGAACGTGGTGGCCAGCACCAGCCCGGGCCAGGAGAAGATCACCTTCCAGCCGAGGGTGGCCAGCGTCGGCCCGAGCAGCCCCTGCCGGCCGAAGATCAGCACGAGTGCCAGGCCCGCCACGACGGGCGATACTGAAAAGGGCACGTCGCAGAGCGTGATCAGGAGCGAACGCCCCGGAAATCGGAATCGCGACACGAGCCAGGCCGCAGCGATGCCGAAGATGGTGTTGATCGTCACAGCGATCGGGGCCACGGTCAACGAGAGCCAGATCGCGTGCCGGGTGTCGGG
>JBBAVO010000569.1:0-1295 GCA_040397635.1 Pirellulales bacterium
GCCCGCGACGTGGCGGAGTGGATCGCACGGGCCGAGGGAGTGCCGCTCGTGCTCGGTTCGGCGACGCCGGCCCTCGAAACCTTCCAGCGGTGCCTCAAGGGTGAATGGCGAATGTGCCGACTGCCGGGCCGTGTGGGAGGATCGCAGCTGCCGCCTGTGCTCTCGGTCGATCTCCGCGATCCTGCCAGTCGCTCCCGCGGTGCGGTCACTCCGCGGCTGGCTGCCGGTATCCGCTGGGCGCTCGACGCCGGTGGGCAGGTGATGCTTCTGCTCAACCGTCGAGGCTTCGCCACGGCCGTGCAGTGTCGGGCCTGCGGCCACACGATGCGGTGCCCGCAGTGCGACATCGCATTCACCCTGCACCAGCCGGGCAGCCGCGGCATCTGCCACGGCTGCGGCCTCGTCACCAGACTACCGTCGTCGTGCCCCTCCTGCGCGGCCCCGAACCTCGTGCCGCGGGGCACCGGCACGCAGCGACTCGAGGATCAGATCCGGGCCTCCTTTCCGGGCACCCGCGTGGCCCGCATGGACACCGACACGATGCGGTCGAGGGGCAGCCACGAACGCACGCTCGACTCCTTCCGCAACCGCGAGATCGACATCCTCGTCGGCACGCAGATGATCGCCAAGGGACTCGACTTCCCGGCGGTGATGCTGGTGGGCGTCGTGAACGCCGACGCCAGCCTGCACCTCGCCGACTTCCGTGCCTCCGAGCGGACCTGCCAGCTTGTCACGCAGGTGGGAGGCCGCAGCGGCCGTGGCCCGCTCGGCGGGCGGGTGGTCGTGCAGACGAGCACGCCCGAACATCCGGCCATCCGCGCCGCAGCTGCCCACGACTACGAGGCCTTCGTGCGGAGCGAACTGCCGATCCGCGAGGCGTTGCTCTATCCGCCCTTCGGCAGCATCGTGCGGTTCGTGGTCCGCAGCATCGATGAGCAGGCCGCAGCGAACTGGGCCGGCAACATCGTGGACCGGCTGCGCAAGGAGGTGGCCGCCATGCCGCAGGACAGCGAGAAGATTCGCGTGCTCGGCCCCGCCCCCGCGCCGATCGCCCGACTCCGCGACCGCTTCCGCTGGCACGCGCAGGTGCACGGCCCCGACGGACCCCAACTTCGCGATCTTGTCCGCCGCGCCACGGCCTCGCTCCAGACCCCCGACAACGTGGCCTGGATCATCGACGTCGATCCGGTCGAAATGCTGTAAGACGGCTCACGGATGATCTGCCCGTATTCTCGCGGGCCGGGGCTGCCCGTGCCCCGTCGCCGGACGTTCGCTACGGCCATCCATGGCCTTCG
>JBBAVO010000570.1:0-1294 GCA_040397635.1 Pirellulales bacterium
GGCCAGTCGCAACGGGGCGATGTGTTCCAGGGCTTCTGTCACCTGTGCAATCGCGTGCATGCCGGGAGACTCCTCGATGACGTGTGGGGGATGATCGCAGCCGCATTGTCCATCCAAGCCCGCGGCGCCAGCAAGGGAGGTTGCTGGCAGACTACAATGCCTGATTCCTCGCTCTGTAGAACGTGTCATTCACAGGATCAACTTCTCCGATGGACACATCCCGTCTCGCTGTTGCCACCGTGGCCCTCTCCAGCGACCTGCGTACCGCGCTCAAGCGGGCTCGGGATCTTGGGATTCGCGGCGTGGAGATCGACGCGCGGGGTGGCCTCGATCCGGAGCAGGTGTCGAAGACTGGCCTCCGGCAGATCCGCAAGTGGTTCGCTGACGAGGGACTCGTGGCGTCGGCTGTGGCGTTTCGCACCCGCGGCGGCTATGCCGATGCCGATCGGCTCGAGGCGAGGATCGCCGCGACGAAGCGGGCGCTCGAACTCGCGCACGACCTCGGTGCCCAGGTCGTGCTCAACCACATCGGCGATGTGCCGCCTCAGGCGCCGGATTCAGATGCGGAGCCTGATCCCCAGTGGCGGCTGCTCATCGACGTGCTCACAGATCTGGGTGGCTGGGGCCATCGCGTGGGCGCGACGCTCTGCGCGGAAGCAGGTCGCGCCGGGCCCGACGACCTCGTGCGAGTGATCGCGAGCCTGCCGGAGGGATCGCTCAGTTGCGATGTCGTGACCGGTGCGCTGCTGGTGCACAGACACGATCCGGCCGAGGCGATCGAAAAGCTGGCAGGGCACATCGGCTATGTGCATGCCACCGACGCGGTCGGCGGGGCGTTTGCGGGCCGTGGCCGGGCGGCTGTGCTTGGCAGCGGCCACGTCGATCTTGCCGCGGTGTTCGGCACGCTCGAGGAGCGGGGGTATCGCGGGTGGATCGGCGTCGAACCGGCCGACGCCCGTGGCGGTGTCGGCGAACTCGCGGAGGCGGTGCAGGTGCTCAAGAGCTTGTGAATGGCAGGGTCGTGGTGGAAGGTTTGAACCGTGGCCGCAGGTTATTAACCGTGGCCGCAAGTTTTTAACCGTGGCCGCAGGGGTTTAACCGTGGCCGCAGGGGTTTAACCGTGGCCGCAAGTTTTTAACTTGCGGAATCCATGCGGGGTTCACGGACAAGTTGAAAACTTGCCGCCACTGGGGGGCGGGGTTCACGGACAAGTTGAAAACTTGCCGCCACTGGGGGGCGGGGTTCACGGACAAGTTGAAAACTTGCCCCCCGTTATCGATTTTGTTTGCCCTCC
>JBBAVO010000571.1:0-1293 GCA_040397635.1 Pirellulales bacterium
CGCTCATCATGGCCAAAACGTCGCTGCAACGGCCAGAGCAGTCCAGACACTCGTCCGCAGGGGGCGACAAACGTTACGATGGTGCAAAAGGATGTTGCGACGGTGAAATGCATTTCGCTTGATTACGGCGCCGACGAGCCGCTGCTTCTGGAGGTGGATGACGACGCGCTCGTCGCCGACTGCCGTGGGCCGGAGGGCGTGGCTGGTGAGGCAGCAAGGCAACTGGTCACGGCAGCATGTAGCGAGACCGAGTTGGGGCCGCCGCTCGAATCGCACGTGGTGCCCGGCGATCGGGTTGCCATCGGGTTGGCTGCTGAGGCTCCTCAGGCGGCCGAGGTCGTGGCCGCAGTCGCCACGCGGCTGGTCGCGGCAGGGGTGGACCCGGCTGACATCACCGTGCTGTGGGCGCCGCCGCTGGAGCCACTGGGCTGTGGCGTGCCCGCGATCAGTGGCGCGACGGTGTTTGATCCGGCGATCGAGCCACAGACGTCCTACATGGCCGCGGATGAGGCTGGCAGGCCGATCCATCTCGCGCGGGCGCTGGTGGACGCCGATGTCGTCGTCAGCCTCGGGCAATGGGGCTGGGATGCCGCGTTCGGCGGCTGCTCGTTCGAGGGCGAACTTTGGCCCACGTTCTCGCGGCGGTCCTGCCGGGAGGAGATCGTGCGGTCGCTGGCCACACGCGGTCGGCGGGCGATCGACGCCTGGATGGTCAGCAACCAGGAGGCGATCTGGCAGTTGGGCGTCTGCGCGAACCTGCGGCTCGTCGCCGGCCGGGGCGACACGCTCGCTGCGGCGGCCTTCGGGCTGCCAGATGCCGCCGCTCGGCAGGCGCGGAAGCTGGCTGCAGGCTGGAGGCCCACCGTGCCGGCCGCGGCGATGCTCACGATCGCATCGCTTTCGAATCCTCGGGGCGGGACAGCCATGCTCCTGCGGGCCGTGGCGGCTGCGGCCCGTGTGACGCATCCCACGGGCACGGTCTGCGTCGCAAGCCGGTTGGCTGAGCGACCGGGTGTGATCTTCTCGCGGTGGCGGGAAGGGGCACCGCTCGACGCGCTCGTCCGTGAGGCGGTGGGCACCGGTGACCAGTCGCTCATCACCGACGCGTTTCAGACGCGGTTCTTTGCCCGCGCCCTCGGCGACCGACGGCTGGTGCTCCTCTCCGATCTCGATGAGGCGACGGTCGAGGAGTTGGAACTCGGCTTCGCCGCGATGCCGGAGGTGGTGGAGCGACTCGCGCACCGCGCGGAGCGTGTCGCCGTGCTCCACGAGGCCGACCGGATGCTCCCGCGA
>JBBAVO010000572.1:0-1287 GCA_040397635.1 Pirellulales bacterium
GCGGTTTTCCCACGATCCTCGCGACGCGGGTCATGAACCACTGCGGCAGGAGCCGCTTGAGCCGCCAGAAGACGCGGCCCCGCAGCGGTAGCACCACGTAAAGTTGCTTGCGGCGAATCGCCCGCAGCGTGGCTTCGGCAACGTCATCGGCTGTGATCCGCGCCTCCGCAAAATAGGCCTTCGCTGTGGCTTTCAGCTCCGGACGTTGCCAGCGGCCGGCGTCGAGCAGGCGGGTCTGCACGAAGCCTGGGCAGAGCACCGTCACACCCACGCCCCGGTGCAGCAGCTCCGCATAGAGCGTCTCGGAGAGCGACACGACCGCCGCCTTCGACACGTTGTAGCCGCCCATCGTCGGGGCCGACACGACCGCGGCCATCGAGGCGGTGTTGACGATGTGCGGTCTGTCGGGGTTTTCCGCCAGCCATTCCACAAAGCAGTGGCAGCCGTAAATCACGCCGAAGAGGTTCACGTCGAGGATCCACCGCCAGTCTGCGAGCGGAAAGCGGCCCACCTCACCCGCGCCGCTCACGCCGGCGTTGTTGACGAGCAGGTCGATCCGCTCCCACTGACCGCGGAGCCGATCGCGCAGGCTTTCCCAATCGGCAGGCAGGGTCACATCGAGTCGCTCTGCCTGGGCCGTGCCACCGGCCTCCTCGACGAGCGACACGGTCTCGAGGGCTCCGGCAGCATCGACCTCGCAGACCGCGATATGCCAGCCGTCACGGGCCAGCCGCACCGCCAGCGCCCGGCCCAGTCCGCTTCCCGCTCCGGTGATCAAGGCATGCCGCCGACGGAGACTCATGCGGATGCCTGAGAGGCCCTGTCGATCCGTTCGAGGATCATGGCGATGATCGCGCGGTCGGATTCGGGCCGCCGCGGACTGTCGGGGTGCGGCTCATCGCCGGCGATCAGACCCCGCAGATGCAACGCCTGTGCCATCGAGTGCTTGTAGGCCGGAACCGGTCGGCGAAATGCGAAATCACCAAGCGACTGCAGGGCGTCGTCAAGCTCATCGAACCGGTTATCTCCCTCCGCCCACCATTGATCACGCTTCGCAAACGCCTCCGGAGCCGCCGTCGAGAGCCCGAGCAGCCAGTCGCTGCCATACCGCACCATGTCGATCGCGAGATCGTTACCCGTGAACACGTGAAACTCGGGCCGCACCCGGTCTCGCAGGGCGAGCCTCTCCCACTCCAGCCGCCGCGACAACGACGAGTGCTTGGCACCGAAACAGTTGGGGATTTGCAGCAACTCGGCATAGGCGTCGAGGCCGAGCACGCGGCCGCT
>JBBAVO010000573.1:0-1272 GCA_040397635.1 Pirellulales bacterium
TTGCGGTCCTTGTTGTTGCGGTCCTTGTTGTTGCGGTCCTTCTTCTCCTTGCTTTCCCTGCTCCTTTTCCTGCATGCCGCCTTCGCGGCCATCCGATGCGCCCTGCTCGCCATTCTCGCCCGATGCACCGCGGTTATCGTCAGAAGCCTCGCCAGACTCGCCTTCGCCATTTTCCTGCTTTTCATCCCCCTGCTTCTTCTGCTCACCCGACCGCGGCGGCGCCTTTTCGGGCTGCCTCGGCGGTGCGGAGGCATCGATCTGCAGCAGTTTCCAGGGCGTATGCGTCACGTTCGGCTGGCTGGGCCGCGTATCGACGGCCACGCCACGGTATTCGAGCGTGCTTCCTCCACCCGCCCCGAGCCGCTCTGGCACGAGTTGCAGGCTGCCGTTGAACGCGCCACTCCGCTCACTGCCCGGCAGCACGATCTCCGGCTGTGCCGCCCCACCCTTCACCCGGGTCTCGAGGCCGACGCGGGCCAGGCCAAAGTCGGGGTCGAGCGCCCGCACCCGCACTGTCACCGGCGCCCCAGGCGGCACGCGGGCCGGCGATTCCAGCGGCTCCTCGATCGAGATCTCGGGGGCCAGGTCTGCCTGCACCTCAATCCGGTGTTCGAGCTTCTCTGCCTCCACCTGCCCTCGACCGGCGAGGGCCGTACCGCGAGGCTGGAGGAGCAATCGGTATGACCCATGCTCGGCTGAGGTCCGTTCCGGATTCATCTGCAGTACGAACGAGCCGGTGGCCCGCGCCAGATCGCTCGCGCCGACCTTGAGTTTGAGATCGCGACTGCCGTCGCAATCGAAATCGATCCAGGCCGATTCCAGCGGCTGATTGCTCTCCGCCACGATCACGACACGCGTGCCTTCCACTCCGCGCAGGTCGCCCTGCCAAGCCACCGTCTCACTCTCGCGTCGCATATAGGCCGGAAACTCGTAACGCACCTCGCGCACCATCAGCGTTGGCGAATCGACCATCGCCACACGGATCGGCTCGCTCCGCGCATCGCCTGCCTGGATCGTGAACGTCACCGACTGATCGAGCCCACGTGCCGCATCGGGCAGCACGGCGGCATAGCGTTGCCCGGTGCCAGTCTCGCCGCCGACCCGTGTCATATCCGCCCGCCATGGCACGGCCGCCCCATCGACGGCACCGCTGTCGAGCACCGGCGTCACGGTGACGATCGGTCGCTCGTCCCGCCGCAGGCCGCGGATCGCGGTCGTCACCACAAGCTGCCGACCCCGTACCAGCGTGGCACCGCCCGCTTCGACCTTGAT
>JBBAVO010000574.1:0-1267 GCA_040397635.1 Pirellulales bacterium
GCGCCGCCGGAGCGGAAGGTGCTCTCGTTCGTGCTCGCGCAGCCGCAGCCGGGCATCGATCCGCAGGAGGTCTGCCGGCGGATCGAGGAGCAGACCGGCCTCCAGGCGCTCACCCGCAATCAGTTCATGTGGAAGACGATTCGTCATTTTCTGATGAAGACCGGCATCCCGGTCAATTTCGCGATCACCGTGTTCCTCGGGTTTCTTGTCGGCACGGCGATCGCAGGGCAGACTTTTTATCTGTTCACGGTGGAGAACATCCGCCAGTTTGGCGCACTCAAGGCGATGGGCACGAGTAACTGGACCATTCTGCTGATGGTGCTCTCGCAGGCGGTGCAGGTGGGCGTGGTGGGCTACGGTATCGGCGTCGGACTGGCAGCGCTCTTTGGCTGGGGCAGCCGCGGCTTCACCAAACTCGCCTTTTTCATGCCCTGGCAGGTGCTGGCCATCACCGCCGTGGCGGTATTTTTCATCGTGCTCCTGGCGAGCCTGCTGTCGATCCGCAAGGTGCTCGTGGTCGATCCGGCGATCGTGTTTCGCGGGTGAACCAGATGAGGAAACAACAGATCGTGACCCGTTCCCGAGTCTCCGACGCGCCAGACACGACCGACGTGGCGGTGCACGTCCGCGGCGTGACAAAGGAATTCGGCACCGGCGGTTCCCTGACACGGGCCCTGCGGGGCGTCGATCTGGATGTGCCCTATGGTGAACTGCTGATCCTTGCCGGCCCCAGTGGCTGCGGAAAGACGACACTCGTCTCGATCGTGGCGGGCACGCTTGAGCCGTCGGATGGCGAGGTGGTCGTGCTCGGCAAAGACCTCGTGGCGATGAGCAACGGCCGCAAGGTGAAATTCCGCCGCGAGAACGTCGGCTTCGTCTTCCAGTCGTACAACCTGCTGCCCTCACTCACGGCTGCGGAGAACGCCGCTGTGCCGCTCCTCATCGCCGGCTGGCACCGGTCGCGGGCGGTGGAGGCGGCAAGCGACGTGCTCGACAAGCTGGGCCTCGGCGACCGGCTGGTGAACCTGCCGAGCGAACTCTCCGGTGGCCAGCAGCAGCGAGTGGCGATCGCGCGGGCGCTGGTGCACGAGCCACGGCTGCTCGTCTGCGACGAGCCAACCAGCGCCCTCGACGCGGAGAATGGCCGGATCACGATGGAGCTGATCTCGAACATCGCCGTGCAGCCCGACCGGGCCGTGATCGTGGTCACGCACGACTCGCGGGTCTATTCGTTCGCCGACCGGATCGCGAACATGGAAGACGGCCG
>JBBAVO010000575.1:0-1261 GCA_040397635.1 Pirellulales bacterium
GCGTGCGGATTCTCTCGAGGGCCTGCTCGACGAGGTCGAGCGTGTCTTCCTCGGTCGCCATCAGCGTGAGCGTGAACTCCTGCTCGTAGGCATCGGAACCGATGTCGGCCATGTGGATCGGCATGCTGGAAAGATCGCCGCTCGACTCCGACCGGGTTTTCCGCAGGGCCGCATCGGCCATCGTGGTGACATCGCCCCGCAGCCGGGCCCGCATGGCCTGAAGCGTCGCCTTGAATGCCTTGGTTTCCGCCGACTTCATGAGGATGTACCCCGCTGTCTCCACGTTGGAGCCGTCCTGTGCCGCCTATAGCCCGGAACCGGACTCCCGCTCAGCCAAGTCACGGAGGATAACTCACAATGCCACGGGCTGTCAAACTGGCAGGTTTTCGGGTGGTGTTTTCCGGGCCTCGCTCCGCCCGCGGTCTCAGAAAACTCTTGCTGGTCGGAAAACCTTGACCTAGGCTTTGGTTCGTTGTCCGCTGGTGGACCGCTGCCGATCCGCCAAGGAAAGTCTTCCCACAGCCACCGGCATGCCCATGCCGACAATGTGCATTAGCGTCTTGTTTTCGTAGTCTTCGGGTTTCCCGGAGTTTTCCGCCGTGGCCGTCGCATCACGCACCGATCTCGCGTTTCAGCAGTGCATCTCGCCTGCCTGCGGCGCCACGTTTTCGGTGGACGAGGTGCTGACCTCCTGCCCCTCCTGCGGCAACCTGCTCGACGTGGAGTACGACTGGGAGCGGATTCGCCCGCCCACGTCGTTCGAGGTGTTCGAGCGGAAGTGGATGCGGCGGAGCGACCCGCTCGCCTATAGCGGCGTCTGGCGGTTTCATGAACTGCTCCCCTACGCGCCCCGTGAATCGGTGGTAACGATCGGCGAGGGACAGACACTGCTGGCCGCATCCGATGGCGTGGGCAGCTACATCGGCATGAATCCGGGCCGGCTCTTTCTCGAATACGAAGGACTCAATCCCTCGGGCTCCTTCAAAGACAACGGCATGTCGGCAGCCTTCACGCACGCCCGCATGATCGGGGCCCGTCGCGCCGCCTGTGCGTCAACGGGCAACACGAGCGCCTCGCTGGCCGTCTACTGCGCCGTCACTCGCCTCATGCGTGGGATCATCTTCATCGGCTCGGGGAAAATCTCCTACGGCAAGCTCTCGCAGGCGCTCGACTACGGCGCGCTGACGATCCAGATCGCAGGCGACTTCGACGACGCCATGGCCCGCGTCAAGGAAGTGGCCGGCAAGCTCGGCATCTATCT
>JBBAVO010000576.1:0-1259 GCA_040397635.1 Pirellulales bacterium
ACGTCCCACGTCGTGTCGGCCAGCACGATCCGCGACCGCTGCGCCACCCACTCCACCACGGTCTTCTGGGCCGAAATCACGGTTGAATGGCTGCGACGGCCAAAGTAGCTGCCGATCTCCGTCAATGCCGACGTCGTGTGCCGCCGGGCCAGAAACATCGCCAGCATCCGCGGATGGTTGACCGTGCGGGCTCTCCGCGAGGATTGCAGACTGCCAGCCTCGATGCCGAAAGCAGAGCAGACGGCCCGTTCGATGTCGGCCAGCCGCACGCTGCGGGCGCTCGAACGCACGAGGTCGGCCAGAGCCTCCTCCGCCATGCCAGGCGTGATTGGCAGGCCCAGCATGTGGCTGGTCGCCTCGAGTCGATTCAGGGCGCCGATGAGTTCCCGCGCATGGCGTGTCATGTGGGTGGCGACGTAGTGAATCACCTCATCGGGTAGCGACAGGCCACGCGTGGCGGCCACACCCGCCACGATGCCGCGTCGCACATCGTAATCGGGCGACTCGATGCGGGCGATCATGCCGCCACGCAACCGCGTGAGGAGTTCGGGGCCGAGTCCGTCGAGCGCCGTCAGATCGCGATCGGAGGCAAACACCATCTGCCTCCCCTGCCGGTGCAGAGTATCGACGGTCTGCTGAACCTCCATGAGCGTCGCCTTCTTGCCGGCAAAGAACTGCAGGTCGTCGATCACGAGCAGATCGGCATTGCGGCAGCCACGGCGAAATCCGGGCAGCCCGCTGCCGTGCAGAGCCTGCAGAAAACTCGTCGTGAACTGCTCGGCCGACAGCAGGAGCGTCGTCGCCCCCGGATGCAACTCCCGAAACCGTCCACAAATGCCCTCGAGCAGGTGCGATTTCCCGACACCGCTCGGACCGTGAATGACCAGCGGTGACATTTCGCCCGGACGAGAGGCCGCAATTTCGATGGCGGCGAACGCCATCCGATTGCTCGGCCCGGCCACGAATGCACCGAGGCTGGCAGCCAGCCGACGCGCCGCGACACCGCCACGGCTTTCCCGAACCGCCGCGTCAGCCGTGTGGCTCCGACTGGCGGCGAGGCCCATCTCCTGGCTGCGTCGCACGGTGACGGCACCAGGCGAGCGGGGCGCAGCAACCGGCCGCAGCACGCCCTCGGAAGGGGTAGCCGAGGCCGCGGCTACCGCCGGCAGTTGCGGCGTCGGAGAAGTCCGCCAGACGACGCACCGCGGCCCGCCGCAGGCCACCTGCACCGCAGCCTCAACATCGGCGTGAAAGGTGCG
>JBBAVO010000577.1:0-1249 GCA_040397635.1 Pirellulales bacterium
CGAAGCGGGTGCTGCCAACGGCGCGACGGATTGATCTGTTGGACGAGGGGCTCTTTCAGGCCTATCTGCGGGAGCCCAGCCTGTTTGCCAACGAACTGCGGACACTCCCCCGCGGGGCAACGGTCGTCGTGGATGAGATTCAGCGGCTGCCGTCGCTCCTCAACGAGGTGCACCGCTTCATCGAAGACCAGCGGATGCGGTTTGTTCTCTTGGGGTCGAGCGCCCGCAAACTGAAACAAGCAGGCACCAACCTGCTGGCGGGGAGGGCGTTGCACAGGCAGATGTTTCCGCTCCTCCCGCAGGAGTTGGGTCGAGACTTCAATCTGGCCGAGGTGCTCCGCCACGGAAGCCTGCCGGTGATCTGGGCTGCCCCCGACAGACGGGAGGCGCTCGAGTCGTATGTGCAGATGTATCTCAAGGAGGAGATTCAGGCCGAGTCGCTCGTCCGCAACCTGCCCGGCTTCGCCCGTTTCCTCCCGGTGGCGGCGGTCTTCCACGGACAGGTGCTCTCCGTCGCGGGGCTCGCCCGCGACGCCGGAGTGGCCCGCACGACCGTAGACGGCTACCTCGGCATCCTCGCCGACACGCATCTTGCCTGGCTGCTGCCGGCATTCGAGGCGAAGCTGCGGGTGAAGGAACGACGCCATCCGAAGCTCTACTGGTCCGACAGTGGCGTCGTGCGAGCGGTCAGGCGAGAGTTTCATCCCCCCACATCCGCCGAGCGGGGTGCGCTTTTCGAGGGCTGGATCGGCCAGTTGCTCCGCGCGTATGGCGAGCCCGCCAGTGGCACCGGCCATCCCTTCGACGGCCTCTGGTATTGGGCGCCGACGGAGGGCCAGATCGAAGTTGATTTCCTGATCAAGTCGGGAAAGCGATACGTGGCCATCGAGGCGAAGGCGAAGACGTCGCTCGCTTCCAAGGATTTTGCCGGGCTGCGGGCCATCCACGGCCTCGCGGGGCTCGACCGCCGGCTGATCGTCTATCTCGGTGATCGACCCCAGCGCACCGAAGACGGCATCGATGTGCTGCCACTGGGCGGATTCCTCGCCGCGCTCGAGGAGCGCAGCCTCTGGTGACGAGCGGAAATATCGCGAAACAACTGCCGGACTGTTTTTCCCCCGCCAGCAGTTGACGCGTTATGTATACGGCTGTATAGTCCTCGCGGAACACGCATCCGCATGCCCCTGAGGACCTTCGCCATGCTCGCACGACTCCAGACCTTTTCGCTGCTCGGGATCGACGCGGTGCC
>JBBAVO010000578.1:0-1249 GCA_040397635.1 Pirellulales bacterium
CCCGATGGCACCCGCTGCGGCTGCGGCAACCGCGGCTGCCTGGAAACGCTCGCCACCGACACGGCCCTCGTACGGATGCTTGCAGACAAGCTTGGCCGGCCCCTCACCCTCGACGAGGCAGCTGCGTTGATCGCCGCGCGGTCCGGCGACTTCCAGCATGAGATCCGCACGGTCACGGAATACCTGGCCATCGCCATCGCCGCCGTCATCAACATCTTCAACCCCACCACGCTCTTCGTGCATGGCGTGCTGCTGGCAGGATCCGAGGAGCGATTCGCACGCGTCCTCGAGCGGGTGAAGCAACGAACGCTCACCGCCTCATTGGCAGATTGCACAATTCTGGCAACACGATCGAGCAAGCGCCAGGCTGCCATCGCCGGTATCATGCACCACCTGACCAACGCTTGGGGCCCCTCGATCCGGTAGCCAACATTAATGTCACATCCAACTCCACACACCTGTTTCTCACTCGCCGGCCGCGTGGCCATGGTGACGGGATCTTCCACCGGCCTCGGCAAGGCGACGGCCAAGTGCCTCGGTCTGGCCGGCGCGAAGGTGGCCGTCAACTATGCCAACTCGCGGCCCCGTGCCGACGAAACACTCGCTGAACTCCGCGACGCCGGCATAACCGCTGAACTGTTCCAGGCCGACGTCACGAGCGAGCCGGAGGTGGACTCGATGTTTTCAGCGATCGAGAAGTCGCTGGGGCCGGTAGACATCGTCGTCGTCAACGCCACACCCGCCCAGCCGCTGAAATCCATCGAGGAGTACGACTGGGCCTTCTACCAGCAGATGCTCGACTTCTTCGTGAAGAGCCCCTATCTGCTCACGCGACGGGCCCTGCCGGGCATGAAGAGCCGTGGTCACGGACGACTGATCAACGTCACCAGCGAAGTGTTTCATCTCGGCGTGTCCCCCTTCTCCGCCTATGTCGCGGCCAAGGGGGGCCAGACCGGCTGGTCGCGGAGCATGGCCCACGAACTGGCGCCGCACGGGATCACGGTCAACATGATCGCGCCTGGCTGGATACCGGTCGAGCGTCACAAGGACGACCCGCAGGCCGAGAAAGATGCCTATCTGGCCACGATTCCGATGGGCCGCTGGGGCAGGCCAGACGAGGTCGGCTGGGCCGCGGCCTATCTGGCCAGCGATGAGGCCTCGTTCGTGACCGGCCAGACGATCGCCATCAACGGCGGCAAGACGGTCTGGTAGACGGCCTTCCCCCGTGGGGACAAGTTTTTAACTTGTC
>JBBAVO010000579.1:0-1245 GCA_040397635.1 Pirellulales bacterium
CGAATGCGATCCATCTGCTCGATGCCGCGGGCGATGTTCACCATCCAGTAGGAGGCGTCACCCGAACGGGCCCGCAGCATCGCGTGGACCGCTGCCAAGTTTTCGATGCTGTTGCAGGCTGTCACCAGCCGGCCACCGGACTTGAGCCGTTTCCAGGCCTCTTCCACGAGCATGGAGACGTCGCGGCCACTGCCGCCCACGTAGATCGCATCCGGATCGGGCAGTCGTGCCCAGGCCTCGGGCGCCTTGCCGAGCACGGCCCGCAGGTTGGTCACGCCGAACCGCTGGGCATTTTCAGTGATCAGCTGATGGTCGTCGGGATCCATCTCGATGGCATGCACAGTGCCGTCTCGGGCGATCCGGGCCGCCTCGAGGCCGACCGAACCGCTCCCCGCACCGACGTCCCACACCACGCTGTCCGTTCGCAGACCCAACTCGGAGAGCGCCAGTGCCCGCACCTCGGCAGGCGTGAGCAGGCCGCGCTTCGGCCTCGACTGCAGGAAGCAGTCATCGGGGTTGCCAAAGAGCCGCGTGCCGATCTGCCCGGGCTTGTCGGCCACGCGGGCCTTCCGCACCAGGATCATCACGTTGAGGCCGCTGAACGACTCCTTGGCGATTTCGGCCAAGCTGCCCTGCGTGACCCGCTCGTCGGGCGAGCCGAGGTTTTCGCAGACATAGGCCTGAAAGTAATCGATCCCCTCTTCAAGCAGCGTCTGCGCCACGGCCGAGGGCGGCCACTGCTCGCTGGTGAAGAGGCCCACTGTCTCGCTCGTGCGGATCTTGTCGATCACCCGCTCGATCGACTGACCGGAGAGATTGGTGAGAAACGCCTCCTCCCACGATTCCTTCACACGAGCAAACGCCAACTGCATGCTGCTGACGTGCGGCACGACCTCGAAGCGATCCTTGCCGAGCTTCGCACAGACATACCGGGCGGTACCGTAGAAGAGCGGGTCGCCCGAGGCGAGCACGACGATCTTCTTCGCCCCCGCCTTCTCGATTCGCTCGACGAGTTCCTCGAGATTGGCGGCCGTGCCGAGCTTGCTCGCGAGGGCCGCCGGCAGCATCGCCACGCACGACTCGGGCCCGAGCAGCACCTCGGCGGCCTCGACGAGCCGCCGCGCGTGCGCAGTCATGCCATCGACGCCATCATCACCGATGCCGACGATGTGCACTTTCTCAACGAGCGGCTTCACTGAACGCACATTCTCTGGGGCCACCGACCCTCCTTGGACTGAACACCCG
>JBBAVO010000580.1:0-1220 GCA_040397635.1 Pirellulales bacterium
GTCGTCCGTGCGGCCCAGCCGAGCACGTCCTGCGTCGATGCTCCGGGGGTGGAGAGCGCATGGAAGCCGTCGCCCAAGGATGCCGTCTGCCAAGTCGGGGCGAGGTTCCAGCCGGTTGTGGTCGCCGTCGCGGGGGCCCGCACGATCCAGGCATCGGACCGCGCCGTGGCGGTCTGACCATGCCATTCAATCTGCCTGAGCGCGGTTGCGGCGACGTCGGCCGACATCGTCAGTCGCGATTCGAGGAGCTCGGCCGTGCACGTCGTGGAACGGAGGCCGCGAAGCGTTGCAGCATGTGCCCGAAGGCCATGGCACGTATGGGACAGATGGGTCAATCGGCGCAGAGAGAGGGAGCGATTCATGGGTGTGCCTTCCATGCTGCTGATTCCGTCTGCCCCTGCGACGAGTAGTATCGTCCCATGAAGGGCGAATGTCCAGCCGCCATGCGGGGGCCGGCCAGGTCCGTTACGATACTCGCACTTTGCCACCGTTTCGCCCGACCCGGAGCTTCGCCGTTTCCGGAGGGGAGGTGAAAAGACACTTGGTATTTGATGCGATTGTGACAGGATACGAGGCTACAGGAGCTCCGCAATGGTCTTTCCCGTTGGCGATGACAATTCCGACCGCACGATCTTTCCGTATGTGACGATCGCGCTCTTGCTGGCGAACGTCTTCGTGTTCGTGGTGCTCCAGCAGATGGGGGCCAACGACAACGTCACGCTCGCCTACTGCCAGGTGCCGGCCGAGATCATCTCGGGGCGGGATGTCATCACCGAGCCGTCGGTGCGGATGGTCCAGACGCCCGAGGGCGTGATTCAGGTTCCCGACCCCGGCCTCAAGGCGACACCGGTCCCCCCCTGGATGACCCTGCTGACGGCGATCTTCATGCATGGCGGCATCATGCATCTCGCCGGCAACATGTGGTTTCTGTGGATCTTCGGCGACAACGTCGAGGACGACATGGGGCACGTCAAATACCTGCTCTTCTACCTGGCCACGGGCATCATCGCGTCGCTGGCCTTCGTGGCGCTCAACAGCTCGGGTGAGGCGGCGCTGACGCCCTGCCTGGGGGCGTCAGGCGCGATCTCGGGCGTGCTGGGGGCCTATCTCGTGCTCCATCCGCACCGCCGCGTAAGTGTGATCCTGCTGCGGATGATGATCGATGTGCCGGGCTACGTGGCGGTGGGCATCTGGTTTCTGTTTCAGCTCGTGAGCGGATT
>JBBAVO010000581.1:0-1219 GCA_040397635.1 Pirellulales bacterium
CACCGCCTACGGCTGCTTTCTCGCGATGAACGCCAGGGCCGATCTGAAGCAGCCGTTTTCCGAGGCGGGCCCGGAGGCCGAAAAGCTGGCGGCCTGCGTGCTCTCGCTCCGCGCTGCCGACGGCGGCTGGTCGAATTCCGGCGCCCAGCCGGAGGGCTCCACGACTGCGACTGCGGCCGCGATCGCCACGCTCCGCTCGCTCGGGCGGGCCGCCCCAACGGGGGCGGCCGAGTGGCTCCTGGCCCGGCGTCATCCGGCCGGCGGGTTCACCGCCGCTCCCGACGCACCGATCCCCGACCTGCTCTCAACCGCCGTCGCACTCCATGCGCTTGACGCCCTGGAGGTGCCATGGCGGGAGCATCGCGAAAGCATGCTCGATTTTCTCGACACGCTCTGGACGGCCGAAGGCGCCTTCCACGGTTCATGGGCTGACGACGAGCCCGATGCGGAATACACGTTCTACGGGCTGGTCGCCCTCGGCCATTGCAGTGTGTGACCACCCCGTGGCGACAAGATTTTAAGTTGTCGTGACTCGCCTCCCTGTGGCGACGAGTTTTCAACTTGTCGATGCTTGATGCCGGATTCAGCACGTTACAAACTTGCTGCCATGGATTTGAGCCCCACAATGACACGATGATCTATCCCTCTTCCATCCTCGGGTCCGACACATTTCACGCCGCCCGTCGCGCGGCCGTGGCCGCACTGCTCGACCGCCGGACGGCCGCCGGTCACTGGATCGGGAGACTCTCGTCGAGTGCGCTCTCTACGGCGACGGCGATCAACGCCCTACGACTCGTGGATTCGAGTGTCCATGCTGCGCGGATCGAGGCTGGTATGCAGTGGCTCGTGGCCACGCAACTGGCCGACGGCAGCTGGGGCGACACCGTGGCCAGCAAGGGAAACCTCTCCACCACGCTGCTCTGTTGGGCGGCACTCGGGGCAGTGGCCGACGGCCGCACCAGCGGCGACGGCATGATGGCCGCGTTCGAGCGGGCTGCCGCGTGGATTCGCGGGAAGGCCGGCAGTCTTGAACCCACCGCGATTGCGACAGCGCTGGCTGCCATCTATGGCCGCGACCGCACGTTCAGCGTGCCGATCCTCACGCACATCGCGCTCTGCGGTCGATTCGGCGATCCGCGAGCGGCCGAGACATGGCGGGTTATCCCGCAGCTGCCGTTCGAACTGGCGGCGTTGCCGCAGGCCTGGTTTCGGCTGGTCA
>JBBAVO010000582.1:0-1214 GCA_040397635.1 Pirellulales bacterium
ACCGGACGACGGCGCAGTTGGCGAGCCAGTTCGGCGTCCACACGAGCCAGGTGACGGCGTGGAAGAAGCAGCTCATGGCCCAGGTGGCCGAGCTATTCGCCGACGGGCGGCAGCGGCGGCCTGACCAGACCACGGACGAGCAGGAACTCTACGAACAGATCGGCCGCCTGAAGATGGAGGTCGAATGGTTGAAAAAAAAAGCTGCCGAGGTCGGCTGAGGTCAAGCGGCAATGTATCGATCCCAACCACAAGCATCTGAGCGTCGCCCGGCAGTGCCAACTCGTTGGCCTGGCCCGGAGCAGTTGGTACTACGAGCCGCTCGGGGAGTCGCCGGAGAATCTGGCACTCATGCGGGAGATCGACCGCCTGTACATCAAGCTGCCGTTCTTCGGTACCCGCAAGGTGCGGAAGCGTTTTCGCATCAACCGCAAGCGGGCCCAGCGGCTGATGCGACTGATGGGCCTCGAGGCGGTGTGCCCGAAGCGATCGACCAGTCGGCCCGCCCCTGGCCACAAGGTTTACCCGTATTTACTGCGGAATATGGCGATTACGAAGCCCGACCAGGTCTGGGCCAGCGACATCACCTACATCCCACTGCAACACGGCTTCCTGTACCTGACAGCGGTCATGGACCTCTACAGCCGCAACGTGCTGTCGTGGCGGTTGTCCAACACGCTCACGGGAGACTTCTGCCTGGAGGCCCTCGATGCAGCGCTATCACGAGCACGGCCGCAGATCTTCAACACGGATCAAGGAGCCCAGTTCACGGCAACGGCCTTCACAAGCCGATTGGAGAAGAGAGGCGTGGCCATCTCGATGGACGGTCGGGGACGAGCTCTCGACAACGTGTTCGTCGAACGGCTGTGGCGAACGGTCAAGTACGAGGAGGTCTATCTGCGGGACTACGCCGATGGCTGGCAGGCCAAGAAGTCGCTGGGGAGGTACTTCGACTTCTACCGGAACGAGCGGCCCCATCAGGCCCTTGGCTATCGCACACCATCGGAGGTCTATGCTGAGCGATGACGCGACGAAAGCGTTCGCGCTCAAATCTCCGTTGAGACGGACTCAGAACAGAAAGCACATCAACAGGAACACAACCCGTAAACCGCCTCATGGCCGCGCGAGACCCTTGGAATGGGTCTCGCGGGCCACTGCCTAGTGGCGCTACACCTTAAACAGGGCCCCCGACTGTCCAACAAATGGGGTCCACCTCA
>JBBAVO010000583.1:0-1213 GCA_040397635.1 Pirellulales bacterium
GCGGAAGACGTTGTCGGCGCTCTCTGTGAGCGCGAGGGTTCCGGAGGCGTTGGGAATACTGATTGACTTGCTTGTCGTGATGTCTCCCTCTGGTCCTTTAAGCGTGATGCCGCCATTGATTGCGCCAAAGACGATTGAGCCAAAGCCGTCTCCTGTCGTGCCGCCACCGAGGTCCACTGCATAGGTGGCGAGATTGAGCTTGCCGCAGTTCACCACTCCTTCGCCCGGATAAAACTCATTAACGGGCGCGCCGCTGACGGTTATTTCCTCAAAGGTCACCGAGTCGGTTGCGGCCAGACCGAGCAGTGTGCGCGTCTGGTCAACGGTCAAGTCGGTCGGGTTGCCCAGTTCCTCGGGATCGCCCACGCAGCCCTTGATGGTGTTGCCGAGCATGTCTGCAAGGCGCGTGTTTGTGACGGCATTGGTGGCAATCTTTGTTTCAGTGACGGCCGAGGATGCGATTTTGCCCGAGGTGACGGCGTTGTTGTCGATCGTCCACGTTGCGCCGGAGGCCGAAACGGTGATGTCGCCTTTGTCGCCGTCGGCGATGGCGCCGCTTTCGCCTGCCGGACCTTGGGGGCCGGTGGCGCCGGTCGGGCCTACCAGCGGCAGCACCACATTGACCGTCTGCGCCTCGGGCACGCCGACCTCGACGGCGTTGGTGTTCAGCGAAACCTCAACTTTGTGATACGCGGGCATTAGGCAAGCGATGCGGTGCGCGTGGTCACGTCAGCCAGGACTTTCCAGATCCCGCCAAACAGGGTGTAGATTTTGCCTGCGGAGGTCTTGAGCTGAACGTCGAAAACGAACGTGCCAGCGGTCGGGTTGTCGGTGGTGGCGAGGTCGAAGTGGCTTTCTCCTGCCGCTGCATCGTCGTGAGTGGTGACCTCTTTGCGAAGGGTGGCCGAGGCATCGGCAACCGAGACGGCCGTCTTGACGGTCAAGAAAAGCGTGGCCCCGGTCAGGTCGTAGGCCGTGCCGTCCGCCTGTTTGACCACGACATCGAGGCGCCCGCTGTCGCCACGGGTCCAAGTGAGGTCGGCAGAGGTCGAGTTGCAGCAGCTCATTTATTTCTGTCCTTCCACATTTTACGAAGGCTCAAGAGAGCCACGCAGAAGCCGAGGAAAAGCGTGCCGAGGCGAAAACCCGTTTCGAGGTGCGGGAGGAGCGAGACGACGACGCTGCCGAGGGAGGTGCTGACGGCGACGAAGGG
>JBBAVO010000584.1:0-1191 GCA_040397635.1 Pirellulales bacterium
TCGTTCTTGATGGCTGGCGACGCTGCCTGAAGGGCCAATTCCCAGAGACCGGCCGGTAGAGTCATGCCTGAACTCAGTCGCTTCTACGGCATCATCATCCGCATGTATTGCGAACTGGGGCCGCATCACTCGTCTCACTTTCACGCCTACCATGGCGATGATGAAGCCGTGTACGGGCTTGACCCGATCGAGTTGCTCGCCGGCAGCCTGCCCCGGCGACAAGCGAGACTGGTAGAGGCTGGGGCCGAGTTGCATCAGTCGGAATTGACTGCCGATTGGGACCGTTTGCAGACCGGTTCCGAGCCCCTGCCGATCGATCCACTTCCGTAGGTGACAACATGACTCACGCTCTTCACCGCGTCACTCACTTCGAAGTTGTTGGCCCATATTGCCTGCGAGTTGCGTTTCTCGACGGCATGGTGCGTGAAATCAATTTTCGGCCGGTACTGGCTGGATCGCTCTATAGACCGCTCCGTGACCAGAGCCTTTTCAATCAAGTTCGGTTGGATCCAGAGGTTCATACGCTCGTGTGGCCGAACGGCGCGGACTTTGACCCGGCGACCCTCCATGATTGGCCAGAGCTGCTGCCCGCAATGGAAGCACGTGCACAATTGTGGGAGTCCGACGGCGTCCCGAACCAAGTGATGCAGCGGACGGCCGAAGGCCTTCGCCGATCGCTCGCGTTCAGCGAAGGATGAAATCCATGGAATCGGTTGCGGCCGCAATCCTGCAACGTGTCGCGACGAGTGTGCCGAAGTTGCGAGAATTGCAGGAGTCTGAGACTGCCCTCAAACCTTCGCCCGACAGGTGGTCCAAGAAGGAGATACTCGGTCACCTGATCGATTCGGCCTGCAACAACCATCAGCGATTCGTGCGGGCTCAGTTGGAGGGCGGGCTGACGTTTCCCGGCTACGAGCAGGAGGGCTGGGTGCGCTGCCAAGGATATGCGACCGCAGACTGGCCGCTATTGGTCGAACTCTGGGCCGCCTATAACCAGCACTTGGCCGTCATCGTGGGCCGCCTGCCTGTCGCTTCGCGGGCGTTTGTCTGCCGGATAGGTGGCGGTGAGGAACTCTCATTCGCTGCCGTCGTCGAGGACTATGTGCGGCACTTAGACCACCACCTTGCGCAGCTCGATCGCCCTGCGAACCCAGCCGCCTAACATCGCAACGACGGCCCGGCGGCCTCATC
>JBBAVO010000585.1:0-1191 GCA_040397635.1 Pirellulales bacterium
ACCACGCAGGTGCATCCGTGCCAGGGCCGGCCGACACTGCCGCAGAGCCGATCGACGACGTCCGCATCCGCGAGATCCTCTCCCGCTGGTGGGGCTTCGAGACGCTGCGGCCACTCCAGTCCGATGCCATCCGGGCGGCACTCGCGGGCCGCGACTCGCTCGTCGTGATGCCGACCGGCGGTGGAAAGAGCCTCTGCTACCAGCTGCCGCCGCTGGTAAACGAGACGACCGACGTTGTCGTCTCGCCGCTGGTAGCGCTCATGAAGGACCAGGTCGATGCCCTGGAGGCGATCGGCTATCCCGCCGCCGCCATCCACTCCGGGCTCGATGCCGATGAGCGGCGGCAGATCCGCGACCGGCTGGCCGCCGGTGAACTGCGGCTGCTCTTCACGGCGCCCGAGCGACTGGTGAACTCCGGCCTGCTCGACCTGCTGGCGCAGGTGGGCGTGAAGCGGTTCGCGATCGATGAGGCCCACTGCATCAGCCAGTGGGGCCACGACTTCCGGCCTGAATACCGGCAGCTCGCCCTGCTCCGCGAACGGTTTCCGTCGGCGAGCATCCATGCCTTCACTGCCACCGCCACGCCCCGCGTCCGCGACGACATCGTCAATCAGCTCCAGCTCCGTGAGCCCGAGGTCTTGGTCGGCATCTTCGACCGGCCTAATCTCGTCTACCGCGTCGTACCGCGGACCGACCGCATCGCCCAGACACTTCAGGTGCTCGGCCGGCATGCAGGCGAGGCCTCGATCGTCTACTGCATCTCGCGAAAGGAGACGGAACGCCTCGCGGCCCGGCTGGCAGCCGAGGGGATTCTCGCGCGGCCCTACCATGCCGGCCTCGACACCAAAGAGCGGCATAAGACCCAGGAGGCCTTTTCGCGGGAAACGATCGACGTCGTGGTGGCAACCGTCGCCTTTGGCATGGGCATTGATCGTTCCGACGTTCGCCTCGTGCTCCATACCTCGCTCCCCAAGAGCCTGGAGGCCTATCAGCAGGAGACGGGCCGGGCCGGCCGCGACGGTCTCGCCGCGGAGTGCGTGCTGCTCTACTCCTCGGCCGACGTCTTCAGTTGGGAATCGCTCGTCCGCAAGAGCGCTGAGGAGTCGGACCTCGAGCCGGAGGAGGCGGAGAAGCTTATCGCCGGTCAGGTCGGCCATCTCCACGCCATGCGGCGGTACGCGCAGGCCGCCC
>JBBAVO010000586.1:0-1178 GCA_040397635.1 Pirellulales bacterium
CGCCGGCTGCACGAGGTCGTTGCCGCCGGGCATCGCGGCCTTCACGCCCGCCGTGCGGAGCCGGCCGAATCCTGCCACGATGCCGAGCGTGACGGAGTCGCAGGTCTGCCCACCCGGAAACCAGGGCCAGCCGCCGTCGCCGTTCCGCAGCGACTGGAGGCGGTTGAGCGTGGCTTGCGTTTCGTTGTCGGCGCGGGTCGCATCGAAGAGCAGCGCGATCCGGGCCCGGGCCTCCTTCTCATCGACCGCATCGCGGACCCAGGGCGTCTCGGCCAGCAGCGTCTTCACGAGTTCGGTGTTCTTTTCGAGCGGGCTTTCCAGAGCGCCAGCTTTTCCTGCGGCAGCGGTCCCCTTCCACTGCTCGAAGACCTTGCCGATCCGCGGGTCGCTCGTGGCGAGGTGCCGGGCGAGGCCGTTGGCATAGAGCCGCGTAAAGAGCGTCTCGGTGCTCTCGTCGGACTGTTCCATGATCGACGGGAGCGCGAGCACGGCATACCAGGCCGGGTTCGAGGCCGCCTGCACGACGAGCGACTGGCTGCGGATATCGGTGCCGGCACTCTTCACAAGCCGGTCGAGCGATACCTTTCGTTCGCCCGGGCCCCGCAGCGTCACCGGCACGCTCTCACTGACGAGCACCCGCCGCGGCAGCACTGCGAGCATCGCCTCTTCGCCGTCAGCCGCCTTGCCGGACGAGCCGGTGGCAAGATAGCGGAGCGTGTCGGTACCGTCGGCCACCTTCACGGTGAACACGACGGGCTTCGATTCGCCGGCGGCCAGATCGAAGGGCAGCTCCCGTGGGCCGTCCACCAGACCGTCCCGGGAGTCGTTCGTCCGGGCGTCTGTGAGAGAGAAGTTCACGCTGCCCGTGAGCCGTCCGGTCGAGGTGTTGCTCACCTTCACGGGAATCTGCACGACGTCACCTTCGCGGAGAAACCGCGGCACCACAGGCTCCACCATCAGGGATTTTACAGACACGCATTGATCGACGATCGTGCCGCTGCGGAGGCTCGCGTCGTGGGCGAGTCCCTTGAACTGCCAGGTGGTGAGCGTGTCGGGGAGTGTGAACTCGATCGTGAGGAGGCCATCCTTGTCCGACGTGAGCGTCGGCAGGAAGAACGCCGTTTCGACCAGGTTTTTCCGCGGGGGCGGTGCGGCAGCGGTCGCCGTCTGGCCAGCCG
>JBBAVO010000587.1:0-1162 GCA_040397635.1 Pirellulales bacterium
GCGATCGTGCCGTTCCAGTCGGCGTTCTTGATCACGTAGCGGGTGCCGACGTGGCTGACGATCACGGCGTTCCAGATGTTGACGATGTTCGCCTTCATGTCGAACTCCATCGTCCAGCCAGTGATCGCCGTCGTGCCCGTGTTCTTGATCGTCATGGCACCGTTGAACCCGGTCCCCCAGCCGGTTGTCTGGGTGTAGGTGGCCACCACCTTGCCCGCGGGAGCGGGGGTCGGTGTTGGCGTTGGCGTGGGGGTCGGCGTCGGCGTGGGAGTCGGCGTCGGCGTCGGCACCACCGTATCGTCATCGAGGATCGTGCCCGTCGCCGCCGACTTCGTCAGCGTGGCATTCGTGGGGCTCGTCAATGTCACTGAAAACGTCTCGTTCGATTCCGCCGTCGTGTCGCGGCTGACGAGCACGTTCACCAGTTTCTGCGTCTCGCCGGGGGCAAACGTGAGTGTGCCCGAGGCCGCTGTGTAGTCGCTGCTGGCGACCGCCGTGCCATTGGCCGTGGCATACTGCACGGTCACCGACTGCGTGCTCGCCGCCGAGAGCGTCACGGTGAACGTGAGCGGCGTGGTCGTGATCGAACTGCCCGTTCCCGACACCGCCGGGAACTGGAACTGCACCGCCTTGAGCGGATCGACCTTGGCCGTGTTCACCGTCTTCCAGTCGTCGGCCAGAATGCCGCCGGTGTCGCCGGAATTGGGATTCCACGACCAGTAGGTCCAGGAGATGCCCTGCTGGCCTGCCGCCAGATCGACCGATCCGTTGCCGTCGAGATCACCCTCCAGGTAGTTGACCATCTTGGAGTACCAGGCCCGGTCGCTGGCCGTGGCGAGGGTGCTCCCGAACTCACCCAGCAGGACCGGCGCGGTGCCGGTGCGGAAGAGATAGCCCCAGTTCTTGTCCCACACTTCCGGCAGGTTGTTGGGGTAGTTGGGGTCGCTGAAGTATTTCTGCTGGTAGACGCTGGCCGGGTAGTCGTGGGCCGAGTAGACGAGCCGCCCGGGCGTGTTCAGCCGGACGGGTGCCGCGCCGGCATTCGAGAGATTGCCGCCCCACCAGTAGCTGCCCGAGGAGGCGGTCTCGATGCCCTCGACGATCACGAGCAGGTTGGGGTTGGCGGCGAGCACGGCGTTGCCCCCCCGCTCCGCGGCCAGCC
>JBBAVO010000588.1:0-1160 GCA_040397635.1 Pirellulales bacterium
CGACATATTTATAGGTCGTGAGTTCCCGCGTGCCGCATGGGCCGCGGGCGTGGAGCTTGTCGGTGGAGATGCCGATCTCGGCGCCCAGCCCCATCTCGCCGCCGTCGTTGAACCGCGTGCTCGCATTGATCATCACGACTGCGGTGTCCACACGGGCCGCAAACCGGTCGATCGCGGCCTGATCCGCAGACACGATCGCATCGGTGTGACGGGAGCCGTAGCGGTTGATGTGGTCAATCGCCGCGTCAACCGAATCGACGACGGCCACCGAGATCTTGGGGCCGAGAAATTCCGTCGCAAAATCGGCCTCGGTGGCCGGGCCCGCCACAGCGACGAGCCGACGGGTGGCGGCGTCGCCCACGATCTCGACGTTGTGCTCACCCAGCGCGGCTGCCATGTCGGGAAGGAAACGGTCCGCCACGTCGCGGTGCACGAGCAGCGACTCCGCCGCGTTGCAGACGCCCATTCGCTGGCACTTTGCGTTGACGGTGATCGCCTTGGCCATCGCCAGGTCGGCCGCCCGATCGACGTAGACGTGGCAGTTGCCCGTGAAGTGCTTGAGTACCGGCATCCGGGCCTCGGAGCAGACCCTGCGGATCAGCGTCTCGCCGCCGCGGGGAATCACGATGTCGATGAGGTCGTCCATCGTGAGAAATGCGCCGACCGCCTCACGGTCGGCAGTGTCAACCAACTGCACGCAGTCCGCCGGCAGGCCGGCGGCGACGATCCCCCTCCGCATGCTCTCCACGATCCGACCGCTGGAATGGGCTGCCTCCTTGCCGCCGCGGAGGATGATGGCGTTGCCGGCCGCGAGGGCCACTGCCGCCGCATCGGCGGTGACATTGGGCCGCGACTCATAGATGAAGAAGACCACGCCGAGCGGCACCCGGATTTTGCGGACCACCAGGCCGCTGGGCTGCCTCGATTCCTCGATCACCTCCCCGACCGGATCCGGGAGCCTGGCCACTGCCTCGACACCTGCGGCGATGCCTTCCACCCGCTTAGCGTCGAGGGTGAGCCGGTCGATGGCCGCGGCCGTGAGGCCGAAGCCGGGGGCGGCAGCGAGGTCGAGCCGGTTGGCGGCGAGGATGTCGGCGACGTCGGCCCGGATCGCGGCGGCGGCGGCCCGCAGGCAGGCTGCCTTCGCGTCTCCAGGCACG
>JBBAVO010000589.1:0-1148 GCA_040397635.1 Pirellulales bacterium
ACCCGGTCGAAGAGGTTGTTGAACCGCTGCTCCTCGGCGATCGCGCCCCCCTCGCCGTTCAAGAGATGGTTGCGGTTGAAGCCGCTGGCGATCTTCTGATCGAGAGTGGCCTGATCGGTGGCCGCAGGCGGCAGCAGGTCGCCCGCCAACTGTTCTGTCGAAAACCGATCGAACGGCATGTCGGCATTGAGCGCCTTCACCACCCAGTCCCGCCAGATCCACTGCCAGGTGTCGCCGTCCTGTTGGAAGCCGTTGGAATCGGCGTAGCGGGCGGCGTCGAGCCACGACAGCGCCATCCGTTCGCCGTAGTGCGGGCTGGCGAGCAGCCGATCGACCAGCTTCTCGTAGGCCTGCGGGTCGGGGTCAGCTACGAAGGCATCGACCTCCTCGGGCGTCGGCGGCAGACCGACGAGATCGGCGTGGAGCCGGCGGATGAGCGTGGCCCGGTCGGCCTCCGGCGAGGACTTCAGGCCGACCTGCTCGAGCTTCGCCAGCACGTACCGGTCGATATCGTTCTTCGCCCAAGCTGCGTGCTTCGGCTCAGGTGGCTGCGGCCGTGCCGGCGGCACGAATGCCCAGTGCGGCGTGTACCCGGCCCCTTCCTTGATCCAGCGGTCGAGGAGTTGTTTCTGGTCGTCGGAGAGCCGTCGATTGGAATGCGGCGGCGGCATGACGACATCGGCGTCGGTCGAATGGATCCGTTCGAGCAGCACGCTCGCCCCAGTGTCACCGGGCACGATCGCCCCCGCCTCGATCGCCCCCGCCCGGTCATCGAGTCGCAGGCCGGCCTCCCGCTTGTTGCCGTCCTGTCCGTGGCAATAGAAGCAATTTTCGGAAAGGATCGGTCGGATATCGCGATTGAAATCGAGCGATTGCTGGGCTGTCTCCGCGGGGCGGGCCGTCGAGCAGGCCAACATGATTGTCCAGACCATGCCGGCAAGCCGTGCGGTCGCCCGCCACCGCGAGTTAGGAAATCCTGTCGCTTTGGGAAATCCTGTCGAGCAACCCATGGGAGCCGTTTCCGGTCGGGGTTACCCGCGTCGCCGAGCCGAAGGGAACAAGCCCTTGGATCGCGGACCTCTAGGTCGATCGGCGGGAAAAAACATCTTCGTTGCGTGAACCCTTCAAGAATAGCACCCAAACCGGCC
>JBBAVO010000590.1:0-1147 GCA_040397635.1 Pirellulales bacterium
GAGGGCTATCGTTTGCTGGCGGAGTCGGGCCTCGATGCCGATCGCATCCGCGCCGCCGTTCGCGAGGCCGCCGGCGCGCAGCGGCTGCTCTGTCAGGGGCAGGGTGCCGAACTCGCCTGGAGCCGCAATCCCTCGCAGTTGGCCAGCCGCCAGGTGCTGGAGATCTTCCGGCTCAAGACATCGCCCGCGTTCGACGTGGCCCTGCAACTGGCTGCCATCGGCGCCGGCCGGGCGGACGAGGTGTCCGATGCCTTGCGGGCTTACAGCGAGGCGGTGGGCATCGCCTACCAGATCAAGGATGACCTCGAAGACATGCTCGATGACGCTGGGCTCGTGAGCAACGTCGAGTCGCGGCCGAGTGTCGTTCTCGCTCTCGCCGCTGAACGGGCCCGCGGCGATGACCGCGAGATGCTCGCCGCCATCACGGCGGGGAAGCCCCACTCCGCGGCTACGCCCGACCGCCTGCGGGAGGCGATCCGCACGGCCAAGGCCGACGAGAAGGCGGCGCTTCTGCTTGAAAGCTACAAGGAGCAGGCCGTGCGGGCCCTCGAGGGCCTCTCCGACGCCACGTTGAAGGGGCTCCTGCGGCGGGTGCTGGCGAAGATGTTCAACGAGCTCACCTTCGAGGGCTACTGCCGCGAGCAGGAGGCGAAGGTGGCCCGCGAGCACCACAGCGAACCGCAGTCGGCCACCGCAAGCGCGGCTGCAACGGCATGAGCCAGCGGCTGCAGATGCTGCAGGTGGCCCGCCTCGCCCGGCGGACGCTCGGCGAGGCGACTGAACTCGTGGTGTCTTTTCTCCAGTCGCTCGCGACGCCTGGTGGTGGCTACTGCAATCGCGGCGGCCGACCCGATCTCTACTATACGTCGTTTGCGCTCGATGCGCTGCTGGCTCTCGAGGCCCTGCCTGCTGGCAACGAGCAGGCCGCGGCGACCCGCTGCTATCTCGACGCGTTTGGCGACGGCAGCAGGCTCGACTATGTGCACCGCTGCTGCCTGGCGCGGGCCTGGGCATCCCAGCCGACAGATGCCTTGCCTGCGGAACATCGCGCGGCCCTGCTCGCCGGCGTCGAGCGTCACCGCGCGGCCGACGGTGGCTATAACTCCCGCGCCGGCGCAGCCCGCGGCACCGCCTACGGCTGCTTTCT
>JBBAVO010000591.1:0-1140 GCA_040397635.1 Pirellulales bacterium
GACACAAACGACTCGCCCAACGACACGATCGACACGAACGAACCTGTCGGTGCCGGCGACACAGGCCGTGGATGAGGTTCCCACGAACGGCTACGATCGTGGCCCGCTCACACTTCCCTTCCACGGCGTTTCTTTCCGGAATCACACCATGTACTTCGTGCGGCGAAAGGGCAACATCAGAGGGCCGTTGACACTGGAGAAACTCCAGTCTCTTCGGGATCAGGACCGGCTCCGGATGCGGGACGAGATCGGCGAATCTGCCGACGGACCATGGACGAGGCTGGCTGAGATCTACGACGAACTGCTTGGTGATCCCGAAACAACGGGCGACGACCAGAGCGAGCTCGACGATGACTTTCTGGTCGCGAAGCCCTTGGTACGGCGAAAGTCCGCCACGCAGTCGCTGGTGGACGCCAGCCCAAAACCAAGCGGGCAAAACGGTCTGTTTGGTGGCCAGTTGAAGCCGTGGCAAATGATCACCGCCGGTGTTGGCCTGGCATGTCTGGCGGTTCTGGCGGTGACAGCTGGGATCCTCCTTTCACCGGCTGTCAGTGAACCAAAAGAAGACGATGAAACCGTCGCCGAGGAGCGATCCCCGGTGAAGGCCCGCCCAGCCAATCCGCAGCCGGCTCAGGGCTCGCCGGCGAAGCCCAGCCCGCCAGCCAGAGCCCAGGTCGCCTCCGCAACCCCGCGGGCCAGCGAGACTCCCGCCGTGCAGCCCAGCACCATGCCAGCCGCGGCCACGGAATCAACGCCGCCAGCGACCGCCACCCCGCAGGCGGAGAGTGCCACGGCGACGGACCCGGCCAGCATCGACCACGCGGCCGGCATCAAGGCGGTTCTCACGGCCTACTACTCCGCCAGCAGTTGGGAGGAACGGTACCGCACGGCGGTGCCCGGCGACGACGTGAAGAAGCTGATGAGCAGTCTGTATGAGGACGTCGACTGGGTCTCGGTGCAGTGGAGCGTCGTCACGATGCCCGCGCCGGATGAACTCGTAGCCGCGGCCAAGGACGGCCAGCGGGTCCGCATCGACACCCTCACCAACGGCAACCCACACGCAATCTTTCTGGCCTTCTCGCAGGGGCAGTGGCAGGTGGACTGGCTGCAGAGCCTCAACCGTCTCTGGCTGAGCAAATA
>JBBAVO010000592.1:0-1136 GCA_040397635.1 Pirellulales bacterium
CTCGGCCAGTTCTGACTCCAGCCGATCCACGCGGTCCGCGAGCGATTCGGCTGCCGGGCCCGCACCTTTTCGACTGTGGTCGCCTGCTCGGCTGCCATCAATCGCCTGACTCTGGCCAACCGCTTCCGGCTCGCTGGCCTCCACATCCCCACCGATCGCCGACTGACTGGCTGCTGCAGCCGAAAGCCCCACCTGCGACCGTACCTTCTCCAGCTTTTCCTCTGGCAACAGACCGTGCGTCAGCATCCGGCCGCGGCCGGGAGGCGAGAGCCAGACCACCAGATCGCGGGTGGCCAGCGCATCGAGATGCGTGCGGAGGGCATCCAGGTCGGGGATCGGGTCCATGCGGCTGGCCCGCCCCCGCAGATCCCCCTCGCTCTGCTCGCCCCGCAGCAGGAGTTCGCCGAGGATCGCCAGCTCCTCCTTGCCGACACCGAGCCACTCGTAGGCCAGATGCCGGTACCGCGGGATCTTTCCGCTTCCAAAGACCTCGGCCACTGCGCCACAGTGCCGCAGGCTCGTGAGGGCACGGCTGGCCGACTCCTCGTCGAGCTGCATGGCAGGATCGCGGTTGCTCTTCTGATTGCAGCCGGTCACCACCGCATTGAGCGAGAGCGGATACTGGTCGGGCGTCGTCTTGCCCTTCTCGATCAGCACGCCGAGAACGCGGCGTTCGTTCGCATCGAGCGGCCGAATCGGATGTGGAGTCACGACAGGATTTTCCGGACGGGACTGCCGTCGTGGGCAACCTTGAAGGGCCGAAGCGTGGGCGACATCACGATCTCATCGCGTGGCAGTCCGAGCGCCTCCGCCACCGTGGCGTTGAGATCGGCCGGCGTGACGCCATCGGCTTCCACCCCGTGCCCGCGCTTGTCAGACTTGCCATAGACCTGACCTCCCTTGATGCCGGCGCCCGCCAACATCGCGGAGAATACCGCCGGGTGATGGTCACGCCCTGCGTTGTAGTTGATCGTGGGGGACCTGCCGAACTCGGTGGTGAGCACGACGAGCGTGTCGTCGAGCAGCCCGCGTGACGACAGGTCGGTCAGCAGCGCACCCACCGCCTGATCGAGGTTGCCTGCTCGCTTCGGCAGCGTGTTGTAGTCCCACATGGTGTTGTGCATGTCCCAGCCGCC
>JBBAVO010000593.1:0-1135 GCA_040397635.1 Pirellulales bacterium
ATGGGAACCAAGGGGAGCAAGGACGACCCGCGGAGCGATTTTGAGACGATCGAGGCCTTTCACGTGACGGGCACGATCGAGCAGCCACAGCTGCTCGAGATACCTGTGCGGGTGACGACTTCCGGACCACGTACCTGGTACTTCCGTGAAAAACGCTACAACGACGGCCACGCCGACCACTTCCAGAACTCGCTCGACAAAACGAAAAACGGCGTCGGCCGTGACCTCGCCCTCTGGATCGACTGGGTCGAGTGGGACGGACCGGTGCCTAGCGGCACGCCGTCGGTCGTCTACGAGCAGGTGTTTGGCGGCCTTGCCAAGAAGGGGCCGGAGGGGCAGATCGTCCGCACGATTCTCCGCCGGTTCGGCAAGCTGGCCTTCCGCGGCGCCACGCCTGCGAACGATTTTCTCGACCGGCTGGTCACCGTCTATGAAACGCGGCGGAAGGCGGGCGACGAGCCGCTCGTGGCCATCCGTGAGCCGATGGCGGTGATGCTCGCGTCGCCGGGATTCCTCTACCTGGCCGATCCGCTTGCGGCACAGCCTGACACCGAGCGAGACGGTGACCGAAAAGACGGCAAGAATGACGACCGGGACGACGGTGACGAAAACACGCGGCGGCTCTCCGATCGCGAACTCGCCACGCGGCTGGCCTACTTCCTCTGGGCCGCGCCGCCCGATGCAAAGCTGCTCGCGCTCGCCGCCTCGGGCGAACTCCGCAAACCTGCGGTGCTCGCGGCGGAGGTCGACCGGCTGATCGCCGACGAAAAATCACACGACTTCGCCGCGGGCTTCACCCATCAGTGGCTCGGCCTCGACCGGCTCGACTTCTTCCGGTTCGATCACCAGCTCTTCCCGGAGTTTGATGAGAGCACCCGCGAGGCGGCCAAACGCGAGGTCTACGAGACGTTTCATATGCTGCTTGCCGACAACCGCGATGCACGGCAGCTTCTCAAGAGCGACGACGTTGTCGTCAACGGGCTGATGGCGACCTACTACGGCCTCGACGACGCCGGCACGCCCGTGACCGGCGACTCGTTTCGCGTTGTGAAGCTCGGGCCCAAGAGCCCGCGGGGCGGCCTGCTCGGCATGGCGGCGATCCTCGCCATGGGAAGCAATGGCGAACGGACGAGCC
>JBBAVO010000594.1:0-1134 GCA_040397635.1 Pirellulales bacterium
AAGCCGAAGGAGACATGCGGATTCGGCTTGCGGTCGAGCCGCACCTCGTCGGCCGCGGCGAAGACCTCCTCGTCGAGATTCGCCGATGCCCAGCAGAGCGTAGCCCGGTCGCCGGCCTTGACCTGCATACCATGCACGTCGGTCTCGACCGGGCAGACGCGGCCGATGTGTGTGAGCGGCATGTAGGCCCGGAAAAATTCCTCGCTGGCATGAACGATCCGGTCTGGATCGGCCCGCAGAAACTCAAGTGCCTCAGGACGCTCCGCCAGATAGCCGATCGCGCAGGCCACGCTATGAATGACCGTGTCGCGGCCGCCCGCAAACATGAGGTTTGCAAAGCCGAGCATCTCCTCGCGGCTAAGCGGCCGACCACGGTAGCTCGCCTTCGTGAGCACGCCGTAGAAATCGTCGCCGGGAGTGGCGGCCGCTCGGTCGAACTGTTCGTTCAGGTAGCGTTCGAGCGCCGCCCCCTTATGCACGCCAAGCTCCCCGTCCGCGACATGAAAGACGTGAATCCCCCAACTGATGAACAGATCCGCCTCGGACTCAGGCACGTCGAGCAGGATCGCGAGCGCCTTTGACTGCAGCGGCAGCGCGAAACCCTCCACGATCTCGATCGAATCGTGGCCCAGGGCACCCGCCAAAAGCCGATCGGTGAGTTCCTCCACCCGCGCCACAAACGCCGGCTGCTTGGCCCTCAGAAAAAAGGGCTCCACGAGCTTCCGATAGTCGGTCTGCTCGGGCGGATCGACCTCGATGGGCAGCTGCCGCACGGTGCGGACATCTTCCTCCGACGGAATCGGCACCCGAAACGGTGCGTCGGAACTGAACGTCTTCCAGTCCTTCGCCGCCCGCCGCACGTCTTCGTGCCGCAGGATCATCGGAATGACTTCCTTGTCGGTTGGCAGACCGAGCACGCCGTCAGTCCGACGTTTTTCACGGAATGGATCAGGAATGTCGCTCATGGCCGGAACTATAAGAGAAAAAGGGGACGCAGCTCTTTTGCAGTTTTTACCTGCTCACTGACTGTTACCAAAGGGGTGGCAAAAGAGCTGCGTCCCCTTTTTTCGCTCGTCACTGCGGTTTTCCCACGATCCTCGCGACGCGGGTCATGAACCACTGCGGCAGGAGCCG
>JBBAVO010000595.1:0-1124 GCA_040397635.1 Pirellulales bacterium
TGGCCAAGATCCTGGACGTGCCGTTTGCCATCGGCGACGCCACCACGCTCACCGAGGCGGGCTACGTGGGCGAGGACGTTGAGAACCTACTCCTCAAACTGCTCAACGCCGCTGATTTCGACATCGAGGCCGCCCAGCGGGGCGTACTCTACATCGACGAGATCGACAAGATCGGCAAGACCAGCCAAAACGTCTCGATCACCCGCGACGTCTCCGGCGAAGGTGTGCAGCAGGCGCTCCTGAAGATGCTCGAAGGCACCGTGGCCAACGTGCCTCCCCAGGGCGGCCGCAAGCACCCCGAGCAGCAGTACATCCAGATCGACACGTCGAACATCCTCTTCATCTGCGGCGGCACGTTCGTCGGTATCGACAAAATCATCGCCCGACGGCTTGGCAAACGGACGATCGGCTTCGGGCAGCCTAGCGGTTACCGCGGCGACGCCGATCTCTCCGAACTGCTGCCGCAGGTCGATTCGGATGACATCCTCGAGTTTGGCCTGATCCCCGAGTTGGTCGGTCGTCTGCCGGTGATCTCCTCCCTGCAGCCGCTCGACGAAGGGGCGCTGGTGAAGGTGCTCCGCGAGCCGAAGAACGCGCTGGTGAAGCAGTATCAGAGGCTGTTTGGTGTCGAGAACTGCAAACTCGAGTTCACCGACGAGGCGCTCGCCGCGATCGCCCGCAAGGCAATGCGGAAGGAGACCGGAGCCCGTGGGCTGCGGTCGATCATGGAGGACGTGATGCTCGACATCATGTTCGACCTGCCGGAGAACAATGGCAGCACCTACGTGATCAACGATCGCAACGTCGCGGGCACGGAGCCGGTGGTGCCTGTCCGCGAGGCCGCTCGGCACAAGAGCGCGTAGGATCAGTAGCCGCTGCCGGCAGTTCGGGGCTGCCCGTGCCCCGTCGCCGGACGTTCGCTACGGCATCCTGCCTTCGCTCACTCGATGCTGACTGCGCTCCGGCATCCTGCCTGCGCTGGTCAGCAACGCCGGCTCCTGGGGCACGGGCAGCCCCTCACGGATTCCGCAAGGCACATAGCGCCACATGTTTCGCGTGAAGTCAGAAAATGCCGAGTTGATCGCGGGCGGCGTCGGTCATGCGGTCGGGCGTCCAGGGCGGGT
>JBBAVO010000596.1:0-1123 GCA_040397635.1 Pirellulales bacterium
CGCCTTCGCTGGGATTGACCGTCTCCTGATCGATCTCGCCGTTGCGGCGATCGAGGGGGCCACATCATGGCCTGCTTCGAATCGTGGTTCGGCAGATCAAAGACCGCCAGGGCTGGAGTGTCTGCGTAGGGGCAGGCTTTCCGACCACTGCCGTCAAGGAAGGAGTCGCCTTCCCATCCAAATCCCTGAACCGGAGAATCTGTCATGAAAATTCGACAGTATTACCTCGCTTGCCTGTCGCATGCGTCTTACATGATCACCGACGAGAAGACGAAAACGGCTGCGGTGGTCGATCCGCAGCGCGACATCGATCAGTATCTCGCCGACGCCAAGGCCGGTGGGTACACGATCAAATATGTTTTCCTCACGCATTTTCATGCCGACTTCATCGCTGGTCACATCGAGCTGCGTGACAAGGCCGGTGCGTCCATTCATCTCGGGAGCCGGGCCCAGGCAGAGTTTCAGTGCGTCGCCATGAAGGACGGTGATACGGTCGAGTTTGGCGACGTGCGGCTCGAGATCATGGAGACCCCGGGCCACACCCCCGAAGGCATCTCGATCCTCGTCTACGACCTGGCGAAGAGTGCCAAGGAGCCGCTCGCTGTGCTCACCGGCGATACGCTTTTCATCGGCGACGTGGGCCGGCCCGATCTGCTCGCGAGCATCGGCGTCACGGCCGACGAACTCGCCGACATGCTCTACGACAGCATCACGAACAAGCTCATAAAGTTACCCGATGCCACGCTCGTCTACCCGGCCCATGGTGCCGGCAGCATGTGCGGCAAGAGCCTTTCCAAGGAGACGTTCTCCACGATCGGCGAGCAGAAGAAGTTCAACTACGCCCTTCAGCCGATGAGCCGGGATGCCTTCAAGACAATCGTCACGGCCGACCAGCCCGAGGCCCCGGAATACTTCGCGCATGATGCGATCTTGAACCGCAAGGAGCGGGCCTCGCTGGAGGAGGCGATGCAGAAGACGTTCAACGCCCTTTCGCTCGATGAAGTGCTTGCGCTCCAGAAGTCAGGAGCCCAGATTCTCGACGTCCGCAACGGGCTCGACTTCGAGGGTGGCCATCTGAAGGGCGCCCTCAACATCGCGCTCAACGGCAAATACGCGACGTGGG
>JBBAVO010000597.1:0-1121 GCA_040397635.1 Pirellulales bacterium
GAGGCCAACCGGGTCTGCTGGCCGGCCCAGCAGGCGATGGAGGTTGACCTCGTGAGGGCCTTCGCCGCCGCCGGCTGGAAGCTGGAGCGGGGCCATGCCGCGTCGAAGGCCCGCGGCCACGGCTTCATCGCCAGCGCGCGCGAGGGGCTCGACGTGTTTGAATCAATCGATCCCGACGTGCCGCTGGTCGTCGCCGAGGCGGTCTGGCAGTATTCCAACCACGTGCTCCCGGGGCTCACGACCCACTCCGGTCCGATCCTCACGGTGGCCAATTGGTCGGGCCAGTGGCCGGGCCTCGTGGGCATGCTCAATCTCAACGGCTCGTTGACGAAGGCGGGCGTGCCCTACTCGACGCTCTGGGCCGACGACTTTGCGGCTCCGAGTTTCCGGCGGCACCTGCAGGCCTGGCTCGACCACCGCGCCGTGCACCACGACACGAGCCATGTCGTGCCATTCGACAGAGTGTCGATCCCTCGCAAGCTCGCGCAGACCGCCGAGACGATCGCGGTCGATCTCCGCCATCGCAAGGCGCTGATGGGCGTGTTCGACGAGGGCTGCATGGGAATGTTCAACGCTATCATTCCCGACCACCTCCTCCACGCCACCGGCGTCTTCAAGGAGCGGCTCAGCCAAAGCGCGCTCTATTACGAGACCACGCAGGTGACCGACGCCGAGGCGAAGGAGGTCTTCCGCTGGATCGAGAAGGCGGGAATGCAGTTTCACTTCGGCAAGGCTGAGGCCACCGATCTCACCCGGGCCCAGGTCCTCGAGCAGTGCAAGATGTACGTGGCCGCGGTCCGCATCGCCGACCGCTTCGGCTGCGACTGCATCGGCATCCAGTATCAGCAGGGGCTCAAGGATCTCCTGCCGGCCAGCGATCTCGTGGAGGGGATGCTGAACGACTCGAAGCGGCCGCCCGTGACGGCGGCCGGCTCGTCGAAGCCGCTCTATAAAGGAAGGCCGCTCGTCCACTTCAACGAGGTCGATGAGTGCGCCGGCCTCGACGGTCTGCTCACGCAACGCGTGCACGAGGCGCTCGGCGAGCCGGTCGAAAACACGCTCCACGACATCCGCTGGGGCGACTGGGACCAGTCGCGCTCGACCGACCAGTGGGTCTGGGT
>JBBAVO010000598.1:0-1117 GCA_040397635.1 Pirellulales bacterium
GCCAGCAGCGCACCGATCCGGCCCTCCAGCGACCGCAGCTGTGCCGCCGCAATCGACTGGGCGTCGGGCGTGACGTTGCTGGGGGCGATGGCCAACGCCGAGAGGCGTGAGACATACTGGCGTTGCAGGCCGCGTCGGAGGCTGCCCACCGCCGGCTTCCGCACGGTGTAGTCGCCGGGGCCTGTCTGATCCACCTCCGCCATGATCGACTTCGTGAGCCGGTCGAGCAGTTCCGCGGTGGTGAAGGCATCCTGATCGGCCGGCACCTTCAGCTCGCTGTCGCGAATCCGTTCGAGCGTGATCGGGTTGAGGAGTCGGCCGAGCACACGGCTCTGCCAGCTGAGGATCGCCTCATGGATGGGGTAGTCTTCGCGATCGGGGTGATTGCTGCCCCAGTGCATCCAGTTCGTGGCCACGAGCTGGTTGTAAAGGTCGGGAGAAAACGTGAACGGCTGGGCGCTGAACATCTGCTGCTCGAGCAGCGTCAGGGCGTCGCGCTGCTTCTGCGGCTCGACCACGCGGAACGGCACGGGGGCATTGGCATCCCCCTTGTGGCTCCGCGACGTGTGGAGGCCGCCGACCAGCCGCGATGCCGTGTACATCGCCTGACCGTGGGCTGCCAGCAGCACGCCGAACGCCTGCCGCACCCGCTCGTAGCCCCTCACTCTGCCATCCTTCTCCTTGGCGGTCATGCGATCGGCGATGACCGGCATCACCTGGGCCACCAACTCGGCGCGGCTCTTGGCGAATTCCAGCGGATCGTTTCCGAGATCGAAGCGGTTGGAAAGCGGATCAGGATCGCCAAACTCGGTCTCTTCGTCGGTGGCGTAGGCCAGCGCCGGCTCCCCGCTGCGGGTGGCGATCTTCTCGAGTTCCGGAAGCTCGGCTTCGGGGTTGCCGCCGGCGACTGGCTTGTAGCCATATTCGATCGCCCACAGGTCGTAGGGGCCGATCTTGGCGGTGTAGTAATCGCCCTGGGTCTTCCCCTTCGGCACGATGTTCACCGGGATGTAGTCCATCACGCTCGTGCTCGCCCCGGTCGCGGCCGTCTTCGTGACGTCGTTGATGTCGGCCAACGACCTGAGCGCGGTCCCCTTGAAGTTGTGCCGCAGGCCCA
>JBBAVO010000599.1:0-1114 GCA_040397635.1 Pirellulales bacterium
GTTCAATCATCCTCGACTCGAAGGCCGATCTGATCGTCTTCGGGATGGGGGAGCGCACGGTGCTCGACATCGCCCGCGGCCTCGCGGCATCAGCAGGCCAGACCGCCGACGGCCTTGCCACGACCGCGATGGTGAAGGAACTCCGTGACCGTCGCGGCGTGGCCTATCGTCTCGGTGCCAGCGAACCGCCGCCGTCCGGCCCCGACACCCTCGCCCTGCCCGACTACGACGCCGTGGTCAGCGACAAACTGGCCTTCTGCGAGATGACGCGGATCTCGCACCTTGAAACCAACCCACACAACGCGAAGCGGCTCGTGCAGCGGTATGGCCGTGAGGCAGTGGTCGTGAATCCCCCTGCCCTGCCCTTGGAGCAGGACGAGATGGACGAGGTCTACGGGCTGCCGTTCACCCGCCGGCCGCATTCCTGTTATGGCGGCGCCCGCATCCCGGCATTCGAGGTCGTCGAAACGAGCGTCCAGATCATGCGGGGCTGCTTCGGCGGCTGCACGTTCTGCTCGATCACGGCCCACGAGGGGCGGATCATCCAGAGCCGCTCGCAGGATTCGATCATCACCGAGATCAAGCTCCTGGCCTCGCAGCCCGGCTTCAAGGGCACGGTCTCCGACATCGGCGGCCCGACCGCCAACATGTATCAGATGCGGTGCTCGCGGCCCGAGGTGGAGGCGAAGTGCCGCCGGCTTTCCTGCGTGCACCCCACCGTCTGCAAACTGCTGGGCACCGATCACGGCCCGCTGAAGGCGGTGATGAAGGAGGCGCGGAGTGTCGAGGGGGTGAAGCGGGTGCTCGTGGCCTCGGGCGTGCGCATGGACCTCGCCCGCAAAGACCCCGAATACCTTCGGGAACTGGCCGAGCATCATGTCGGTGGGCACTTGAAGGTGGCGCCTGAGCACGTCGATCGCGAGGTGCTCGACCTGATGAAGAAGCCGTCGGCCGACGACTTCGTGGAGTTCGACAAGGCCTTCAAGGCTGCCAGCCGCCGCGTGGGCAAGAAGCAATACACCGTCCCCTACTTCATCGCCAGCCATCCGGGCAGTGGCGTCGAGGAGATGATCGAACTGGCCCTCTTCCTCAAGCGCAACAGCTACCAGCCCGA
>JBBAVO010000600.1:0-1107 GCA_040397635.1 Pirellulales bacterium
CGGGTGGCAAGTCGGAATCTCCGAGCGACGGAACCTTTGCCGTCCCGGCGGCGCGGCGTCGTGCGGGGTGGCCGGGCTATTGCGGTGCTGTGGGCTTACATGGGAACGGACTGCAACTGGCCGTCAAACTGGCCGACGGCCTGCGGAACTGGACGGGGCCAGAATTTGCCCTACAAAAGTGACTATGACATCAACCGCCGTCACGGAAACGAATCTCGGCATCGGCCCGCTCTACCGCGGCAAGGTTCGCGACTGCTATCGCCTGGACGATTCGGCGTTTGGCCCTGCGATGCTCATCGTCAGCACCGACCGGATCAGTGCCTTCGACTGGATCCTGCCCACGCCCATTCCCGGCAAGGGCAAGGTGCTCACCGCGATCTCGGCGTTCTGGTTTGACTGGCTGTCATCCGGGCCGCGGTCTCAGGCCCATCATCTGCTCACCACCGACGTCGATGCCATGGGCCTGCCGGCCTCGGTCGATCGCGACCTCCTCCGCGGCCGCTCGATGCTCGTGCGGCAGGCCGAGGTGATCCCCTTCGAATGCGTGGTCCGCGGGTGGCTGGCTGGCTCTGGACTGGCCGAATATCGTCGCAGCGGTACCGTCTGTGGCGTGCCACTGCCCGCCGGCCTTGGCCCGGGCTCAACGCTGCCGGAGCCGATCTTCACGCCGGCGACCAAGGCCGTGACCGGGCACGACCAGAACGTGTCGTTCGAATTCATGGCCGATCGCATCGGCGGCCCGCTGGCAGCAACCCTCCGCGACAAGAGCCTCGACGTGTTTCGCCGCGGTGCTGAGCATGCCGTTTCCTGCGGGATCGTGGTCGCCGACACGAAATTTGAGTGGGGCCGCCTCGCCGATGGCTCGCTCATTTTGGTCGATGAGGTGCTCACTCCCGACAGCTCGCGGTTCTGGCCAGCAGACGGACTCGTCCCGGGACGCGTTCCGGACTCGTTCGACAAGCAATTCGTGCGGGATTGGCTCGAGTCGAGCGGCTGGGACAAATCGAGCACCCCCCCCGCCCTTCCGGCCGACGTGGTCGCCAAGACGCGGGAAAAGTACCTGGAAGCCTGCCGGCTGCTCACGGGTCGGCTTCCCACCACCTGATA
>JBBAVO010000601.1:0-1105 GCA_040397635.1 Pirellulales bacterium
GCGATCGCCGTATTGAAGTCGTCGTCCATCGCCGCCAGGAATTTCTCCCGCAGGGCTTTGACTTCTTCGCCCGCAGCCCCGACCACCGCATTCCCCGCCCGGCGGTCGCGACAGGGCAGGGCATAGAACGATTTCCCGCCGACCCGGTGGTACCGCGTGAAGAGCCGCTCGAAGGCCTCGAGCGCCCGGGCGCTCTCGCCGAGCGGTTCCTCGCCGAAGTGGATCGGGCTGCGGTAGTGCGTGGAAAGCAGGAGAAAGCGGATCGCCTCCGGACGGTGCCGGACGAGCAGGTTCTTGAACGGCTCCGCACCGGTCGACTTCGAGATCTTGGTGGCTGCCTGGGTGGCTGCCTCAGCGGCTGCATCGTCGGCCCCGGACTCGGAGCCCCGCGGCCGCCCCCCCACCTTCCCGGCGGCGCCCGCCGCCTGCATCAGGCCGTTGTGCATCCAGTAGGTGGCCATCGGGCAGTCGTGGAGCGATTCGCTCTGGGCGATCTCGTTCTCGTGGTGCGGGAAGATCAGGTCGAGCCCGCCGCCGTGAATGTCGAAGTGTTCCCCGAGGATCGCCCGGCTCATCGCCGAGCACTCGATGTGCCACCCCGGCCGGCCTGGCCCCCAGGGGCTTTCCCACGAGGGCTCCCCTGGCTTGGCCTTCTTCCAGAGCGCGAAGTCGGCTGCCGACCGTTTCCGCTCGGCGGTCGAACCCCCTTCGCCCTGCATCGCCTCGACCGAACGGTTCGTCAGTTTGCCGTAGTCGGCGTCCCTGGTGACATCGAAATAGACGTCGCCGTCGGAGGCATAGGCACAGCCCTTGGCGATCAGGCCCTCGATGAACGCGATGATCGTGCCGATGTGCTCGGTCGCCTTCGGCATCTCGTCGATACTCTCGACGCCGAGCGCGGCGAGGTTTTCGAGGTAGTCGGCGGTCATCTCCGTGGCGAGCTTCGCCATCGTGGTGCCCCTGGCCGCGCTCTCCGCGATGATCTTGTCGTCGATGTCGGTGATGTTGACGACCCAGGTCACCTTCCAGCCCGAGTATTCGAGATACCGTTTGACGGTGTCGAAGATCACCGGGCCGACCATGTGGCCGATGTGGCTCGGCTTGT
>JBBAVO010000602.1:0-1103 GCA_040397635.1 Pirellulales bacterium
GGCGTCGACTTCATGCCGGTGCACACCGAGCAGATCGAGCGGGAGGTCGCCGCCACCGACCTGCGCAACGTGCGGGTGCTCTGCGCCGACTTCGCAGCGATGCCCGCCGATCTGCCGCAGTTCGACTTCATCGCGCTCCACGGCGTGTTCAGCTGGGTCAGCCCGGAACTGCGGCAGTGCGTGCTCGAAATCATCCGCCGGCACCTGAAGCCCGGCGGCATCGTCGAGGTGACCTACAACTGCATGCCCGGCTGGTCGAGCCTGCTCCCCGTTCGCACGCTGCTGCAGCACTTTGCCGGGCGGGCTCAGGGCGACAGCATCGCCCGTGTCCGCGAGGCGCTGGCGATCGTTGCCGAGATGCGGAAGGCCGACATTCCCATCTTCCACGACCAGCCGCTCGCGGCCCAGCTCGTCGACCGGCTCATGCAGGCCGACCTGCACTATGTCGCCCACGAATACCTCAACGAACACTGGACGGTGTTTCACGTGGCCGACGTGCTGGCGATGTTTGGCGGGATCGGCCTTGGGCACGCGGGCCGCCTCCCCTATCACCACAACCACTGGGAGCTCTGCGCGAAGCCGCAGTTTGCCGCACAGTTTCAAGGAGCCGACATCGCGACACTCGAAACGCTCAAGGACCACCACGCCAACGCCATGTTTCGCTGGGACCTTTTTTCCCAGCGGCCCAGGGAAGCGTGGACGCCACGGCAGCGGGCCGAGGCGGCGGCCGATCTCTTCTTCCGCATCGCATCGCCACAGGCCTCACTGCCGCACACCGTCACCTACGGCGGCGTGTCGGCCGGGATCGCCGGACCGCCCCACGACCGGATGCTCGAGGTGATGGGGAACTCGAGCTGGTCGCTCCCAATGCTGCTCGATGAGCCGCAGCTGGCGGCATTCACTCCCGAGGCGCTGGTCGAGGCGGTGGACGCGGGCGTGGCGATGGGGCTGTTTCGCGTCGACGGGGGCGCGGTGAGCGATCCGATTCCGCCGGTCGAGACAATCGCGAACGCGCCGCTGACCGTGCCGCTGGCCTTCAATCGCAGGGCGCTCACGCGGGAGGACATCGTCAACGAACAGGTCGGCCTGGCGAGCCTGCGGAC
>JBBAVO010000603.1:0-1101 GCA_040397635.1 Pirellulales bacterium
CAAGCTCTCACTGGCCACCTCGGCGCTCGAGGTGGACTGGAACGCGGCGATCACCTTTGGCAGCCGCCGGGCCTGGTTTGTCTCCCTAGCCGTGATCCTGGTGCTCAACGCGGCAATCGCCGCGGCCTATTATCTGCGGATCATCGCTGCGATGTATTTCCGTACCAACCGGCGGGGCGTGCAGGCGGATGGCGGCCTCAGCGCCGGCATCGCAATGCTGCTCTGCACGGCGCTGGTGCTGTTGGTCACGGTCCAGCCCCGTGGGCTGTTCGTCTCATCGTCCCGCGCCGGCAACGTGATCGAAAAGTCGAAGCCGTGACAGCTGCGCAGCCCACCCCTCCCGTAGGACATACGCAAACAGCATGAGCAGCCATCCCGCCACCGTTGATTCCACAGCCGTCCAGGCTGTGCTCGCCGGCATCGCCGACCCCGAGTCGGGCAGACCGCTCGCTGAGATGGGTCAGGTGCATTCGCTCGAGGCCTCGCCCGCGGCGATCGCCGTGAGGGTTGGCCTGACGTCCCATGCGGCGATCCTCTGGAGCCAGACGCGGGGCCGGATCGAGGACCTCCTGCGGGCCCGGTTTCCGTCGGTGCCGACCGTCGCCGTGGAGATCGTCCCGCATGACAGGCCGCCCACGAAAATCGGGCAGATCGGCCTCGAGGCGAAGAGTGTGATCGCGGTCGGCTCGGGCAAAGGGGGCGTCGGCAAGAGCACGATCGCCGCCTCGATCGCCATCGGTCTGGCTCGGGCCGGCAGCCGCGTCGGTCTGCTCGACGCCGACGTCTACGGCCCGAGTGTGCCACACCTGCTCGGCCTCTCCGGCCGGCCGCAGATCACCGAGGGCAAGATCATTCCGATGTTCCTGCCGGTGGGTCCGCATCCGATGCCGGTGATGTCGATGGGATTTCTCGTGCCAGCCGGCGAGGCGGTGGTCTGGCGGGGACCGATGCTGCACGGCGCGATCACGCAGATGCTCCGCGACACATTGTGGGGGCCGCTCGACTATCTGATCATCGACATGCCACCGGGCACGGGCGACATCGCTCTGACGCTCTCGCAGGTGCTGCCGCTCACCGGAGCCGTCGTCGTCTGCACGCCGC
>JBBAVO010000604.1:0-851 GCA_040397635.1 Pirellulales bacterium
TACAGGAACCATCACCGATAACGCCGGAACCCCGGTCCTCTCCTTCTCGGCTCCCACGGCACCCTCCATCGCCACCGCACTCGTCGACGGTGTCGCTCCCACCGTCTCCACAGCAGTCGGCCCAGCCCCTGGCACGTACGACGCTACCAACAAGAACCTCGACATCACCCTCACCTTCAATGAGGCCGTCGCCGTCGTCACCACAGGCGGCACCCCCTCCATCCCGCTGACCATCGGCGGTGCCGTCCGTCAGGCCACCTACTCAAGCGGCACCGGCACCAACACCCTCGTCTTCCGCTACGTCATCACCTCCGCCACCGACGTCTTCGCCAACGGCTCCTTCACCGTCGGCAACACCGTCAGCTTGAACGGCGGAACCATGAAGGACACCGCCGGCAACGACTACGCACTCGCCGTCCCCGCCGTCACCATCAGCGGCGTCAACATCAACCGCACCGCACCCAACGTCACCGTCACCAGCGGAGCCAGCAAGACCAACAAGATCGGCGACGTCATCGAGCTCACGGCAACGTTTGCGCAGGCCGTCAACGTCACCGGTGTGCCCTCCATCGGACTCACTGTCGGCGGCATCGCCCGACAGGCCACCTACACCAGCGGCACCGGAACCACCGCCATCAAGTTCCAGTACGTCGTTCAGGCCGGTGACCTCGACAACGACGGCATCGCGATCCCGTCCGCCGCCATCACCCTCGGTACAGGAACCATCACCGATAACGCCGGAACCCCGGTCCTCTCCTTCTCGGCTCCCTCCACCGCCACCGCACTCGTCGACGGCGTCGCTCCCACCGTCTCCACAGCAGTCGGCCCAGCCCCTGGCACGTACGACGCTA
>JBBAVO010000604.1:951-1085 GCA_040397635.1 Pirellulales bacterium
TACAGGAACCATCACCGATAACGCCGGAACCCCGGTCCTCTCCTTCTCGGCTCCCACGGCACCCTCCATCGCCACCGCACTCGTCGACGGTGTCGCTCCCACCGTCTCCACAGCAGTCGGCCCAGCCCCTGGCA
>JBBAVO010000605.1:0-1080 GCA_040397635.1 Pirellulales bacterium
TTGGGGAACCACGGGTCCGGTAGCGGCTCTAGAAGTGTGGGTCTTTGGGGGGGGGGGAACAGCCGCTGAAGAGATCGGTGTGTGTATGGTGGGGAGGTCGCCCTCGCCTGTCCAAACCATACCGCGCAATCGCTGGCGTGTCGACTCCGGTGGAAATTTTTTGATCGCTCTCTGCCGCGACAGGCATTCTGCGGGGTTTATTCGGTACATTCGACACGTTTTCCGGGGCTCCTGCGGCGGACACTTCTCTGGCCGAAGAGCAGTTCGTTAGGCTAGCCGCGGTCCAGGCGGCCCAAAATCGCGCTATCACGTCCTCCCCTCGGCTCTCTCAACCCCAAGGTTTCCTTCCATGGCAGCCACGTTCGTTGACCCGTTTTCCGCACGCGCCACCTTCGAAACGGGTTCCGGTCCCGCCATGCTCTACCGCCTGCGGGCCCTCGACGACGCCGGCATCACCAACACATCCAGGCTTCCCTATTCGATCCGCATGGTGCTCGAAGCGCTGCTGCGGACCTGCGACAACTACGAGGTGACGGAAGCCGACGTCCGCAGCCTCGCCACCTGGAACGCCGCCAAGCCGGCCGAAACAGAGATCCCGTTCAAGCCAGCACGGGTTGTGCTGCAGGATTTTACGGGCGTGCCGTGTGTGGTGGATCTGGCGGCCATGCGGGCGGCGATGAAGCGGCTCGGCGGCGATCCCCGGAAGATCAATCCGCTCGTGCCGGTCGATCTCGTCATCGACCATTCCGTGCAGGTGGACTTTTTCGGCGCGGCTGATTCGCTCGCCAAGAACGTTGACATCGAGTTTGAGCGCAACGCCGAACGCTACGCCTTCCTGCGGTGGGGCCAGCAGGCGTTCCAGAATTTCCGGGTTGTGCCCCCGGCGATTGGCATCGTCCATCAGGTCAACCTCGAATACCTCGCCGGCTGTGTGTTCTTGAGGGACGATCCCGGTGCCGCGAAGGGGGGCCTCAAGGTGGCCGTGCCCGACACACTCGTCGGCACCGACAGCCACACGACGATGATCAACGGCCTGGGCGTCGTCGGCTGGGGCGTGGGCGGCATCGAGGCCGAGGCCGT
>JBBAVO010000606.1:0-1076 GCA_040397635.1 Pirellulales bacterium
GGGCATGACCGGCATGGGATCGATATGGATGGGAGGCGGGATCGTGATCACCGCGGGGGCGGGAATGTCGAAGGTGTCTTGCGTGACGACCAGCACGCGGCCGTCGATGGCGCGGGCATCAACGAGCCAGCCATCGAGCGTGGTCTGTTCGAGGATGGTCGGACTGGCCACGGTGGAGACGTCGATAACCGTGACGTTCACATGCGGCTGCCAGGTGTGGTTCCACCACGACAAAGCGGAGACGCGGCTGCTTGTGTCGGTATCAGTGGTGCCGACCGGCGCCCAGGTGTTTTCCTGTGAGATGACCGTGAGCCGCGTGCCGTGCAGGAACAGCGAACGTTCCCAGCCCGGAGTCGTGATGTGGCTCACGACGCTCAGTTGGTCAGCCGGCCAGGCGTTGAGGATGTCGACACCGTCGTCGGCGAGCACGAAGAGATGCCTGCCGTCGGTCTTGACGAGATCGCCCTCGTCGACGCCGGCGACCTGATTGTTGGTGCCCGAGAAATCACCCGACTCGGCAGGACTGCTGCCTGTCGACGTGGCTGCCAGACCGCTCGCGTCGGTCATGGCAACATTCCAATACCGCCACGGCGAGGCATCTTTTCCAAGTTGACCGCCCCACTGGGTCATCGCCGTGTCGATGTACCACGACTTGAGCTGGTCGAGGTCGTCTGTCTGTCGGAGCGGGTTGGTGCTCTCGTTGCCGATGAGCCGCTCGCCAGCGGCGAGCCTGACCCGGTCGTTGGCCTTGGTGCCGTAGAACGCGTCGATGCCAGCACCGCCGTCGAGTGCGTTTTGTCCCACGCCTCCGCGGAGGGTATCCACGCCCGCGTCGCCCTGAAGCGTGTCATTGCCCTGTCCGCCTGCGAGCGAGTCGGCGCCGGCACCGCCGCGGATCGTGTCGTTGCCCCGTCCGCCACTGAGCGTGTCGTTGCCCGATCCGCCGAGGATCGTGTCGTTGCCGTCGCTACCGGTGATCGTGTCGTTGCCGGCGCCGCCGTTGAGCACGGTCTTGATCCGGGTGTTGCCGGGAATGGTGACGGTGATCGTGTCGTCGCCGGCACCGCCGAAGATGC
>JBBAVO010000607.1:0-1073 GCA_040397635.1 Pirellulales bacterium
GTGTTGCCGGGAATGGTGACGGTGATCGTGTCGTCGCCGGCACCGCCGAAGATGCGGATGGTGGTGACCCGCGATTCGCGAATCGTGCCGACGACGACGCCGTTCACGGTAGCCCGCAGTTGCGCGGCGTTGGCGGGATTGCGATCGATAAGGATCGTGTCGTTGGGATGGGCGGGATCGGAGTCGCCGGTGATCGTCCATGTGCCGTAGGACTGGCTGACGGCCAGCGCGAGCCGTGGCTCGAGCGACTCAAGCTGCGCCTGCAGCCGCGGGGCCTGTCGCGCGAGCGAGCGGCTGCGGGAATGGCTGGGCGGATACCGCATGGTGGGTGTGCTCCAACGAGGACGCCTAATCGTCAGGACCTGATGCGCCGTCACGCTAGAGTACCCCCCAGTTGGGGTCAAAGCCAACGAGTCGCTCTCCCCAAAGGAGCCCTCGCTCAAACGCCCGGCAGCGCCCATGTTTCCAGGGCAATCAAAGGGGCGGCGGGGCGGGGCAAACCGGGCAGACTGCGTGCGACACTGCTGCTTCGGCCAATCTGGCGGAAGCCGCAGCGGTTTGCCGACCGAAACAACCGACATGAAAAGCACACTCCGTTTCTGCATGATGCTGCTGGTGGTGGGCTGCGGGATGGCGATGGCGTCTCTCCCAGCAGCGGCTGCCGAGTTGTTGAAGAAGCCCTGCAACACCTGCGGCCCGTGCGGTGGAGCAGGCGGCACGGTCACGCCCTACGGCGACACCGGCTGTGGCCCGCGGTATTGCGGGGCCAAGCATGACGAACTCTGCGGCCCCGATCCGTGCGATGCGTGCAACCGGTGGCGGGGCTGCAATGGCGCCCATGAGCGACCCGATGTGCTGGCCCCGTGGCAACTGCCCCCCGGCCGCGGCTTCCAGACGGCGGCAGATGTCGGCTATGCAGGGAACGGTGGCGGCGGTGCCTGTCTCGAATGCAGGAAGCCCATCTACCGGCTCTGGTGAGCGTGCTTCCGGGCCGCGAGGGTCGCCGCAAACGTGATTTCGTCGCCCCGCTCCCGACAGGCGGCGAGCAGTTCGTCCCATGAGTCGGCGGCGGT
>JBBAVO010000608.1:0-1068 GCA_040397635.1 Pirellulales bacterium
CGGCCAACCGGGTGCCCGACGTGAAGCAGGCCGACCTCGATGGCGGCGTGCTGAAAGTGTTCAACGAACCGCGGGCCGGCCATCAGCCCCACATCCACCACGAGGCGGGCTTCACCGATGGCGGTGCAATCCTGCGGTTCAGGCTGCCGGACGAGGGAAAGTCCGCGACGCTCACGGTCGGGTTCGTCGACCGCGAGACCCCCGGCGTTCATGCCGGCCATCTCTGCTATGCCCTCGTCTCCACTGAGCCGCCGCGGATCTCGCTGGCCGACTACAAGACCGGCTCCATGAACCTCGAAATCCAGAAGCGACGCAAGGAATACCTCGACCGCAAGGAAAAACTACCCGATGAACTCGCGGCCCTCCTCGCCAAAAAGACGAAACACCTCCCCTGGCAGGCCGACCACGAGTGGCACGAACTCGTCCTCGTGACCGACGGAGACGAAATGCGTGCGACTCTCGATGGGAAGCCCATCGGCAGCCACCGTTCTGAGGGCTTTGCCCATCCGATGAAGCGATGGTTCAGCCTACTCATGAACCCGTCGGCCTGGATCGACGACGTCAAGGTCTACAAGATCAAGTGAATCCAGGCGGGCTGGCCGGGGCCTGTCACGCCTTGATCTCGCCGAGTTCACCAGTGCTGTCGCCGAAGCTGCCCGCGTCGATGCCAGAGCCTTTGAGCAGAGTGAGCCAGGCGTTGCACAGCGGCGTGCCCTTCGTGACGACGATGTTCTCGCCGAGCTTCACACCCGCCCCCCGCCCGGTGATGAGCGTGGGGCAGTTGTCGAGCGAGTGGGCCGTGCGGATGTTACTTCCATAGACGACCGTCGTATGGTCGAAAAGGGTCGAACCGTCGGGCTCCTTGGTGTCTTTGAGCTTCTTGATCAGTCCGACCAGCAGTTCGCTCTGCGCGAGGTCGCGCTTCCGTGATGACTCCACGACATCGCCCGGCCGACCGTGATAATGGCTCATCGTGTGGGCCTCCGTCTTGAGGCCCATGCTCGTCAGCAGCGTCGTCACGGGCTGCCGGTAGGTGAGCACCCGCGTGCTGTCAGTCTGGATCGCAGC
>JBBAVO010000609.1:0-1058 GCA_040397635.1 Pirellulales bacterium
ACCCACAGGAACCCCGACAGGCCATTGCATACCCGTGGCTGTCACTGCGGGCGACAAGATCGAGAGCCTGCGCAGTGGGCCTCGGGTCGGTGTCTGTCAGCGGATCGGGCTGGCCCGTATTCGCGGCTGGAAGGGGGAGTGGCGGCCGGGTGCAGAGAGTGGTGCGGGAGCCGGAGTGAATTGAGCGGCCTGTAGTGCGGGCGTTGAAAGACAACGGGCCGGGCACCTTGCGATGCCCAGCCCGGTTGTGACTCGTTACAGGAGATTGCTCGCTCAGGCAGCCAGAATGGACGCCTGCCGCAGCCGACGACGCTCAAGCAGCCCCGGTGAACGGCCCACCTTAAACAGCACCACTTCCAGACGGTAGGCTCTTGGCCTATTTCGCCGCCGCCTTCTTGGTAGCGGCTCGCTTCGTCGCCTTCTTCGCGACCGAACCGGTCGCAGCCGCGACCTTCGCAGCTCCCTTAGCGATGACGTTCATGACGGCCGACTGGCGAGCAGCCCGGCGGGCCGCCATGTTCTTGCCGATTTTCTTGGCCGTGTCGGCGATCTTACCCAAGACGGTCCTGGCGGGCGTCTTCTTCGCCGCGCTCTTGGTTGCGGCGGGCTTCTTTGCGGTTTTCTTCTTGGCCACTTTTTATCCTCCAATAAGAACGGGATGCGGAACTGGCGACAAGCTAATCCATTTACGAATCTGCGGCTAGGCGATCTGAGCCAACGATAGGTGAGACACCTGCCTTTCCCCTATTTCAAAGAGGGTCTTCAGCAGAACCTGTGGGTAAAACAGGGGCCTGAATAGGCTTCGGCATGTCTCCTTGAGGAGCATACGGAAGCAGCAGCCTTGGGCACCACCGCAGGCACCTGACACGCGGCCAAGATCCGACGCTCGTTCTTGCTCATAACCTTCCGGACCGTGGCGTCATCTGGCTCGGCGAAATGGGTGATCCGGTGTTTCAGTTGGCGTTCGAGAATCTCCACCTCCACCTCCACCTCCACCTTCATGCGGTCTCGATCCCGCCCATACAGCTTAATCAGCGGCCGGAGGGTTTTGCTGCCGG
>JBBAVO010000610.1:0-1057 GCA_040397635.1 Pirellulales bacterium
CTGACGCTCTCGCAGGTGCTGCCGCTCACCGGAGCCGTCGTCGTCTGCACGCCGCAGGACGTGGCCCTGCTCGACGCCACGAAGGCGATCGCGATGTTCCGCAAGGTCAACATTCCGCTGCTCGGCATGGTGGAAAACATGAGCTTCTTCGTCTGTCCCGACACGCAGAAGCGGTACGACATCTTCGGCACCGGCGGCGCAAAGCAGACGGCGAAGGATTACGACATTCCATTCCTCGGTGAGGTGCCGATCCAGATTCCGATCCGCGAGCATGGCGACTCTGGCCGCACGGCGGCCAACTACGATGATCCGGCCGCCCGCCCCTACCTGGAGGCAATCTGCTCCCGGCTCGTGGGCAACCTCGCCGCCGCTCACGCTTCCAGGCCCCCGATGCCCTCGCTGCCGGTGCTGTAAGAACGCATCGCCGAGAAGGCCGTTGGCCACGGTTCGGGGCTGCCCATGCCCCGAGAGCCGGACGCTCGCTTCGGGCATCCTGCCCTGCGCTCGCTCGATGGCGGCGGCGCTCTCGGCATCCTGCCTTCGCTTGCCGCCAACGCCGGCTCTCGGGACATGGGCAGCCCCTCACGGATGCATCTGGGCGAACAGTCTGAAGCAACCGCGGGACGTTAATACAACGACAACGTTCCGCCGCTTCGTAGCGGCAGCACCGGTTGCTTCGTGAACCGCATCACGCCGCCGAGCGACCTCACCTCTGCGGCCTTGGTGCCGACCCTCGCCCACGTGGCCAAGGAAGACGCGGCGGGCGACTCCACGACAGGAATTCCCCACGCATTGCAGGCCATGTGCCAGAGATCGTCGAGATGACGTCGGCGGACGTGGAGCGTGTCGAAGCCATACCAGCGAGCCGGCTGCTCAATGATCTGGGCGCCGAAGTCTCCCGCGATCGTCTGTAGGTCGGCATCGAGCCGAGTGGCTGCCTCCTTGAGGCCGGCGAGCGAGAGGCGACAGCCCGGCACGAAGAATGTCCGCAGGGCTCGATAGCGGACCGGGCCGACCTCGGCGATACCCGCCATCGGCAGCCGGGTGATCGCGATGG
>JBBAVO010000611.1:0-1057 GCA_040397635.1 Pirellulales bacterium
GGGCTGACCGGCCGTCGCCGGACCAGCCCCAGCCCACACCAGAGGAGTCCACCCCATGGCCACCGTCTCCCGCCCCCGCGCCTCCGAAGCCTTCATCAGCGGTGCCGACGTGGTCGTCGAGTCGCTGATCCGCCACGGCGTGGACGTGATCTTCGCCTATCCGGGTGGCGCGAGCATGCCGCTGCACCAAGCGCTGACGCGTGCCGCCGACAGGCTGCGGACGATCCTGCCACGGCATGAGCAGGGAGGTGGCTTCGCAGCCCAGGGCTACGCGCGGACGACCGGCAAACCTGGGGTCTGCATGGCGACCAGCGGTCCCGGTGCACTCAACCTCGTGACGGCGATCGCCGACGCAAAGATGGACAGCATCCCGATGGTCGCTCTCACCGGGCAGGTGAGCACGAGCGTGATCGGCACCGACGCCTTCCAAGAAACGCCGATCGTCGAAGTCTGTCGCGGCATCACCAAACATCACTATCTGGTGACCGACGCCAATGACATCGCCCGGGTGATGCGGGAGGCATTCCATATCGCCACCACGGGGCGGCCCGGCCCCGTGCTGGTCGACCTGCCGAAAAACATCCAGCTCGCGCAAATCGTGCCCGACTACGATGCGCCGATGAATCTGCCCGGCTATCATCCCGACGTGCGCAAGCCGCATGCGGAGCAGATCGCCCAGGTCGCCGCCGCCATCAAGCGGGCCAAGCGGCCCGTGATTTATGCCGGTGGCGGTGTGATCGCGGCAGACGCCTCCGCCGAACTCCGCGAACTCGTGCGGCTGACGGGCATCCCGGTCACAATGACCCTTCTGGGACTCGGGGCGTTTCCGGGCGACGATCCGCGGAGTCTGGACATGCTCGGCATGCACGGCAGCGTGTACGCCAACCAGGCTGTCGATCAGGCCGACCTGCTGATTGCAGTGGGCGTGCGGTTCGACGACCGGGTGACGGGCAAGGTGTCAGAATTCGCCCAGCACGGGTTCATCGTGCACATCGACATCGACCCCTCCGAGATCAACAAGAACAAACTCGTCCACGTGCCGATCGTGGCCGACGTG
>JBBAVO010000612.1:0-1055 GCA_040397635.1 Pirellulales bacterium
CCCTGCTCGGCAAACCAGGAGAGGGCGTGATGATCCCAGAGGGCGGCCGACCACGACTGCCAGCCGTCACCCGCGAATGTGTAGGTCGCGGACCGCTTCGGATTGGTAGGGTTGCCGACATCGAAGATCGAAAGCTGCAGGCCGCGCACGCGGCCGGTGTCTGGATCGACGTCGCGGCCGATGCCGAGCAGGTGCGTGGCGTCGAGCGGGTGCAGGTAGGACGAGAAACCCGGCACCTTCAACTCGCCGACGACCCGCGGCTTCGCCGGATTGGCCAGATCGATGACGAACAGCGGATCGACCTGCCGGAACGTGCTCACGTAGCCACGGTCGCCGATGAAGCGGACGGAGTAGATCTGTTCGCCAGGGGCGAGCCCGGTGACGCTGCCGATCGTCTGCAGGTTGCCGGCCGACGCGGCGAGGGCGTAGACGCCACTGGAGGCTCGGTCGCCAAAGTTGTTGGTCGTCGCCACTCGCAGCACGCCGTCGTCGCTCTCGTCGAGCGAGAACTGATTGAGCGTCACGCCCGGCACGGCGCCCATCGCCGTCAGCGGCACGTCGGCATCCTCGAGGTCGAACTGATAGATATTTGTGGTCGAGCCCACGTCACTCGCATCCCACCAGTTGCCCCAATGGGTGGCGGAGACATAGAGATTCGAGGCGGAGGCGTAGACCGTGCCCGAGACACCGGCAACCGTGGTCGTCGCGTCGGGCCCGGCGGTGTCGTCATCGACGTTGAACGACACGACCGACAGCAGGTTGTTGTCCGTCGCCGTGACCGGTAGGTAGGTGTGGCCCGCGGTGAGGAGAGCGCTCGTTATCGTGCCGCCTCCCGTGGCCGTGACGGTGACCTGCGGCAGGGCGACGGTCTCCCAGGACTGCTCCAGACGGGCCCGGTAGCTGGCCTCGTCTTCATAGACATACCGCGTGCCATCGCTGGGGAAGGGAGCGATGCTGATCGAGATCGGCATGTCGATGAACGCGAGGCTTGAGCCAGCGATCGTGCCGGGCTCGACCTGTACGGGATCGACCGGCACGGGCATGACCGGCATGGG
>JBBAVO010000613.1:0-1054 GCA_040397635.1 Pirellulales bacterium
CGACGACGGCACCACGCTCCGCCACCCACGGCCGCGCGTCCTTGCCTCCCAGCCGCGCCCGCCACTCCCGGATGACGATGCCGCGGTTCGCCCACGCACCTCGCTCTGCCCCCGGTCGCCGCACCGCCTCGTGAAGCGACACCCAGGGCACCGCGCCCGTGCACTCAAGCGGCTGCATGCGATAGACATCGCCACCCCATTGCGTGTCCCATTCACGGACCAGCCCCGTCACGTTGCCGACGGCCATCTTCCGCTCACCCGTGTAGCTGTAGGTATCCGCGCCAATCTGGAAGAGCACGAGCCGGGAGAAGTCGACGGGCCGCTTCACATCCATCCTTACCGAATAGACGCCGCGGATAATATCGTCGGTCCGAGCGAGGCTCACCGTCTCGGCATGCTCGATCGCCCCGCCGATCTGGCCGGCATAGGTGACCTCCGTGAGGCACGGCCCCTGCCGCTGGTATGCGGTCTTCATGCGACCGTGCGGCACGCGGTGACCGGAGCGGTCAAAGAGCCTGAAGAAGTCACCTCCACCGACGTTGTTGGTCCAGCCCCAGGCTCGGTCGTTGCCCATCGACGTCACCATCAGCGGCCGGACGTCGAGGATTGAACAGCCAGCCTGTATCTGGTCTGGCTCGTAGCAGATCGACTCGCCCCACGAGCCCATCGCGGACTCGTCCCAGAGTTGATTCGCACCCCAGCCGATCAGGCAGAGCTGCGCATGCGAGGCAGCCGGCACGCCGCCCCAGTGGGCGAACGCGAGCGTGAGTTCCACGTCGACCGTCGCCTCCGCCGGCAGCCGCAGCTGCGTGAAACCATGAAACCAGGTGCCCTCGTAGGGATTGTCGCCCGAGCGACCGTGCCAGTTCTTGGAGAGTTGCACCGGGATGCCGAGGGGATGGCCTTCTGCGTCACGAAGGATCGCCGACATCCCCGTGATCGGCTGGCCGAGACGGCCGCGAAGGCCGGCGGCGGTCTTCTCGAAGAGAAGCCGGACGGTGGACTCGCGATTGGCCGGGTTCTTGAGTGTGAGTCGCACCCGCTCGATGGCGTC
>JBBAVO010000614.1:0-1053 GCA_040397635.1 Pirellulales bacterium
GGGTGTGATCTCGAGCCTGATGTCGAGCCCGGCCTCGCCGGCCACGAGCGCCCCGAGGATGGCCCGCCGGTTGGCGGCACGTTCGGGCGTCTGGTTTGCGGTCGTGTCGCTCTTGTAAGACGTGCGGCACACCTTCCTCGCTGTGAACCCCGGATACGCCTCCAAGGCAATGCGGGGCGTGGTGGTGACGCGGTCGTGTGAGTCCGCGGTGCCGTGACGGTGTGCGGGAAACACGAGCCCTGCGTCGAGCATCCGCCCGATGCCCGCGTGCATCATCCAGGCGACCGGTGGGTTGGTCCAACGCATCGCCGGGCTTGATCCCGCGGGCTTGTCGGCCCGCCGCCAGGCAAACTTGTCGCCGCTGGGCCGGGCATCACACCAGCGCTTGAAGGTGTCGCGGAGCACCGCCCGCGGTTGCCCGCAAAAAAACGACACGAACTTCGGCCAGTCGGCGGGCCAGCCCTCGTGCTCGATGAGCGTGCGTGGCTGGCCAAACGGCAGATCGAAGCCGCCGAGCCAGGGCCCGCTCTCCTGCAGAAAGACCACGTATTCCTGAAGGCTCACGAGTCCGCGGATCTCGTCGAGTTGATAGATCGGCATCTGCTCGCCGCGACTCCACCGGCCTACGGCCACGGTGATCGGCTTCTTCCGCGTCGGCGCCGACGTGAAGTCCACGCCCAGGAGCGGGCTGCCGTCCGCCCATGCAGGCTGCCTTGGCGACGATCTCATCCGCACCCGGCCTCAGGACTTCAGCTGACTTCAGGTCGTGGCTTCAGGTCGTGGCTTCAGGTCGTGGCTTCAGGTCGTGTGGCCATCGACCGGCGGAACGATCCGCAGCAGTCGGCCGGCGGTTTCCGATGCCGGCACATCCTTGAGACTCGCCGCCGGAGGGGCCGGCTCGACGGCGGGGCCCGACTGCGGCTGCGCATTCAACTGGGGCTGCGCATTCAGGGGGGCCACGGTCGGGGCGGGCTTCACAACGGCTGGCGCGGGAGCGGCATCCTTCGCGGCCGGCGTGGGGATCGTTTCGAGCGGCTTCAATTCGCCAGCGGT
>JBBAVO010000615.1:0-1048 GCA_040397635.1 Pirellulales bacterium
TCGATCCACGAAGGAGCTTTGCCTTGTACGACTCGCTGCTGGATGAACTCGAGGACGACGTTGTCTCCAATCCCCAAGAGGTCGAGGAACTTGCCGACAAGGTCGTCGATGCCGAGGAGGCCGATGCCGACCTGCTCGCTGACGACAACGACGTGACTGTGATTCCCGACGCTGAGATCGAAGCGGAGTCAGATTCGGAGATCGAAGCAAGTGGCGAAGGGGAAGACGTCCTCATCGAGCAGGTTGAAAACTGGTCGGACGATCCGGTGCGGATGTATCTGACCCAGATGGGCGAGATCCCGCTGCTGACCCGCGCCCAGGAGATCTACCTGGCCAGGCAGATCGAGACCACGCGGGCCCAGTTCCGCGCCAAACTTCTCGAGTGCGAATACGTCTGCCAGCAGGCGTTCAAGGTGCTCTCCCGCGTGCATCGTGGCGAACTCCCTTTCGACCGCACCGTGCAGGTGTCGGTCACTGATCGTCTCGAAAAGGATCAGATCCTCGGCCGGCTGCCGCACAACCTGCGGACGCTCGAGGTGCTGCTGCGGCAGAACCGCGCCGACTATCGGATCTCCCTCTCAAAGAAGCGGAAGATGGCGGAGCGTCGCGAGGCGTGGGCCCGACTGGGCCACCGCCGTCGCCGCTGCGTGCGGCTGATCGAAGAATTGGGTCTGCGGACCCAGCGGATCGAGACCATGATCCCCACGCTCGACAACTTCGTGCTGCGGCTTAAGGAACTGCGGAGCAAGATCGAGGCCCACCGCCGAACCAAGCAGCCGCCCTCGGGCCGGCAGAAACTGGTTGACGAATACCGTGCCATTCTTAAGGCCTGCCAGGAGACGCCCCGCAGCCTCAAGCGACGGATGGACGAGATCCGCGAGATCTACGCCCGCTACCAGAAGGCGAAGCGGGGATTGTCTGAGGGCAACCTGCGGCTCGTCGTCTCGATCGCCAAGAAATACCGCAACCGCGGCCTGTCGTTCCTGGATCTCATCCAGGAGGGCAATGCCGGCCTGATGCGGGCGGTGGACAAGTTCGAATACCGCCG
>JBBAVO010000616.1:0-1043 GCA_040397635.1 Pirellulales bacterium
TGCCCGGCATGCTCCGCCTGCGACTGAAGGGGGGCGAGTTCTGGAACGTGGTGCCGGCACCGAATGCTCAGGTCTCGGTGGTCGGCGCCGCGGCCCGCGAGATGCTGCAGCCTGGGCAGTTTGTGTTGTGCTCCCTCACGCTGGATGAATTCGGCAAGGTCGCGGCCCCCGTGGCCCAGATCACGTTTCCCGGCGGCGGCCTGCCGGGCGTGGTCGCCGGTGGCATGGGCCTCGCCGAGCCCGGTGCCAAGCGGGTGCCGGGCAAGCGAGAGGCCGGCACCTACCTGGTCTCCGGGCCAATCAAGCTCGTGACCGACGACGTGGTCACGGTGCAGGCGGGCAGGGATCGATTCGACATCACCGTTCCCCCCGAAACCGAACTGCTTGTGAAGACGACCAACTACACGCTCGCGACCCCGGGTGATCAGGTCGAGGTGGAGGGAATCTACATCCAGAAGGGCCAACTCCAGGCCACGACGCTCTCGATCACGCTGGCCAATCCCGTGACGCCACCGACCAAAAACCGCGGGCCGAAACGGCCCGCCAAATAAACCGGCCAAATAAACCGGAGAGAGCGAAAGCCACGCCACGCCACGCCAAGCCCGACGCGCGAGCGAGGGAATGTCGCGCCGGCTACTTGAGGCTCTTGAAGAAGCTGTTGAGCTGATCGTCGTCGGAGACATCCGGGATGTCCGCCGGAGCCGGAGGGGGTTCTTCCTCTTCGTGCATCACCTGGAAGTCTGGTTGCTCTTCCGAGGGAGACTCGTCGCTCCCCTCCACGCGACTCTCTTCCGCACCCGGGCCATCCTGACGGCGATGGTCCTCGCCAGCCGCGGAGGCGTCGGGGGACGCCTGCGACTGATACTCGACCGCGAAGGAAAGTCCGCCCACGCGCACGATACCGCCGGGGGGAACGACGGTTTGGGTGCTCGCAGGTACCTGCTCGTCGTTGAGGAACGTGCCGTTGGTAGAGCCCAGATCACGGACGCACACCTGCCCATGCCGCTCGAAAAACTCGCAGTGCCTGCGGCTGACCAGATCGT
>JBBAVO010000617.1:0-1042 GCA_040397635.1 Pirellulales bacterium
GCGGGCCACCGCCAGATAGAAGTTGTCGAGCGGATCGCGGGCAGGGTGCTCGGCAGGGATGGCAAGCGCCTCGAAATTATGCCACTGATCTTCGACCTCGGGCCCGTCGACGCTCTCGAAGCCGAGACGGGCCATGATCTCCTGCACGCGGCGGATCGTCTGCGTGATCGGATGAATATGGCCCAGCCGCACCGGCTCTCCGGGCAGGGTCACGTCGATCGCGTCGGCCGCAACTGCCCCTACGTCACCACCACCGCCGGCGAGTCGCGCCTGGACCGCGGTGAACAACGCGGTCACCTCAGCCTTGGCATCGTTGAAGTGCCGTCCGCCGGCCGGTCTGTCACCCGCCGCAAGGCCGGAGAGCAGTTTTTGAATCGCCTTGAGCCGACCGCTCCGGGAACCGAGAAACTCGATCCGAGCCTGCTCCATTCCGGCGACTTCCGCCACACCACCGATGGCGTGGGCAGCGGCCTCACGAAATGCCGTGAGTTCGGCCAGAAAAGACTCGATCCCGACGACCTCTCCGGCAGGCTTGCCGCCCGCAGTCTGGGACTCGGCACGAGCCGCATCGTCGCGGCCTTTGGACACAGTCACGGCACTACGCGACCGCAGCCGGCTCCGGCAATCCAAGGGCCTTTCGCGCCGCATTCACGACCGCGTCGAAGCCCGTGGGATCGAGCACGGCCATCTCGGACAGCGTGCGACGATCGAGTTCCGAACCGATCTTTTCCAGCCCGGCGATGAACTGGCTGTACCGCAGACCCCGCTCGCGGCAGGCGGCATTGATTCGCACGATCCACAGACGACGGAAGTCTCGCTTCTTGCGCCGACGGTCGCGTCGAGCGTAGACGCCGGCGCGGATGATCGATTCCTTGGCTGTGCGAAGCAGCCGGCGACGTCCGCCGACCGAGCCCTTCACCCTCTTGAAGAGACGCTTCTTGGCTCGGAGACGGGGAACTACGTTTTTAGTGCGCATGGTTTTGAATTGCCTTCTGGAACGATCACTTTCGCTATTTGAACGGGATTTTCAAGGGGCCTGCTT
>JBBAVO010000618.1:0-1040 GCA_040397635.1 Pirellulales bacterium
GGTCTCCGCTACGACCCCAAGCATGTCGGGGCCCTCTCGCAGGTCATCGCCCCGCCCTACGACGTCATCGATCCGGCGCTCCAACAGCGGCTCTACGAGCAGCACCCCGCCAACGTGGTCCGGCTCGAACTCAACCGCGAGGAGCCGGGCGACGACGACCAGTCAAACCGCTACATCCGGGCGGCGAAGTTCCTCAAAGACTGGCGGGAGCAGGGCGTGCTCATGCAGGAGTCGGCGGCGGCGCTCTACGTCTACCACCAGGAGTTCGACGTGGAGGGACGCCGGCACGTCCGCCGGGGCGTGATGGCCCGGGTGCGGCTCGAGCGTTTCGGCACCGGCAACATCCATCCCCATGAGGAGACAATGTCGGGCCCGAAGCAGGACCGCCTGCTGCTCACGCGGGCCTGTCGGGCCAACCTCAGCCAGGTGTTTGGTCTCTACCCCGATCCGGAGGGCGAGGTGCAGGACCTGCTCGACGCGTCGGTGGCCGGTCAGCCGCCCGTGGAGGCGACCGACCACCTCGGCGTCCGGAGCTGGATGTGGCCGATGACGAATGAGTCGGTCGCCGCCCGCGTGGCCGGCCTGATGGGGCCGAAGCCTGTCTTCATCGCCGACGGCCACCACCGCTACGAGACTGCCTGCACCTACCGCGATGAGGTGGCCCGGGAGTATGCCGAGCAGCACGGGGGCGAGCCACTGCCGTCCGACCACCCGGCCAACTTCGTCCTCATGATGCTCGTGGGCATGAGCGATCCAGGCCTGGTCGTGCTCCCCACCCACCGCCTGTTCATCGAGCCCAGCGTGGCCACGGCGACCGACCTCGCCGCCAAACTGGGCGACTGCTTCACGGTCGAGCCGGCGGGCACCGGCCCCGCCGCCGCGGAGAACGTCTGGCTCGAAGTCGAGTCGGAAGGCAGCCAGGGGACGCTCGGCCTCTACACAGCCGGTGACCAGGCCTGGACGCTGGCCCGGATCACCGAGGCGGGCCGGGCCCGGATGGAGACCGTGGCGGCCGACCATAGCGCCGCCTGGCGGAGCCT
>JBBAVO010000619.1:0-1039 GCA_040397635.1 Pirellulales bacterium
GAAGACGTGAAGATGCTGAAGGACAGCGGGCTCACGCTCATCAAGGTGCTGGCGCTCTTGGTGGTCGTCTGGACCGCGAGCGTGTCGGTGGCGGAAGAGATCGAGGGCCGGACCGCGCTGACGGTGCTATCCAAGCCGCTCACTCGGCCGCAGTTCATCCTCGGCAAGTTCGCCGGCCTGGTGCTGGTGGCGCTGCTCGTATTCATGATTCTCGGCACCGTGTTGCTCGCCACGACGAGCCTCAAGGTCGTCTACGACGCCCGCGAAGGCTCCAAGCTCGACCCGATCTGGCGGGACTGTGCTGATGAGATGATCACCGTGGTGCCGGGCCTGGTGCTCTCCCTGCTGGAAACGATCCTGCTGGCGGCGGTCAGCCTTGCGGTCTCCACGCGGCTGGGAATCGTGCCCAACCTGATCATCTGCTTCACCGTCTACGCGCTTGGCCATCTGGTGCCGCTGATCGTCCAGTCGAGCGTGGGAAAAATCGCGATTGTGCGTTTTGTGGGGCAGTTGTTCGCGACGATCCTCCCGGTGCTGGAGCACTTCACGATTGAGGCAGCCGTCGTGGGTGGCGTGCCGGTGCCCTGGAGCTACCTGGGCTGGGCCGCGCTCTACGCGGCCCTCTACTCTGCGGTGGCCCTGCTCGTGGCACTCGTTCTCTTCCAGGATCGCGACCTGGCGTAACGAAAAATCGCAGCGTGTTCGGGGTAGCCCGACCGGCGGCAGCGCAGACGTCCTACCGCACGACGCCGGTGCTCGCGGTCACTCCCACCGTTCCCGCGGCGCCTGCTTCCTGTTCGGCAAGCCTCGGCAGCATCCATTCGCCCGTGTCGGCCGATCGACGGGCCTGTGCCTGGGCCTTGCCGTCGAGGAAGATGAGCATGCCGCCGCGAACCCGCCGCTCGATTCGCGGCCCGATCTCCACGCCAAGTATGCCGGCTTTTTGGCTCCGTCCGAGCGACGTCTTCAACTCCAGCACCTCGCGGCCCAGTGCGTGGTCGCTCGAGAGGCCGAGTCCGCCGACCCACGTCGCCGGGCC
>JBBAVO010000620.1:0-1034 GCA_040397635.1 Pirellulales bacterium
CAGGCAGCCGGGCGCCATGTGCCCAAGCATCCCGTCTTGGAGCGGCTCTATGCCGAGCCGCAGCGGTTTGAACTGTTTCAGGCGGTGCGGCTCCTGTTTGCGGAGGCGGTCGAGGAGGCTGCGTCGGTCGGCGCGCCGGCCCCGCCGATCATTGGAAGCCGGGAGAGCCACAACGCGTCGCGGGGTGCCTTGCGTTTTCATTCGTCCCCGACACTCGGGTTTCCCCAGGGAGCGATCACCGCAATCCGCCGCGACCCGCCATCCGAGGCAGAGGGCCATGGGGCCGTTGGCCACACGCATCTTGATCTCGCCTGCTTCGGGATGATCGGTCCAGCCGGCACGCTGCCCCGTCACTATTCATCGCTCGTCGTGGAGCGGTATCGGCGGTTTCGCGACACAACGCTCCGCGAGTTTCTCGATATCTTCGTGCAGCGGATGATGGCATTCCTCTGCCGAGCGTGGGCAAAGTATCGTCCCGCCTTGCAGCAGGAAATGACTGCCTTCACCGGCCAGGGAGTGTGGTGGGACGAGGCGGCCGAGGCCCCTCGCGACCCGGTGACTGCCACGGTGGCGTCGCTCGTCGGCCTGGGTGGCAAGGGGCTTTCCCACCGGCTTGCTGCCAGCGACGACATTGTCTTGCGGCACGCGGCCCACTTCTCCCGACAGCCGCGGTCGGCCGAGTCGCTCGAGCGACTGCTCCGCGATGTCTACCGCGTGCCGGTGCGGGTGGAACAGTTCGTGGGGCGTTGGCTGGAATTGGAGCAGCCCGATCAGACGGCGCTCGCGAGCCGCGACCGGCCCGAGGGGCTCAATGCCCGCCTGGGCATCGATGCGATCGCGGGCCGTCGCGTCTGGGATGTCGAGTCGACGTTTGAAGTGGCCGTGGGGCCGCTCTCGGCAGCCGACTTTCGGTCGAGGCTGCCCGGCACCGAGCGGCTCGCAGCACTGGGCGATCTGCTGCGGCTCTATGCGGGGCCGCAGTACGAGATTCGCGTGCGGCTGGTGCTCGCAGCCGACGCTGTTCCGCGGTGCCA
>JBBAVO010000621.1:0-1033 GCA_040397635.1 Pirellulales bacterium
GGCTCGACAACGCCGCCAGGTTCGATGGCGCCGGACGCTTTGCGGGCGATGCAAACCTGGCCCGGGCTGCCGCCGTGGGCGACCGGGGCATTCGCCCCTATTCGATGAACACGCTCGCCGTCCGTGGCGATGCCGTCCGCAACAACTTCCGCAACACGAACTGGTATGGGAACCGCGGCTGGTACGGCAACCACTTCAATCGCTGGTGGCCGGGCGGCTGGTGGTTCGCAGGCGGCATGATGTCTGGGCTGCTCTGGGCCGATCTCTTTGCGTGGGGCGGCTACGGCGGGTATGCCGGCGGCGCAGGAGGTGGCGGTGGTGGCGGCGGCGTGAGTAGCGGAGTGGCTACGATCCCATACGACTACGGCACCACGGTGGTGTATCAGGACGACGGCGTGTATGTGCAGGGCAGTCGCGTGGGCACGGCGACCGAATACGCCCAGCAGGCGACGGCGATTGCATCCCAGGGTGGCGGTGACGCGAAGATTGCCGACGACGACGAATGGCGGTCGCTCGGGGTGTTTGCGATGACGCGGTCGCAGGAGACCGACGCGAGCAATTTTCTTTCTCTTGCGATCGATAAGAACGGCATTCTCCGCGGCAGCTACTACAACGCGGTGTCAGATGAGAATTCCCACGTGACGGGGAAGGTTGACAAGAAGACGCAACGGGCGGCGTGGACGATCGGCGACAAGAAGGAGCCGGTCTACGAGGCCGGCATCTCAAACCTCACGAAGGATCAACTGACGATCCTGATGCACAAGGCCGATGGCAAGGTGGAGCAGATGCTGCTGGTCCGCGTGCAGCAGGGGGTGCCCGGGGCGGGCCCGGTATCCAAGCCTGCCGGGTCGGAAAAGGCGTCGAATGGCACCCCGCCGTCCGAGCGGGAAAACGACCAGCCGATCAAGGTGAACGCGCCCCCCGAGAGCAACCCAAACGAAAACTAGGCCAGAAACCTCGAAACCAACTGGAGCGGAGGGCATGGGACTCGAACCCACAACCGGTTACCCGGCACGACATTTCCAGTGTCGCC
>JBBAVO010000622.1:0-1032 GCA_040397635.1 Pirellulales bacterium
CTCATGGACGACGGCGAGCCCGCCGGCGGCCAGTGGAACTTCGACGCGGAGAACCGCGGCTCGTTTCCCAAGAGCGGCCCCACTCCTGGCCCGGGCCGCCTCCCCGCGCCGAGATCGTTTCCGCCCGATGCCATCACTCGCGACGTGATCGCACTCGTCAACGCCCGCTTCGCCAGCCATCCCGGCAGCCTCGACGCCTTCGACTGGCCGGTGACGCCCGACGACGCCCAGGCGGCACTCGACGATTTCCTCACGCACAGGCTCGCCAGCTTCGGGAAGTATCAGGACGCGATCTGGACCGGCGAGCCGTGGCTCTACCACTCCCGCCTCTCGCAGGCGATGAACATGAAGCTGCTTGATCCCCGCGACGTGGTCGCCGGCGCCGAGCGGATGTGGCGGCAGGGAAAAGCGCCGCTGGAGGCCACCGAGGGTTTTATCCGGCAAGTGCTCGGCTGGCGGGAGTATGTCCGCGGCGTCTACTGGCACTTCATGCCGGAGTACGAGCAACGCAACGCGCTCGGCGCCGATCTTCCATTGCCACACTTCTATTGGACGGCCGAGACCGAGATGAACTGCCTGAAGGACGCGCTCGCACAGACGCTCCGCCACGGCTACGCCCATCACATCCAACGCCTGATGGTGACGGGGCTCTTCGCGATGCTCCTGGGCGTGAAGCCGCAGGATGTGCACCGCTGGTACCTCGCGGTCTACGTCGATGCCGTCGAGTGGGTGGAGCTTCCCAACACGCTCGGCATGAGCCAGTTCGCCGACGGCGGCGTGATGGCCTCCAAGCCCTACTGCGCGTCGGGGGCCTACATCGACCGGATGAGCAACGCCTGCGCGGGATGCCGGTTCAATCCGAAGCTCGCCACCGGCCCCGATGCCTGCCCGTTCACGACGCTCTACTGGGACTTCCTCGCCCGCCACGAGAAGCTGCTCAAAAAGAATCCGCGGATGGGGATGCAGCTGAAGAACCTCGCCCGCAAAGACGCCGCCGAGCTCCGCAGCATCCGCCGCCAGGCGGATGGGCTG
>JBBAVO010000623.1:0-1028 GCA_040397635.1 Pirellulales bacterium
CCGCCGTCGAGATACATCGCGGCCACGAGCGACTCGAACAGGTCTGACAACACCGACGCCGGCACCGGACGGTTGAGCGCCAGTCCCTTGCCGACGATGAGAAAGTCGATCAGCTGCAGCCGCTCCGTGATCCGCCCGCAGGTCTCGCGGCTCACCACCACCGATTTGATCCGGGTCAGGTCCCCTTCCAGCGAATCGGGGAAGAGCTGGTAGAGCGTCTCGCAGACGATGAACCCCAGAATGGCATCGCCGAGGAATTCCAGCCGCTCGTTTGACGCCAGGCGGTGCTGAGCTCCCGACGCGTGCGTGAAGGCGGCCACGAGCAGGGAGGGATCGCGAAACTCGTATTGGATCCGCCGCTGGCACTCCGCAATGTCGATGACGGCTTCGGGCCGGTCGCCACGGTCCGATCGGGGCTGGCCGCCCCGCTGGTGTTCCTTCGACTGCTGCTGGTCCGCTCGCTTCATGCCTTCCCTACCATACCCGCGTTCCTATCCACCTGCCAAAGGTACGCCTCTTCGTAGCGGCCTGTCAACGCAACACGCCGCAAAACCCGGGCAAAAACACGATTTCCGCCATCCGGCGAACCAGCCTCTCACCGGCCGCGTAGAGACATTTCAGACACGCGATGAAGCCGGTGCCAGCGAGGCAGCCGGCATGGATGCGTTTGCAGCCGCGAGGCCACACGCCTGACGCCCGCTGCCTCCGCGCCATACGGTCGCAGGCCTATAATCCACGCGAACTCCACCCAGAAAGGCTGAGTGCTCCTTTATGAACCTCATGCAAAGCGTTCGTTCCATGGTCGCCCCCAACGCCCGCCCGTCGCGACTGCAGCGGGCTTTCCTGTCGCTCGCACTGCCGACGGCCGCGGTGCTCGGCATGGCCGCACACGCTCGCGGCGACGAAACGGCCGCGACTGCAGATGCCCTCATGCACGCCAACTCGCTCTCCAGGGCATTCCGACACGCCGCGGAGCAGGCCATCCCCAGCGTGGTGGTGGTCCGCAGCGAGACGAAGGCCAAGAAGGT
>JBBAVO010000624.1:0-1020 GCA_040397635.1 Pirellulales bacterium
GGCGCGGCCAGTTGGACCTCGACCAGGGGCGGATCGCCAGCGGCATCGCGGCCGTCCGGGAGGCGCATGCGTTGCAGCCGACCCGCGTGCCCGCCGCCGTCGTGGCCACCGCGATGCTGTTTGCCATGCAGCGCGATTTCGCCCAGGCGGCGCCGCTGTGGCGCGAGGCTGTCGCCCTGAGCGGTTCGCCGGCGACTGCCATCGTCGCGCTGCGGGCCGCCGTCGATGGATTTCTGCGCACCGGCGATCTGCCTCAGGCATGGGACGCGATGCAGCAGTTGCTGACGCAGTCCGACGCCGCCGCGGCGGAGCCGATGCTCGAGACGGGTCAGGTGGCCGAGTCACAGTCCGCCGTTGATGGTTCGGGCCTCGACGGCCTGGGGATGGACGGCCTGGTTGTCGATGGTTCCGATGCCCAGGTAGCCCTCGCGCCTGCGCGGTGGATCCGCGGGCGGCTTGCCGAACTGTTCGCCAAGGCGACGCCGCCCCTGCGGGCGGAACTCGATGCGTTCGCAGCCCGAGCCTCCGCCGTGGCGTTGGCCGACGCACCTTCGGGCGGCATCCCCCGCGATCGGATGACGCGGCTGCGGCAGTTCATCGAACGTTTCGGCAGCCACGATCGGGCCCTCGAAGCCCGCCGACAGTTGGCCGAGGTGCTGGGGGAGGCGATCGAGGCCAACGGCGCCGGCGACGATCGGTGGGGGCTCGTGGTCGAGCGAGACTTCGTGCTCCTGGATCTCGCCCGCATCGGCAAGCCTTCCGATCGCGAGTACGCCGCGGCCGTGCTCGCGGGCATCCGCGGTGGGTTTGCAGGAACAAGAGAAGGAACAAGAGAAGGAACAGCCGGAGGAGAGGCAGGGGGCGTGAACGCAGCCGGCGCGGAACATTCTGCGTGGCCAGTCGGCCGGGTCGTTCAGCGACGCGGAGCGGTCGTTCGGAACGCTGCTGTGCGGCAGGACGTGGATGACGTGCGGTTCGTGCGGTCGAGGCTGACGAACGTCCCAGTGACGGACAGTGTCG
>JBBAVO010000625.1:0-1019 GCA_040397635.1 Pirellulales bacterium
GTGCGGTGCCGGATCCACTGCCGCCAGCAGTCCATCGGCACGCGGACCACGAACTTCAGTTCCGCCATCTCGAAGGGGGTGGTGTGGGCATGCCGCAGGAGATAGCGGATGAGTTGGCGGTCGTCGCTGACCTTGCGAGTGCCCTCGCCATAGCTGACCCGGGCGGCCTGCACGACGGAGCCGTCGTCGCCCATGCAGTCAACCAGCGCCACGAAGCCGTCGTCGAGCACCGGAAACTTTTTCCAGCGCAGGGACTCGAGGAGGACGGTACGGTCGGCGGCTGGATCGGTCGTGCTCATGGCGTGACTCCCGGAGGATGGAAGCCCCACAGGATGCGGCACGCCGGCCAAGCGGTCAATCCTTCGCCAGCAGTTCCTGCAGGATCGTGGCGAGTTGGCGGGCGTCGTCCGATTTTACGATCGTCGCGATCCGGCTCTTGGGCACCCCCAATTTGGCCAGAGACTTCTCGATGGTTTCCCAGAGCTTGGCCCGCTTCTTCCCCTCCGCCAGGTAGAGGTCGGTGACCTGCTCTCCCAGCCGCTGGAGAAGGGCTGTGTCGAGGTTGTCGTAGTAGTTCTTGACGACTGATTGCTGGTATTTTGAGAGTTCCGCCATGGCCCCGTTCCGGTCTGCTGGAAGGACTTCCCCGCGCTGGCTACAGTATCGGACAATTCACCCCACACAAGCGAGAGAATTCCGATGCCCACGATTACCTTCGCGAACGAAAAAAAGGAAATTCAGGTTCCCGAGGGGGCCAATCTCCGCAAGGAGGCACTCGCCGCAGGCGTGGCCCTCTACCCGGGAATCCACACGGTCGCCAACTGCCATGGGTTTGGTTCGTGCGGCACCTGCCGGGTGCTGATCACCAAGGGCATGGAAAACACCAGCCCCCGGGGCATTCTCGAAGCGGCTCGCATGGCGGTTTCGCTGGCCTACATCGGCAACGAGAGCACCATGCGGCTCGCCTGCCAGACGAAGGTGAAGGGCGACATCACCGTCACCACCTGCCCCCCCCTGAA
>JBBAVO010000626.1:0-1018 GCA_040397635.1 Pirellulales bacterium
TCGGCGACCATCATCTCTGCCTTGCACCGAGGACACTTCCCCTGCCGCCCCGCCGCACGTGTCGGCATCTTCAGCATGTTGCCGCACTGCGGGCACAAGAGCCGCGCCACCCCCTCCTCGTCGGCCATCGGCCGCACGTCCCGTAGCACCGCCTGTGCAAACTCCGCACAGCTTGCGAATCGCTCGCTGGGCTGCTTCGACAGCCCGCGATACACCGCCTGGCAGACCGAGTCGGGTAGATCCCGGCGGAACTGCGTGACCCGCGGCACAGGCTGCGTCGTCACCTCCACCACCAGGTGCGCCGTCTCGCCTCGAAAAGGCCGCTGGCCAATCAGGATCTCGTACACCATCACCGCCAACGCATACTGGTCGACGCGACCATCGACTATCGCCTTCGGCGCGAACTGCTCGGGGGCCATGTACTCCATTGTGCCGATCGCCATCGACGTCGCCGTCAGCGTGTGCTCCTTTTCCAAGACAGTCGTGTCCTCGACGATCTTCGCGATCCCGAAGTCCCCCAGATACGCTCCCCAGAACGCGTCGAAAAAAATGTTCGCCGGCTTGACGTCGCGGTGCACAATCCCATTGGCGTGCACGAAATCGAGCGCCGACGCCACCGCCGGCAGCCACAACTGCAGCGTCGATGGCTGCATCGGCTGCACCTTCCCCTCGTCGTCCCGCAGACGCCGATTCGAAAGCGAGCCACCAGGCAAGAACCGCATCACCAGGATGGGCAGTCCATCGTCCTCGCCGACGTCCAGGATCGGAACGATCGCCGGATGCGACAACGCCGCCATCATCCGCACTTCGCGGCTAAACCGCTCCAAGAATGCCGCATTCGCGACGAGATTCCGCCGCGGCATCTTGAGCACGACCGGGCGGCCCTCACGCTCGTCCCAGGCACGGTAGGTCACCCCCATCCCGCCCTCGCCAAGCTTCGATATCACCCGGTAGCGGCCCGCAACCGTCCTGCCGATTAACGAATCATCTGGCGAAGGAGAGGATTCAGCCATGGCGT
>JBBAVO010000627.1:0-1018 GCA_040397635.1 Pirellulales bacterium
AATCGCCAAACCCGGGCAGAATCGGCAGACTTTGGCTCAGACCCAAAAAGACCGATATAGTCTCGGCTTTCCGAATCACCCCACCCGCACCATCACTGAACGAAAACACCACTGTTCTAAGGAGCTTCGCGGATGACCAAGCAGGCGTCGTGCGACATCGGACTCATCGGACTGGCCGTCATGGGCGAGAACCTCGCCCTCAACATCGCCAGCCGCGGCTATTCGATCGCCGTCTACAACCGCACGACCAGCGTCACCGACGCGTTCACGGCCAGCCGCGGCAAGCAGCCGAACGTGGTCGGCTGCCATACGCTCGAAGACCTGGTTGCGTCGCTCAAGGCCCCGCGAAAGGTGATGATGATGGTCAAGGCCGGCCCGGCCGTGGACCAGCTGATCGCCACGCTCACCCCCCTGCTCTCCAAGGGCGACGTCATCATCGACGGCGGCAACACGCTTCCCTCCGACACCGATCGTCGCACCAAGGAGGTCGAAGCCTCGGGGCTGCTCTACATCGGCACCGGTGTCTCAGGCGGCGAAGAGGGCGCGCTCAAGGGCCCGAGCCTCATGCCCGGCGGCTCCAAGGCCGCCTGGCCGCTCGTCCAGCCAATCTTCCAGGCTATCGCTGCCAAGGTCGGCCCCAAAGGCGACATTCCCTGCTGCGACTGGGTCGGCCCGCGCGGCGCCGGCAACTATGTGAAGATGGTTCACAACGGCATCGAATACGGCGACATGCAGCTTATCTGCGAGGCCTACTGGCTCCTCAAGCAGGCGGCCGGCCTCTCGAACGACCAACTCGCCAAGGTGTTCGACACCTGGAACCGCGGCGAACTCGACAGCTATCTGATCGAGATCACCCGCGACATCTTCACCGCCCGCGATCCCGGCACCAACGACTTCGTCGTCGATAAAATCCTCGACAAGGCCGGCGCCAAGGGCACCGGCAAGTGGATGAGCCAGCTGGCACTCGACATGGGCGTGCCCAGCACGCTCGTCACCGAGGCGGTCTACGCCCGCTGCC
>JBBAVO010000628.1:0-1017 GCA_040397635.1 Pirellulales bacterium
TCAGCTTCATCGGCACCGTGCTCGGCGGCCTCTGGGCCGACGACAGCTGGGGCCGATTCTGGGGCTGGGATCCGAAGGAGAACGGTGCCCTGATGATCGTGCTCTGGAACGCTGCCGCGCTCCACGCGCGGTGGGATCGCTGGCTGGGCCCCCGCGGGTTTGCACTGTTTGCCATCGGTGGCAACATCATCACCGCTTGGAGCTGGTTCGGTACCAACCAGCTCGGTATCGGCCTGCACAGCTACGGATTCACAAGCGGCGTGCTGATGCTGCTGGCTGGATTCGTGGCCAGCCAGTTGCTCGTCATCGCGTTCGGCTGGCTGCTGACGCGTCCCGACGCTGGCGGGGCGGACGCCGCCTGACGCGTGGCGGGCGGCACCTCCCGCCATCGTCCGCCGCCAAACTGTTCCACGCGCACGCGAGACGCCGTGAGCGTGACCGCGATGGCACCGCCGGCCGACCCCTCGTCGGCGCCCGTTTTGACGACGGCGATGCGTGCACCATCTCCCCGTGCCCCGGCATAGGCCTCGCGGACCTGCGGCCAACCCGCAGTTCCCGCGCCGCTGACAATCACCCAGTCAGCCGCCGTGACCCGCGCGATCTCCGGCGGCAGGCTCGTTCGACTGCCATGATGCGGCGCAACGAGCACGTCACAAGAATCTGGATCGGAGGCGATGAACCTGGCCAACGCCGGCCCCTCGAGGTCACCCGTGAGGAGCAGCCGTCGGCCTGCCGACTCCACGGCGAGCACGAGGCTCGTCTCATTGTCTGTCGCCATCGCATCCTTCAGCGTGACCTCATGAACGTTTTGATCGTCGCTGACGGGGGCCGGATGCAGCACGCGGACGCGGCAGAGCGGATCGAGCGCGAATGATTCCCCTGCCACAGCAGAACGCACCGGGATAAAAGCCGCCCGCGCCAGCCGTAGCACCTCCCCCACCGCCCACGAATCGCTCTCGAGGAACGGCGGCGGCACGACGATCTCGCCCACGGTGAAGCGATCGAAAAGCTCCGGCA
>JBBAVO010000629.1:0-1014 GCA_040397635.1 Pirellulales bacterium
CGCGAGAAGCTGCTCTTCGTGAAGGGGCTCTACAACGAGCAGGCCCGCAAGGGCAACATCCACAGCTCGCAGACGGGCAACCTGCTCTCGGGCGCCCCGCTGGCCTCCGGCGGCGACATCCGCTCGGGCACGAGCGTCGATCAGCTGCTCGCCCAGACCTATGGCCGCGGGACGAAGGTGCCGAGCCTCGTGCTCGGCTGCGAGAAGTCGAACCCGTCGGTGCACAAGAACTACTCGATGCTCTACAGCTCCCACATCTCGTGGAGCTCGCCGACCACGCCCACGCCCTTGGAGCTCTATCCCGCGCTCGCCTTCGACCGGCTCTTCAAGGAGGGGACGGAGAAGGGGGACGAGAGCGTGCTCGACGCCGTGATCGAGGAGGCGGGCGACCTGCGACGGCGGATCAGCACGTCCGACCGGCGGAAGCTCGACGAATACCTCGACAGCGTCCGCGACGTGGAGCAGCGGATCGCCACCGCCGGAGAGCGCGGGGAGCTGCAGGGCTGGAAGCCGACGCTCGACAAGCCCGACATGCCGCGGCCGCCGGACGGCATCCCGCAGGACATCGCCGAGCACATGCGGCTGATGTGCGACATCCTCGTGCTCGCCTTCCAGACCGACACCACGCGGATCGTCACGCTCAAGCTCAACAACGACCACTCAGCGCTGCGGTTTCCGAACCTGACGCGGACCGACAATCCCTCGCAGGGGATCGACTACATGATCCACCACCTGCTCTCCCATTCCGACGGGGCCGACTGGCTGAAGGTGAACCAGTTCTTCATGGAGCAGATGGCCCACGTGGCTCGCCGGCTCGACGCGATCGACGAGGGGGGCCGCACGGCGCTCGACAACTCGATGATCATGATGTGTTCGAGCATGATGGCCGGTGCGAAGCACGACAACGACCAGTTGCCGGTGGCGGTGCTCGGCCGGGCCGGTGGCCGGATCGAGACGGGCCGCGTGCTCGACTACTCGAAGAACGACAACCGGCAGATGTGCCGGCTCTATCTC
>JBBAVO010000630.1:0-1007 GCA_040397635.1 Pirellulales bacterium
GCCGTGCCCCGCATGCCCGGCGTCAGCACGCCGTCGGGATCGTCGAGCGACGTCATCGCCTCGTAGCTCGTTGAGATCGGCGATTCCCGGCCAGAGTCGTCGGTCTTGGTCGGCACCTGGCCCCCCGCCTTCACCGACAGCCGCTCCGAACCGGTCTCGATGTGGGTCTCTGCCAGCTCGTCTACCGTGCCGGTGAACGTCCGCCACGGGAAGGCGTCGAGCTTGAGGTCAACCGGCTGCCCACGAGTGATGAATTCCACCTCCGACTGGTCCACCACCATCACCCCCTCGAGCTTCTCCGCCTCCCCCACCATGCACAGCACCGTGCCCTCGGTGAAGGTTGACCCCAGGTTCTTCTTGCTGAGCGAATTGCCCGACCAGCCTGGCAGTTTGCCCGTGGCCATCGCCTCCTTCGACGGTGGTACATTCGTCGACGGCAGCACGACGCCGTCGCGGGGCGCGACGAGCACGAGTTCCGTTCGATCCTTCATTTTCTTCGCCAGCTGCTCCTCGACGCTCTTCAGCGACTCCTCCACCGTGCCGATCTCCAAGCCCGCCGCCGGATCGGTGAAACGCTCCCTCTGGAGGCTATTGAGCCGGGCCCGTGACTGCGAGGCATTCCCCTCCAGATCCGCGATCGCCAGATCGAGATCGATGCTCGACAGCCGGGCCAGCTCCTGACCCTTCTTCACAACGTCGCCGGCCTTCACCGCCAGGCTCTCGAGCCTCCCGGCCACCGTCACATAGACCATCTCCTCGCCCCGCGGCCGTAGCTCGGCGGCACACCAGACCCGCTGCGGGAGCGGAATCAGGGCGATCGCCGCCAACACCACCGCCGCCACGATGCCCGATACGGTCACGTTGAGAGCCTTCACTTCGTCACGTCTCCCGGGAACATTCAAAAACTTGATCATCCCCTGCATCGGCCGGATCACCAAGCCCCAGAGGGCACCGGCGGCCAGGATCTGCCCCAGCACCTCGAGCCGGTAGGGTTTGAACACGCTCCA
>JBBAVO010000631.1:0-1004 GCA_040397635.1 Pirellulales bacterium
AGCGTCCCAACAGCGGCGGATGCCGGCTGAGCCATCCCGGCAGGATCACCGACCCACGGGTGGCTCGATCGGGATCTGCGCCTCCGAATACTTCATCAAACCCGGCACGAACGGGCTGTTGTAGGCAAGCGTCCGCATGTCGCCTGCAGCCTTCCACTCAGGGTGTTCTTTCAGCCACGCCTCGAGCCGCGTGGCGCCGCGGTCGAACGTTGACTTGTCGTAGCTGCCGCGGAGGCCGATCGACACGACCTTGATCTCAGGGATGTCCTCGACGACGACCCGCGGATCTTCCGGATCGGCGCCTGCCGCGCCGATCGACGGCTTGGCATAGAGAAACGCCATCGCGACCGGCTCCTTGCCGGCGGCCTGCTGCCACGACATCTCCACCGGCGCCGTCATCGCGATCTCGTTCCGCTCGATGTGGCGGAAGAGCTTCATGAACATGCCATTGCTGCCCCCCTCGGCCCGCACCCGTGCGAGGCGATGCGCCGGGTAGGTCTTCACGATCACCTCGTTGACCGGTCCGGCCGCGGGAAAGCCCTCGGGCAGCTTCGCCTCGGAAAACATCCACGGTCGTTGCACGTTTGCCTCCTGGCCATGTGCCGTCGTGCCCGCCGCCACGCCCACCGTGGCCATGATCGTGATGGCGAAGGAGAGCGATCGCCGCGGCCGCGACACCAAGGGGAAGAAACGACTTCGTGCCATCGGCATCGGGCCTCCAGCATTGTTCGGCATGAGGGAATTGCTCGGTATGAGGGCGGACCTGCCGCTGCGATGATTCATCCTACACGCCGCGGCCCGTGGCTATCGTTTCCGCATCGTGCCGGCGGGCTTACCGTCGCGGACAGGGTCGAAGGCGGCGTTGGCGGTGGGCATCTGGCCGCCGACGTCGGCGAGCCAGGTGTCGAGCCGCGCCTTGAGCGAAAGCGTGCGGGCTGGGTCGGCCGCGGCAAGGTCGGTGGTTTCCCCAGGGTCGGTTCGCAGGTCGTAGAGTTCGTTGCGGC
>JBBAVO010000632.1:0-1004 GCA_040397635.1 Pirellulales bacterium
GATGTACGAGGGCGGGCACCGGGTGCCGGGGCTCGTCCGCTGGCCCGGGAGGATCACAGCCGGTACCGAGAGCAGCGTGCCTGTGATCGGCAGCGATTTTTTCCCGACGGCCCTGGCGGCGGCGGGAGTCGAGCCACCGGCGGGCAGGATGCTCGACGGCACGAACATGCTGCCGCTCGTATCCGGTGCTGCATTGAGTCGGCCGGTGCCGCTCTATTGGCGATGGGGTGGCAAGGTGGCCTACCGGGAGGGTGATTGGAAGATCGTCGTGGACGAGTCGCTGGAAAAGCCCGAACTCTACGATCTCGCTACCGATCGGAATGAAGCGACAAATCTGGCGGCCGAGGAACCCGATCGGCTCGCGGCGATGATGGCGCGGCTGCGGGCTTACACCGCCGAGGTGGAGGCCGAGGGACCGGACTGGTGGCGCACGGAACCTCTCAACGGTCGCAAGAAAAATCCCGCCGCGACACCCAAGACGACACCCAAGGCGAATCGCAAGGACGCCGCATAGTCTGTGGGCGTGGTGTCAGTCTCCGCCGCACCGTGACCGCAGCGATGCTACACTCTCGGCCTCGCGGAGCGCGTGGGAACGACCAGTTGGAGGCGGACATGTCTGCACATGAATCACGATCAGAGTCACTCAAGACCGCCCCCGCCGCGACGGCCAGCAGCCGCATCGGCCTGACGCTGTTCTGGATCTATGTGCTGCTCTACGCCGGCTTTATGGTCCTCGTGCTGTTCCGCCCCGACCTTCTCTCGCTGCGGCCCTTCGGCGGCGTGAATCTGGCGATTGCGTATGGCATGGGACTGATCGCGGGAGCGTTCCTGCTTGCCATCATCTACATGGCCGCCTGCCGGACCGTCGAAGGCGGCGGCCCGCCTCGCAGCTGATACGCACCAGCGACAGCGTTTTGAAACTGCGTTCTTTGAAAGGACTCCCGGCCGATGCTCTACGAATCCTCAGCTGCCGCCATCGCGATCTTCGCCGCCTTCGTGCTCGG
>JBBAVO010000633.1:0-1002 GCA_040397635.1 Pirellulales bacterium
TCCCGCATGAAGGCCACCACCTCGATCTCCCGGGGCGTGAGCGAGATGCCGGCCACCTGCCGCGTGGGCCGGGAATCGACGATCGCGTGCTCGCTGACGGGCCGCCCGCCCGCGTGCACCGAGCGGATCGCGGCGAAGACCTCGCTGTGCTTGACGCTCTTCGTGATGTAGCCGTTGGCACCGGCGGCCAACGCCCGGGCCACGTCTTCCGCTGAGTCTGACGACGTGAGCATGAGCACGCGGGCCTGTGGGGCGATCGCGTGGAGTCGCTTGAGCGTCTCGACGCCGTCGAGTCCGTGCATCGTCATGTCGAGGAGGCAGACGTCGGGCGTGTGCTGCTGCCAGAGCCGGATCGCCGTCTCGCCATCATCGGCCTGGGCGACCACTTGGAAATCGGGCTCGGTGCTCAACAGGTTTGCGAGGCCCGCCCGCATCACCGGATGGTCGTCTACGAGCAGCAGGCGGATGCGGGAGGTGAGGTGCATGGTGGGAACTGCCGGCGGCGGGCAGGACGAACAGCGTGTGTCATTTCAAGCCAAGCCCCACCCATTTACTGAGTATCCGCGTCCCATCGGTGAGATGCCAGTAGCCACATGGCTAATGGACCGCAGAAGGAGCGGCGTGGTTAGATAATGGGCCATAAGCACCATGAATCCCCTATCAACCCCGAGCATACAGCGTGCGACTTCCTCACTGGATTTGGGAAAAGCCATCCGTAGCCCTGGCGGCGTGTGTCGGACTGACACTGGTCGCCGGCCTCCCCGCGACCGCCCGCGCTGAGACATTCCATGTCTCGCCACAGGGCAATGACACGGCCGCGGGCACTTCCGCTGCTCCATTCCGCACGGTGCAACGCGGGGCCGACGCGGCCCAGCCGGGCGACACGGTGCTCGTGGCGGCGGGCATCTACCGGGAGCGGGTTGCCCCACCGCGGGGCGGCGCCGATGGCAAGCCGATCGTGTTTCGCTCAGCCGAACGGCACAAGGCGGTGATCAAGGGCTC
>JBBAVO010000634.1:0-1001 GCA_040397635.1 Pirellulales bacterium
GACCGCTGCGGCGTCTTCATGGGCACCGGCGTGGGCGGCATCACGTCCTTCGTGGGCAACCTCGCCAATCACGTCATGAGCCCGCTGAAAGGCGACGTCCCCGATCCTGCGATCCTGCCCCCCATGCCGCCCCGCTTCAATCCCTACGCCGTTCCGTCCATGATGCCCAACGCCGTGTCGGCCCTGCTCGGCATCCGCTGGTCGCTCGGCGGGCCGAACCTGACGTTTTCGCAGGCCTGCGCAGCAGGAACCGTTGCCGTCGGGCACGCCTTCCGGGCGATCGCCGCCGGCTCGGTGGACATGGCGCTCTGCGGCGGTGCTGAATATCTCTGCGATCCTTACGGCGGCATCTTTCGGGGTTTCGACATCGCCCGAACCCTGGCTGCCGAGGGCTCCGATGCCCAGCGGGCCAACCGCCCCTTCGACCGCGACCGCACCGGCTTTCTCTTCGCCGAGGGCGGTGCCGCCGTGCTGGTCTGCGAGGAGGCCGAGGCCGCCCGCCGCCGTGGAGCGCGGGCCTATGCGGAGATCGTCGGCTATGCCGAAAACTTCGATGCTTACAGCATCATGTCGATGGAACCTTCGGGTACGCGGATCGCCGAGATGGTCACCGCCGCCGTGCACGACGCCGCCTGCACGCCGGGCGACGTGGACTACATCAATGCCCACGGCACAGGCACGGCAGTCAACGACGAGATCGAGTCGTCGGTCATCGAGCGGCTCTTCGGAACGACGCCGCTCGTCGCTGCCACCAAATCGCTTACTGGCCACTGCATCGGGGCCAGCGGCGGCATCGAAGCGGCGGTCACCGCGCTGTCGATCGCCCACCAGGCGACCCATGCGTGCCACAACCTCGAGCACCCGATCCGCGACCTCCGGTTCGCCCGCGAGGCCGGTCCCTGCCCGATCGAGACGGCGATCACGCAGTCGTTCGCCTTCGGTGGACACAACGCCGCCGTCGTCATGAAACGGACAGGCTGATCAGCTCCACTCAGCGCTTG